>JBGPOV010000032.1:0-34589 GCA_041488255.1 Gammaproteobacteria bacterium | reverse complement strand
GATCGGGCAGACCAAACCCTACAGCGGCCCAGCCTCCGCTTACAGCGCGGGCGGCAGGGTGCAGATGGGCTACTTCGAGAAGCTCAACTCGGAGGGCGGCGTCAACGGGCGCAAGATCAAGCTGATCTCGCTCGATGACGGGTTCAGTCCCCCCAAGACGGTGGAACAGACGCGCAGGCTGGTCGAGCAAGAGGAAGTCCTGGTGGTGTTCAACTCCAACGGCACTGCCGCGAACTCCGCCGTCCAGAAGTACCTCAACGCCAAGAAGGTTCCCCAGCTCTTCGTGTCTTCGGGAGCGAGTAAGTTCGCCGATCCGAAGAATTTCCGCTGGACCATAGGCTGGTTGCCAACCTATTACAAAGAGGCCAGAGCCTATGCGCACTACGTTCTGGAGCACCGGCCCAACGCCAAGATCGCCGTGCTGTACCAAAACGACGACTTCGGCAAGGATTACCTGAACGGGCTGCACGACGAGCTCGGGGACAAGGCGAAGCGACTGATCGTCGCCGAATCGAGCTTTGAACTGACCGATGCGACCGTCGATTCTCAGGTGGTGTCGCTCAAGGCCTCCGGTGCCGACACCTTTCTCAACATCAGCACCGCCAAGTTCTCGGCCCTGGCCATCCGCAAAGCCTACGACATCGGATGGAAGCCGCTGCAGTTCGTCGCGATGCCCGGCTCGTCGGTGGGTCAGGTGATGATCCCGGCGGGTGTGGAGAAGGGAATTGGTGCGATCACCGTAGGCTTCGTCAAGGATCCGACCGACCCGCAGTGGGACAACGATCCCGCGATGCAGGAATGGCGCTCCTTCATGAAGAAATACTATCCGGACGGCGACCTCAACGACTGGTACAACGTGTATGCATACGCCGCCGCCCAGACCCTGGTGCAAGTGTTGAAACAGTGCGGAGACGATCTGACTCGCGAGAACGTGATGACCCAGGCGACGAACCTCAAGAATCTCGCGCTGCCGCTGCTGTTGCCGGGGATCCGAATCAACACCAGTTCGACGGACTATCACGTCATCCGGCAAGTTCAACTGCAGCGCTTCGACGGCAAGCAGTGGGTACGGTTCGGCGAGGTGATCGGGAATTGAGCGGGGGAGGGTGGGGGTCGTGGGGCGCGCGTCCCGATCAGCCCACCCTCGCCAGCTTCTGGAAGCAGCGCAACTCGTGGTCCGGCTCCTTGCCGAACAGGACCCGCCAAGCCGTTTTGGCGACCTCGGCGACGTAAATGTCGCCGCGTGAGTCGACGGCGATGCCGTGTGGAGCGATGAATTGGCCGGGCCCTTCGCCTATCGGTTGCGTTCCCAGGTGAGCCAGGATTGCGCCCTTTGCGGAGACAATCGAGAGCCGCGGGCCCAAGTTGGGCACGCCTTTCGTCAACGTCGCGGCAGTCTCCGGGCCGAGCTCGCCGATGAACGCAAGCGGGTCTTTGCCGCGGGCGACGTAGAGTCCGCACGGCCGCGCGAGGTTGTTCCACTGACCCGCATACTTCCCGTTTCCGTCGAACACCTGTACGCGGTGATTTTCCCGATCGGCGACGTAGACCCAGCCTGCGTCGTCGCAAGCGATGTTGTGCACCAGATTGAACTGACCCGGGTCGGTGCCCGGCTCACCCCATGAGAACAGCAGTTTTCCGTTGGCAGAGAACTTGTGCACTCGCGCGTTCTGGTATCCGTCGGAGACGTAGATATCGCCTTGCGGGGAGAGTGCGGTATGCGTGCAACGATTGAACGGATCTCCGCTGAATGCCGGTGCAGGCACTTTGGGTGTTCCGATCGTCATCAGCAACCTGCCGTCCGGCGTGCACTTGCGCACCGTGTGCCCGTGGTCGTCGGTGAGGTAGAGCATGTCGTCGGGCCCCACGGCAGCGCCGTGGGCATTGGTAAAGCCGATGTCCTGTCCCCAGGAGCGAAGGAATCTCCCGTTCCGATCGAATACGATGACCGGATGAGCGCCCCGGGTAAATACGTAGACGTTATCCTTGCTATCGACACAGACGGCGGCAGCTTCGCCATAGGCCACACCGGGAGGCAGCTCGCCCCAACTGTCGAGGACCTGATACCGGTACTGGCCCTTCCCGAGGATGACGGGCTCGGCAGCGGCTGCCCGACTCGCCATGACCAGCGCGGCCCCGCTTCCCATCGCTCCCGCACCCAATACTGTCGCCGTGCCTGCGGCAAAGCGCTGTAGGAATTGCCGGCGGGTCATCGAACATAACTGACACATGCTGGACTCCTCCGTGGATGGTAGTCTGTTGCGCTAGTGATTGTATTCTGAAAGGAGCCGAACCATGGCGCGTTGGACCGAACGCCGCGAGCGCTTTCGCGCAATCTTGTCCGGGAAGGAGTGCGTTCATCCAGGCTCGGTATACGACCCGATTTCTGCGCGCATTGCGGAGGACCTGGGATTCGAAGCGGGGATGTTCGCGGGATCGGTCGCCTCGCTTACCGTGCTTGGTGCGCCCGACGTCATCGCACTAACGCTGACGGAATTCGCCGACCAAGCGTATCGCATCTGCCGGGCCGGAAACCTGCCGCTGCTGTGCGATGCCGATCACGGTTATGGAAATGCGCTCAACGTGATGCGCACAGTAGAGGAGCTGGAGACAGCAGGTATTGCAGCGCTATCCATCGAGGACACCGCGTTGCCCCAGCCCTTCGGTAGCAAGGGCAAGGCTCAGCTCATATCGGTCGAGGAAGGCGTGGGCAAGATGCGCGCAGCGGTCGAAGCGCGCCGGGATTCCCGTCTCGTGATTGCCGGACGCACGAGTGCGGCGTCGCTCACGAGTGTCGCGGATGCTACCGAGCGCGCGAAGGCCTACGAGGCGACGGGCGTCGATGCGATCTTCCTGGTTGGGGTCAAGACGCGTTCCGACCTCGATGCGATCGCCGCCCGGGTCAAGCTGCCCCTCATCCTGGGCGGAGTCGGCAAGGAACTGCTCGACCTGGCCTATCTCGCCGAGCGCGGTGTGCGTATTTGCCTCCAAGGGCATCAGCCGTTTATGGCCGCAGTGCGCGCCGTCCACGATACGTTAAAGGCACTGCGGGAAGGCACGCCGCCCGAGCGCCTCGAGGGAATCGCCAGCGACGCGATGATGAAGGGCCTGATGCGGAACGAGGACTACGTGCGTTGGGCGAAGGGCTACTTGTAGGCTGGGGCCAAGGAACATTCAAGCGAGTTTGTATTACCATCCGATTTGCGTGGGTTACTCGGCGCCGGGAGTTTGTTCCGCCGGGTGAAGCCACAGACCGAAACAAGCGTGAGAGGTGCTGATATGAAGCTATTTCGCGACACCGACAAACGCGTTCATCGCGTAGAGACACCCGTCGTGACGTATCTCTCGAGAGAGGAAGCGATCAGCCTTGCACAGCTTGCGACTGAGACTGCCGGTTTGCGTTGGGACGAGCCGGTCGCGGCGGGAGCTTCGCGCGATGAAGCGGAATCTGTGGTGGTGTGGACCGTCGTCACCAAAGCGTTGAGCAGAGGCACCCACGTTCGTGTCCGAATCGATGACAGCACGGGGAATACGATTGAAGTGGGTAGGGTGGTGACCTAGACATCGGAGCGGTCGCTCGAGACTATAGACGAGGCAAGCATGCACTCCGAGAGTTCCGAGCCGCACCGCGTGGATGAGGCTGCGTGGCAGCCGAGTCAGCGCTACCCGGATCTTGCTGTCCAAGTCCTCGACCAGAGCTTCGCCAGGTACCGCCTCAATCTCGCGGCGGTGGAGCGGATCGCTCACGGCTTCCGCTGGTGCGAGGGCCCAGTCTGGTTGGGCGACGGGCGCTACCTGCTCTGGAGCGACATCCCGAACAACCGGATGATGAAGTGGGAGGAGGAAACCGGTGCGGTGAGCGTGTTCCGCAAGCCCTCCAACTTCGCCAACGGCAACACGCGCGACCGGCAGGGCCGCCTGGTCACCTGCGAGCACGGCGCGCGGCGTGTCACGCGTACCGAGTACGATGGCACCATCTCGGTGATCGCGGATCGCCACGAAGGCAAACCGCTCAACTCGCCGAACGACGTCGTCGTGAAGTCGGACGGCTCCATCTGGTTCACCGATCCACCGTTTGGACTGCTCGGCTACTACGAGGGATATCTGGCCAAGCAGGAGCTGCCGATGAACGTGTATCGGGTCGACGGCGCGAGCGGCGAGATGAGCGTTGTCGAAAGCGAAGTCAACCGCCCGAACGGGCTGTGCTTTTCGCCCGACGAGTCGACGCTCTACCTGGTCGAGTCGGGCAGCACCCCGCGCAACCTGTACTCGTACGACGTCGTGGACAGCGGCAGGCGATTGACCAACAAGCGCAAACTCATCGACGTGGGCGCCGGCACGCCCGACGGGATGCGCTGCGACGTGGACGGCAACCTCTGGATGGGCTGGGGGATGGGAGATGCGGCGTTGGACGGGGTGAACATCTACAACCCGGCCGGCAGGCTCATCGGCCGCGTCAACCTGCCGGAGCGCTGTGCCAACCTTTGCTTTGGCGGCACCCATCGCAACCGTTTGTTCATGGCAGCGAGCAAGAGCGTCTACTCGCTGTACGTGAACACGCAAGGCGCACGCGGCGGTTGAATCGATCGGCAGGGTGCCCTCGTGATCGCTCCCAGAGTTGAGCGCTGATGCCAAGCCCGGCTGCGCTGTTCGCATCATTGATTTTCGGTGTGATCGGCTTTGTGGCTTTCCGATACGGCAAGAAGTCTGCGCTGATCGTCCCCATGATTCTGGGCATCACGCTCATGGTCTATCCCTACTTCGTGCCCGAGACGTGGCTGATCTACGCTATCGGATGCGCTCTGACTGCCGCGATCTGGTTCTTCCGGAGATAAACTCAGACAGACTCAAGATCCCCCTACTGCTGCAACGCTGCGAGTAGGTCAACCTCCCTCTCCCTCTGGGAGAGGTAGATCAAACCTCCCTCTCCCTCTGGGAGAGGGTTGGGGTGAGGGCTGACGCGCACGTTACTTCCGACCAGCCTTGTTTTCTTACGGCGCGGCCTCGGAGGTAGCGACCCCGATCAGACGCGAGACGCGAATCGGCACATCCGATCGATTCAACTGCGTGACACGCTCCTGCAGCTCCCGGTCGGTTACGGTCATGCGCGAGCGCTGGCGCGTGTATTCCGCCCACGAGGTGATGACGAAACGCTCGACGAAACGCCCGTCGTCTTCGACATCGCGGTAGACGCGCCAGCTGCTCGCCCCGTTGCGACGGCGGATGGCCTCGATCGCACGGATCGCGCGCAGGAACGCTTTGCGATGCTCGTGATCGATCCTGTATTCGATCTGGATCAGGACTGGACCGTCGTCGGGCATCGGCTCGACGGCGATGGACAGCTCCGGCGGCTGCACGCCCATGGTGACATCGGCTTCGTTGCCCAGCTCGACGCGGACCCGGCGGCTCAGCACGAAGAACAACATCATGACGACCGCGGAGGCGCTCAATGCGACGCGTGTCCCTGCCGCCGAGGCAAGCGCACCCCAGACCACGCTGCCGAGCGCCAGGCTTGCCTGCGTCGCGACCAGGTTTGTTGCTACCGCTCGCGCCCTTACCCAGCCCGGTGCTGAGGTCTGGGTTCCGGCCGACAGGCTGGCGAACACGCTGACCCAGGCGGCGCCGGCAGCGCAGGTCCCGGCAATGGCGACGACGACCACAGGAGCGAACGCCACGACCAGCGCTGCAACGGCCCACAGCAAGAATCCCCCGGTGACCACCGTGTTCAAGGAGACCTTCCGCAGGTGGCGCGGGATCCAGAGCGCGCCGACGACTGCGCCGGCGCCGAAGAAGCCGAGCAATATGCCAAAGCCGCCGGCGCCCAGCCCCAGTTCATCGCGGGCGATTAGCGGCAACAGGGCCCAAAGCGCGCTCGCGCACACGGCGAAGCTCAGATTGCGGATCACCAACGCCCGCAGCGGGGGCGAGTGCTGGAGATAGCGCACGCCGCTGCGGACGCCCGCGAGCAGCGTCTCGGGGACGCCGGGAATCGAGCGCACCGGCTTCGGCCACCCGCGCAGCGCGACGAGCATCCACACGAAGAACACGGCACTCGCCAGCAACGCGCTTCCGGAGCCCAGCCATGCGGCAATCGCCCCCGCCAGTGCGGGTCCCACGGCCCGGGCGAGGTTGAACGCCACAGCGGACAGCGCCACCGCACGCGGCAACTCCGTCCGGGGCACGAGGTCGTTGACGAGCGCCTGCTGTGCGGGCATGTAGAAGGTGAATCCCACGCCGACCAGGAACGTCAACAGGAGCAACGCGATCGGGCCGATCATGCCGGTGACCGTCGCGGTGCCCAGGATGAGAGTGGCCGTCAGCAAGAGGATCTGCGTGAACAGCACCACTCTGCGCCGGTCGACGATATCGGCAAGAGAGCCCGCGACCAACCCGAACAGCAGCGAAGGCGCGGTGCTCGCGGTTTGCACCAACGCTACCATGAGCGCCGACGGCGTCAGCGTGGTCATCAGCCACGCCGCGACGGTCGCCTGCATGGTGTAGCCGAGCGCCGTGCCGACCGAGCCTATGTAAAAGAGCCGGAACCGTTCGTGCCGAAGGGGCGACGATCGCAACAGGAGCGAGATAACCGAGGTGACGCGTGCACGCATGCGGGGAGCTTAACAGGTTGGTCCAAAATCCCGTTCGCGCCGCCGTTCAGGGTCCTACAATGACGCATCAAGGACAAGGCGCACACAGTGGACACCGTCGAGGTCCACAAAAGTTCTTAGAAGAAGCCGGAGGGAGTCAGGGGAAAAACCAAAGACTTCGCGAATAACGCTGAGTACCCCTCTCCCCTGCGGGAGAGGCAGCAGACGAAAAGCTCCCTCTCCCTCTGTGAGAGGCAGCAGACATAAGATCCCTCTCGGGCAGAAATAAGGTCCCTCTCCCCCCGGGAGAGGGTACGGTGAGGGGAGCGTCGCGAGACGCCTGGGAGAGGAAAGGGTGAGGGCTGGGTGAGGGCACGGTGAGGGGTCATACAAGGCGCCCCTCAACCCGCTTTCGAGAACCCGTACAGCACATCCGGATTCTCGACCAGGATCCGATGGCGCGTGCGCTCATCCGGTGCCCATTCGGCCAGCAGATCGAAGAGGACGGCGTCGTCGGGCTTCACCGTCTTTTCGGTCGGGTGCGGCCAGTCCGTTGCCCAGACCATCCGTTCCGGCGCCGTACGTATATACGCTTGCGCAAGCGGGGTGACGTCCGCGTAGGTCGGCGGCCCGACTTTGGTAGCCATGTACGCGCCCGATAGCTTTACCCAGGTCCGGCCTCGCTCGACCAGCTTGCTGATGACCCGGAATGCAGGATGGTTGACGCCGTTTGGTAACGGGATGCGCCCCATGTGATCGAACACGATCGCAGAGGGCAGGCGCTGGAGCAGGCCCTCGATCTGCACGATCTGGTCGCCGAGCATGTGGATCTGCACGTGCCAGCCAAGCTCGTTGACCCGTGCGGAGAGTGGCTCGATCATGTCGACGGTGGTGGCGCCGGCCTGAACGAGGTTAAAGCGAATCCCGCGCACCCCAAGCCCTGCCATTCTCTGCAGCTCGGCATCCGAAACACTTGTCTCGACCACCGCCACTGCGCGTGCGGTCGGGCCGATCTGGGCCACCGCGTCCAGCGTGCACGAGTTGTCCGTGCCATAGGTGGAGGGTTGGACCACCACGTTGCGTGTCGTGCCGATCCGCTTTTGCAGCAGGCGATAATCGCCGACGCCTGCATCCGGCGGGCGTAGCGTCGCCGTTGGCGCTACTGGAAAGCGGCTGTCGTAGATGTGCATGTGACAGTCGCAGGCGTTGGGCGGCGCTTTGAGCTTTGGGGCCTCGGTTCCGGAAGAGTAGGGCACCTGTTCCTCGCCTCGGCTTCCTCGGACATGCATTCCAGACGCCGCCGCCAGGGCGGCCAGCCCGGCTCCTTTGAGAAAGGTGCGGCGGTCGATCTCAGTGTCCCTCATGGGTCTCCTCCGGTGTGCGGGGGTCTATCCTTGCGATTGTATTGCGAGAACAGCACAGCATGCCAGGTCTCGCGTAAACGTCGGGTAGGGTAGAGTAGAGGGCAGGCTGAGTCTGCGACTGAGGAGTGCCTAGTGGCAACGAAAGAAGTAAACAAGCGCCGCCGCATGCTGCTCCAAGGTGTCGCGGCTGCTGCTGCGAGCTTCGCTCTCGCGCCGGAGCCGCTTTTCGCACAGGCGAAAGGACCCGGCATGAAGATCGGCATCATTGGATCGGGCAACATCGGGGGCACGCTAGGCGTGCTGTGGGCGCAGGCGGGCTACCAAGTTTTCTTCTCGTCGCGCCATCCGGACCAGCTCGGGGATCTGGTGAAGCGCGCCGGGCCCTCTGCACGGGCCGGCATGCCGCGCGAGGCGGCCGCTTTCGGCGAAGTCGTTCTGATCTCAGTTCCTTACGGGGCTGTTCCACAGATCGGCCGCGATCTCGCGCCCGAGCTCGCGGGCAAGGTCGTGCTCGAGACGGGGAACCCCTATCCATCGCGCGACGGAGCCATGGCGGAGCCTGCGTTGGAAAAAGGTACGGGGTTGTCTTCAGAGGAGTTCCTGCCCGGCGTGCGACTGGTGCGCGCCTTCAATTCAGTCCCGGCCGGCGATCTCGCCAGCGGAGCGAACCGACCCGGGGATCGCATCGCGATTCCGCTTGCCGGGGACGACGCAGGCGCGCTGGAAGTCGCTGCGCGCCTAGTGCGAGACGCCGGTTTCGAGCCCGTCGTGGTCGGTTCGCTTGCGAGCGCGAAGAAGTTCGATCGTGGAACATCGGTCTACGGCCAGGCGCTCACGGCACGTGAGTTGCGGCAACGTCTGGGGATCGATCAGGCCACCAAGCACTGATCGGCGGCAGGCACTTCACGCAAAGGAGCTGAGCATGTCCCGAGTGTTTGGCGCAATGCTGATGGCCGCGTTGGCTGTTGCACCGTACGCGGCTTCCGCGCAAGACGACAATGCCTATAGGGAAAAGCCGCGATCCCAACAGGACATCATCAGGGAAAGGGAACAGGCGTGTAAGGAGCTCAAGGGGGAGGCACGCACAGAATGCCTGGCTAACTATGTGGGGCCGACACACGATAAGCCCAGTGGCACTTGGAAAAAACCGCCCAATCCTCCGCGACCCCAAGGGCGCACTTGAAAGGAAACCAACACATGGCGCGCGTAACCTACCTCGCCCCATCCGATCTCACGCCCGAGAACCGCGACTTGCTGGCCCGGAACATCAACCTCCATCGGGCATTGGTCCACAGTCCCGGCGGCATGCGGAGTTTCGTCGGAGTGGGGAAGTACATCCGGTTCCACAGCCGGCTCGATCCCAGGCTGCGCGAGATGGCCATTCTGCAGGTCGGGTACGTGACCAGATCGCCGTACGAGTTTTCGCACCACATCAGGATCGGCCGGGAGTTTGGTGTCACGGACGAGGATATTCGCGCGATCGAAGCGGAGACGAAGGGTGAGGCGACCAACCTGTCTGCAGTGGCCCGTGCAGTGTTGCGGGCTGCGCGCGAGTTGACGGCACAGCCCAGCCTGTCCGACGACACCTTCGCCGAGTTGCGCAAAGGGCTCGATGACGAGCGGCTCGTGGATCTGCTGCTCACGATCTCGTTCTACTGCGGCGTCGTGCGATTGCTGGCTGCCCTGCAGATCGACGTCGAGGACGATTACATGCAGTATCTGCGGGAGTTCCCGCTGCCAGGGTGACCAGCACCAGCGCAAGGTCGGCTATCCGGACTAGACCCTCACCCCCGGGTCAAGTCCGGGGCAGGCTCTACCCGCTCCCGGGCGTCTCGCGACGCTCCCCTCACCCGGCCCTCACCCTACCCTCTCCCGGGGGGGAGAGGGATCATATATCTGCTGTCTCTCCCGGGGGGAGAGGGACCTTATTTCTGCCCGAGAGGGACCTTATGTCTGCTGGGGAGAGGGAGTGCGGTCCGGAGCGCTTGTCGCCAGTCGCACGGTGTGGCATCGTTGTTCTGTATGAAGATCGCACGCGTAGATTGCTTGCACTGTGACGGCGGCTGGCGGCCGTGGACTTTTGTCCGCATCGAGACCGACGACGCACTGGTGGGCTGGGGCGAATGCAGCGACAACCGCAGCCCGCACGGCATTGCGGGCTGCGTCCGCGACTTGACCCATCTCCTCGTTGGCGAGGATCCGCGGCCGGTCGAGCGTTTGTACTGGGACATGCTGCGCGCCACGCGGCAGAACCTGGGCGGCGTCACGCACAAAGCCATGGCGGGCATAGAGCTGGCGCTATGGGACATCAAGGCGAAGGCGCTTGGCGTGCCGGTGTACGAGCTGTTCGGCGGTCCGCTGCGCGATCGCGTGCGGTTGTACTGGTCTCACTGCGGCACGACCCGTGCGCGCATGGGGCAGATGCTGGGCACGCCGCCGCTGCGGTCCTACGACGACGTCGCCGCTCTGGGCAAGGAAGTGGTCGCCCGTGGATTCACGGCGCTCAAGACCAATATCGTCATCCCGGGCGACCCCGCGAACGTATACTTTCCGGGGTTCAGCGCCGGCGTCAACTCCACCGACGGCGCTCCGAGCGCGGAGATCATGGAGGCGATCGAGCGGCTGATCGGTACTTTCCGCGATGCCGTTGGCCCGCGGGTAGGGCTGTGCCTCGATCTCAACTACAACTTCCGCACCGAGGGTGTGCTGCGCATCGGAAAGCTGCTCGAGCAGTTCAACATGCAGTGGATGGAGTACGACAACTGGGATCCGCAGGCGCTTCTGCAGATCAAGCAGTCCACGTCCACCCGCCTGGCCTCCTGTGAGAGCCTGGTGAGCACGCGTCAGTATCGACCGTTCCTGGAGCTGCACGCCATGGATGTCGCCATCATCGACGTGCCGTGGAACGGTTTCTCTCAAGCCGTGCAGATCGGACGCATGGCCGAGGCCTACGAGATCAACATCGCCCCGCACAACTACTACAGCCATCTCGCGGACCTGCACTCCCTGCACTTGTGCGCCGTGCTGCCGAACGTGCGGATCATGGAGATCGACATCGACGACGTCGAGTGGAAGGGCTCTTTGGTGACCCGGCCGCCCGTGGTCAAGGACGGGCACATCTTCCTGCCGGACGGGCCCGGCTGGGGCGCGGACATCAACGAAGAGGTTCTGCGCGAACACCCGTGGCCGGGCAAGTCGGGCCCGGCCCCGAAGCTTTTCTATGGCATGAGCAGCCAGGACATGATCGCGCGCACTGCGCGGTAACCCCTGCTGCTCGGGCTGAAGTCGAGCAAGAATAAGGAAACGGATGAACGTGGTTACAACGGGTCGGGGATAACGTCCATGACACGAATGAGATTTGGGGTCTTGCTGCCTTGCGCCGGGGCGCTCGCCGCGATATTCGCCTGCGCCGTGTCGGCAGAGGATTCGGAGCAGGCCTTGCTCGAACGGGCGCGGCAGCTGTTCAAGCCTCTGCCCTCCAATGCGAGCACACCAGAGCGTCCGGTTACCCCAGAGCGGGTGGCGCTCGGGAAGGCACTGTTCTTTGAGCCCAGAGTCTCGGTCGACGGCGTGGTGAGTTGCGCCAAGTGCCACCAGCCGACCCTCTATGGCACCGACGCGCTGTCGACTTCGATCGGCAACCACGACAAAGTGGTGCCGCGCAACGCACCGACGGTCTTCAACACCGCGCTGCAGTTCGTGCAGCATTACGGCGGCAATCGGCGCGACGTGGAGGAGCAGGCCGTGAAGGCGCTGGTGAGCCCGCTCGCATACGGCAATGCAGACTACGCCGCGGCAGAGGCGAAACTGCGCGCGATACCCGGTTACCTGCCCATGTTCGAGAAGGCCTTCCCCGGCGAAGCGGAGCCGGTGAACGCGGAGAACTGGGGCAAAGCCGTCGGCGCATACGAGCGCGTTCTGCTCACCCCCGCGGCCTTCGACCGCTATCTGGCCGGCGACACCGGTGCGTTGAACGGACAGGCGAAGCGGGGTCTGGACAAATTCATGGCCTTCGGTTGCTCCGGATGCCACAACGGTGTCACCGTCGGTGGGCAGATGTACCAGAAGTTCGGCCTCACGCAGGACTACTGGACCGCGACGGGCAGCCAGAAGATCGACAAAGGTCGCTTCAACGACACCAAGGACGAGGCCGACACCTACATTTTCAAGGTCCAGCAGCTTCGCAACGTCGCCCGCACGCCGCCGTATTTCCACGACGGTTCGGTGGCTGACCTGCGCGACGCGGTGCGGATCATGGCCAAGGTCCAGCTCGGCCGGGATGTGAGCACCGAGGACATCGCGGACATCGTCGCCTTCTTGGAGAGTCTCACAGGCGAGGTGCCGGGGCAGTTCGCGAGCGTCCCGAATCTTCCGTCAGCGCCGTATCGCAATTAGCCGCGAAACGCCACCCGTTTTCCCTCACCCTCCGCCCTCTCCCGAAGGGAGAGGGAACTCCCTTCTCCAGCAAAGATACGATCCCTCTCCCCCCGGGAGAGGGTACGGTGAGGGGAGCGTCGCGAGACGCCTGGGAGAGGGTACGGTGAGGGCCCCGGGAGAGGGAAGAGCCTGCCCCGGACTTGATCCGAGGGCGGGTGAGGGTAGCGTCGCGAGACGCCCGGGAGAGGAGGGAAAGTGGTGCCGGCCTGCTCAACTGGGCAAGCGGTCCGCTGTCTGTCGCTCGAACATCCAGCCGGGGTACTCGCGCGGCAGTTTGCTGACCTCATCCAAGGCGGCGAGCTCGGGGTCCGTCAGTCGGAGGTCGGCAGCTGCCAGGTTGTCGGCCAGTTGCTCCTGGGTTCTTGCGCCCACGATCGCGCTGGTCACTGCAGGCCGATGCAGCACCCAGGCGAGCGCCACACGCGCCACGGATGCCCCGTGCGCGGCCGAGATGGGCCGCATGGCCTCCACGCAACGAAACGCCCGAGGGCGATCCACGGGCGGGAAGTCGAAACTCGTGCGACGTGCACCTTCCGGGCCGGCGGCAGCTTCGGTGAACTTCCCGCTCAGCAATCCGCCTGCCAGTGGGCTCCATACCAAAATGCTCAAACTCTGGTCCAGAGCCACGGGAACGATCTCGCGCTCGAGATCGCGTCCCGCGATCGAGTAGTAAGCCTGGATGCTCTCGAAGCGGTTCCAGCCTTCGCGTTCCGAGATACCCAGCCCCTTCATGATCTGCCAGGCGCCATAGTTAGATAACCCGATGTAACGCACTTTGCCTGAGCGCACCAAGTCTTCGAGCGCGCGCAGGGTGTGGTCCAGCGGCGTCACCTGATCCACGCCGTGGATCTGGTACAGATCGATGTGATCGAGCGCAAGCCTGCGCAGGCTCGCTTCCACTTCGTTCATGATGTGTACGCGTGTGAGGCCGACGCGGTTGGGGCCGGGCCCCATCCGCACGCGCACTTTCGTGGCGATGACTAGGTCCTCGCGCGGCAGCTTGAGGTTGGCCAGCGCTTCCCCGACGATCCGTTCGGAGTCTCCTTCGGAGTACACGTTGGCGGTGTCGATGAAGTTGACACCCGCGTCGAAGGCCGTCTTGATTTGCGCCTGGGCCTCGGCGACCCCCAGCCTACCGATCGGCGCCCAGCGCCCTTTGCCGCCGTAGGTCATGGTCCCCAGGCAGATCTCGGAAACGTAGAGGCCGGTTCGGCCCAGCAGGCGATATCGCATCAGTACTCTCCTGTAGGTTCATTGACCTCTCCGCCGACCGACCGATGGATAGCCCGTTTCCGCGGCTTCGCTCGCAGCGCAACGGCTCCCTCTCCCCTTGTGGGAGAGGGCGGGGGTGAGGGGGCAAGGATCCGCTCGTCCGTATGGGTCGTCACAGGCCACCCGCGGCGGATTTCAAGCAAGCGGAAGCTTTGCACAAATCGATGAAGCCTGCGCGTCTTACACCATGATCGCGGAGCGCCGGTTATGGCGCGCGCGCGGACTCCGCGCCGCCGCAGTCGAACTCGCCGTCGTAGAAGACGGCTCGTTGCCGAGCGTTGATCATCGCGAGATAGGCGTTCTGGATCGCGTAGGCCTCTTGTTCCTTCGCGCGCTCGCGCTCGCAACCAGCCAGGTGTGCGAACTTGGGATGCCCTTGCTGCAGGTAATGGACCAACTCGTGCAGTAGGACGGACCCATCCAACGGCTCGTGTACCGGGTCCAGGTTCTCAGCGAGATAAATCCCCTCGCGTGGGACATAGGCTGCGCTGACGTTGCAGGGCTCCTCGCAAACCTTCGCTTCGATCACAAGCTGGGGCACCTGGAATACCGGCGGCAGGACCTCGGGAGCCGAGTAGTCCGACAGCATTGCGATCGTGAGGAACAGCGATCGGAGCACGGGCTCGAGATCCTGGGTCGCGGACACTGGCTCGAGCGGCATCGGAACCTGAGCCAAGGCCGGCACGCTTGGCACACCGATGCCGCAGAGCAGGAGAAAAACGACGCGGCAAAGAACGGCCATTTTCAGTGCATTGCACCGGGCATGCCGCCGTCGACGACGAGCACCTGTCCGGTGATCGACTCGGCTCGGCAAAATGTAACCACCTGCTGAGCGATGTCCTCGGCGCTCGCAGTTCGACCCAGCACCACCTGCTTGCGCGCCATTCGGGCGATCTCTTCGGGAATCCGTTGCGCCATGCGGGTTCCCTCCACCAGCCCCGGTGCGATGCAGTTGACCGTCACGTCCGGAGCCAACGCCACTGCCAGGCAGCGGGTGAGGTGGATCAACCCTGCCTTGCTGGCGGCGTAGGCGATGCTGCTTCCGCCGGGATACAGTCCTGCTACCGAGGCGATGTTTACGATTCGACCTGCTTTGTGCGCGCGCAGGTGGGGGGCAAACGCTCTGGCGAGCAGGTACGGTCCTCGAAGATTGGTTTCCAGGACGCGGTCCCAGATATCTGCGCTCAGCGCATCGAGAGCGGCGAAGGGAATACCGATGTTCCACGCGGCGTTGTTGACCAGGATGTCCACTCGCCCGAAACCCCTGACCACGCTATCGACGGACGCATCGATGGCAGCCGGGTCGCGCTGGTCGAGCTGCACCGCAATGCCTCGCCTCCCTGCCGCCGCCACCGCGGCGACGGTAGCGTCTGCACCTTCCCGGTGGCCTACGTATGAGATGGCGACATCCGCACCTGCGTTCGCCAGCGCTCTGGCGATCACAGCGCCGATGTCGCCGGAGCCCCCGGTGACAAACGCGGTCTTATCCTTGAAATCCATAACGCGTCCTTTTCTCTCTACGCTGCAGTGAAGAAGGCCAGCAGTTCGGCCGCCGTCTCCTCGGGCGACTCCTCGGCAAGATAGTGGCCGCAGGGCAAGGCGCGGCCGCGCACGTCGTTCGCCCATTCGCGCCAGACGGCGAACGTGTCGTACCAGGCTTCGACTTTAGCCTGCGCGCCCCAAAGGGCGAGCACCGGGCAGGTGATACGGCGTCCGGCCTGCTTGTCGGCTTCGTCGTGTGCGCAGTCGACGGTGGCGCCCGCCCGGTAGTCCTCGCACATTGCCCGTATCGTTTCCGGGTTGCGAAAGCAGGCCAGGTAGTCCTCCACCGCCTCGGGAGCGAAGATGTCGCGCGGCCCGCGGGTGGTATGCCAGCGCCAGTACCAGTCGGGGTCGGCGCCGATGAGGCGCTCGGGCAGAGGTGCGGGCTGGGCGAAGAAGAACCAGTGATAGTAGCCGAGACCGAAGTCGCGGCCGCCGCGCGCGAAGGCTTCGCCCGTCGGGATGATGTCGAGCACCGCGAGCTTGGCTACCGACTCGGGAAAGTCCAGCGCCATACGATAGCCGACGCGTCCGCCGCGGTCGTGCCCTGCGACGAGAAAGCGCTTGTGCCCGAGCTGGCGCATCACGGCGAGCTGGTCCCGCGCCATCGCGCGCTTCGAATAGAGCGCGTGGTCCGGTGTGGACGGCGGCTTGCCGCTCATCCCGTAACCGGTGAGGTCTGTGGCGATGACCGTGAAGTGCCGGCAGAGCATCGGTGCGACTTTGTGCCACATGAAATGGGTTTGGGGATTGCCGTGCAACAGCAGCAGCGGGGGCCCGTGTCCGCCCACGCGCGCCCGGATCGTTGCCGCGTCCGTGTCGATCGCAGTGAGCCTGAACTCTTCGAACATGTGTCCCTCCTGGGCGCTCGCCGAAGCGCATGCTTTCTACCGCGCTCGCTGCGCTGCGCTGATAGCTCGTGTCTGCTCGGCGGCAAACCGACCCGCACGCCGCCCCGAGACGAAGGCCCAGGCGAGATGATGGCCGTGACCTTTCAGGAGCAGGCCGCCCTGGCCGGTTGCGCCCGCAGCGTAGAGCCCGGCGATCGGCCGGTCCCGCTCGCCGAGCACGCGGTGATGCGAGTCCACCGCGAGGCCGCCTTCGTTATGCACGAAGACCGATCGCACTGGCCCCAGCGCGATGAACGGCGGGTCGACCAGCGCAGGCCGCTGCCGCTCCCGCGGTTCGGCCGACAGCGCAGCGTTGTGCTCGGCGACTGCGGCGTTTAGCCCCTGCGCGTTGACGTCTAGCCTGGTTGCCAGTTGAGTCAGGCTCGGCGCCTCGGTGTACACGTCGGGCCGGTTGCGCCGATAGTCGGGCACATACGCATAGGCCACACCGGGCGCGGTCGAGACGAAGTGCGGCCAAGCAGAGAACAGTTGGGCGAGACGAGCGTCGATCAGGATGTAGCCCATTTTTTCAGGCTGGTCGGGTAGGGCCAGCGCAGGCTTGCGCAGCTCGTCGCAGAAACGCCGGCCCGCCTGGTTGACAAGCACCGCACCCTGCTCGAAAAGCTCGGGCGAGGGGGCCAGCGCGGTGGTGAGAAAGCTCATGATGAAAGGGCGCAACAGCGCCTGCGGGACATGGCCCATGGCCCACTCCATGGTGCGCGCGAGCGCGGGCCAAGGGGGCAGGCGGCGGACCAGCGTGGTGCGCGCAGGCGGGATGAAGCGGATCTCGGGCCCCAGCGCCAAATCGCCGTTGACGATGCGCGCCCCGAGGGGCAGCGCGAGCTTGTGCCCGTCGCCGGTGGCCGTGACGTTGACGCCCTCCACCTTGGCCTGCTGCGGCCCCATGTAGCGGGCCTTCAGTTCCGGGTCGTTGGTGAAGTCCCCGGCTGCGAGGATGACACCGGAGCGGGCGCGAAAGCGGCGCGCTTCGCCGCATGCTGCGCCCGTGACTACCCCGCTTTCGGTCAACAGCTCACTGACTCGGGTGTCGGGACGGATGTCGACCCCGATGCGGCGGGCGTGACGCTCGAGGTGGTAGATATAGGAGAGCGAGTTCGGCAGCACGTTGTGCATGCGCGGGCGCCGATGCGGCGGTTCCGGCATGGGCCCATAGAAGCGAATGCCCAGTCCCAGCAACCAGCGGAAAGTCTCGGGCACCTCGTCGCATAAGACGCGGCGCAGCGCGTCGTTGTCGCGGCCGGCGAGTTC
Organism: Gammaproteobacteria bacterium; assembly: GCA_041488255.1. GTDB lineage: Bacteria > Pseudomonadota > Gammaproteobacteria > Burkholderiales > SHXO01 > SHXO01. The sequence goes on along the minus strand of JBGPOV010000032.1, from coordinate 17,228 downwards.
CGCGGCAAACAGCGGCATGTCTTCGTAGTGATCCTCGGGCCGGTCCTGGATGCCGCGGCGGATCTGATGCGGCGTGCCGCTGGAGCTGATCGAGCCAATCGACCAGGCGGTCGAGCCGCCGAGCTTCGCATTCTTCTCGAGCAGCACGACCTCGCACCCCGCGGTTCGCGCCTCGATCGCGGCAGCCAACCCGGAGCCGCCGCCGCCGATGACCACGACGTCGAAGGTCTGTTCCACCATTACCGTCACGCTCGCTTGGCGGCACGGCCGGCGCTGTCTCCGGCGATTCGGCCGAACACCGCGCCTGACATCAGCCCGGTGCCGCCGGGGTAGTTGAAGTAGAACAGCCCGCCGACCAGCTCGCCCGCCGCGTATAACCCGGGAATTGGCGCGCCGTCGGTGTCGAGCACTTGTGCGTCGGTGGCGATGCGCAGCCCCCCGAAGGTGAAAGTGATGCCGCAGGAGACAGCGTAGGCCTCGAAAGGCGGTTCGTCGATCGGGTTGGCCCAGTTCGACTTCGGCACGGGCAGGCCTTGCGTACGCCGGCCGTCCTTGACGTTGGGGTTGAACGCGACGTCGGTGCACACCGCCAGGTTGTACTCCCGGATCGTCGCCAGCGCTTTGACTGCATTGACGTCGTCAAGCTTGTCGACCAGCGCTTCGAGCGTGTCCGCCGTGACTTTGGTCACTTGGCGGATGCGGTACTCGTCGCGCAGCAGATGCAGCACCTTCCGGTCGAAGATCTGCCAGGCAAACTGGCCGGGTTGGCTCAAGATGACAGCGCCGTACTTGGCATAGGTGTAGTTGCGGAAGTCCGCGCCCTCGTCGACGAAGCGCTCGCCGCGCGCGTTGAGCATGATGCCGAACGGGTAGGAGTGTTTCTGGAACCCGTCGCCCACGGCGAGGTCGCCGAACTCGGGCGCGTTGCGATCCCAGCCGACCGCGTGGCAGCCAGACCAGTTGCCGCACGGGGCAGCGCCGGCCTCTAGCGCCATGCGGATGCCGTCCCCGGTGTTGAAGCGCGTACCGCGCACTTTGGCGAGATCCCAACCGGGGCCGAGGTAGCGGGTGCGCCATTCCGGGTTGGCCTCGAACCCGCCCGCGGCGAGGACCACCGCCCGACAGCGGATCGTATGTGTCTTTCCCTGATAGCGTACGCTGACGCCGCGCACACCGTCGTCGTCGTGCAGCAAGGACATCACCCGCGCCTGATAGGCGATCTCGATGCCGTGCTTTTCGGCCGCGCGCTTGTGCGCCTCTACGATGCCGGGACCGCCGCCCCAGGCCTCTATCGTGAGCCCGCCCCAGAACTTGAACCGGCCGTCTACTTTGAACGCCTGCCGGCCGTAGATGGGCGCGAAGCGCATCCCTTTGCCACGGAGCCAAACCAGGGTCGGTTTGCTGCGCCGAACCAGCAGCTCGACGAGATCGGGGTCGGCGCGGTTCTCAGTCACCCGCGCCATGTCGTCGAAGAACTGGTCCTCGGTATAGGCGCCGAAGTCGGTGCGCGCGATCTCGTCGTCGGTGAGGTCGGGCATCAGCTCGCGCAGGTCGTCGAGCCCGCTATAGGCGAAGCGGATGGCGCCCGCGGTGAATCGGGTGTTGCCGCCCGCTTCCGTCTCCGGCGCCCGCTCGAGCACCAGGACCTCGACTCCTTCGTGCTCGCGCGCAGCCAGAGCGGCGCACATGGCGGCATTGCCCGCACCGACGACTACGACATCACAGCTTTCCGGCAGCATCGCTTCCTCCGATTGCTTTGCAGGATTGTAGGTTCAACCTGCGTCCGTGTCTGTCTCTGCGTCGGGCAACGTCTTCGCTGCCCTCGCGATGAGCTCGCCAGGGATGAGGCACAGGGCGTTTTTCGTTGGCCACAGCTGTACGGATCCACAGTATGGCCCATGATGCCGCGCGTCGCCATCAATCGCCACCGCAATGACCGGATGCGGCCCAAGTTCGGACACTCACACTGCCCAGATGAGGGTATGGTTGAAGTTGAACCATCCTCGAGCCGCCTGCGCGAGTGCCTGGCCATGAGGGTGGTTACCTCTTCGACCTGGCAAGAGGGTTCTCCGCTCCGGGTACTCAAACGTCATTTCTCCGAGGACATTGCCGCGCGCATCGTTGGCGGGACACGAAGCGCAGACCCCGACGGTGAGGCGGAGTTTCGATTCGACCAGATCAGAATGAGTATCTGCACCTCGTTAGTTTGACATCGGGCAAACGGAAGCATAGCCGTCGGCGCTACATGAGATCCCGTGCGCCTTGAGCCATCCCGCTAGGCGTGATAGCCTGAATTTGTTTCTCGCTCTGGCGAGACCGTTACGGGCAGCAACGCGAACCGAGGCGCACGGCATGAGTAAGCGGCTTCCTGTGCGGGCGTGGTTAATGATGCTGGCGTTCGCCCTGGCGGCGGCCGGGGCGAATGCGGTCGAGCCATCGGCCGAGGGCCAGTTCGAGCAAGGCCTTGCGGCGTTCGAGCGAGGGGATCTGCAGCAAGCGGCCGTGCTCTGGGCCGACGCGGCACAGCGCTTCGAGAAGCAGGGCCAGGTTGGAGGACGGATCTCGGCACTTACGCATCTGGCCTATGCTCAGTCCGGGTTCGGTCAGTATCGCCAGGCGGCGGCGACTTTGGGCACCGCGTTGGATCTCGCCCAGGCGGCGGGGGACCAGCGGCGCGCGGCCTCCATCGGCGCGGCCCTCGGCAATGTCTACATCGCGCTCGGGCCGCCGGAGACGGCGGAGGCGTACCTGCGAGGCGCGCTCGCCGTCGCGCGCGAGGTGCCGGACCCCGCGCTGGCCGCAGTGGCCCTGAACGACCTGGGTAACCTGCTCACCACGCAGAAAAAGTACGCGGAGGCGGTGGCGGCCTATCGCGAGAGCATCGCCCTGGCCACCGATCCGAGACAACGCCTGCTGCGAGCGCGCACCCGAATCAACGCCGCCAACGCGCTACGCGAGGAGGGGCGCGCGGACGAAGCGCTGACGACGCTCGATGAGGCGCTCGACGACCTGCGCACTCTTCCCCCGTCCTACGAGGTTGCCTTCGCGCTCGTGAGTGTCGGCCTCGCGTACCGCGACCTCCGGTCACCCTTCCCGGCCGAGCGAGACCGGCTGACGCTGCAGGCCGGCACAGTCCTTAGCTTCGCTGCTCGAAGCGCTGACGCGATCGGCGACCGGCGGACCGCGTCTTACGCGTGGGGGTACCTGGGCGGACTGTACGAGGACGAGCAACGCCAGTCCGAGGCCCTCGACCTGACACGCAGAGCGATCTTCGCGGCACAGCAGGTGAATGCGCCGGAGTCGCTCTACCGGTGGCAGTGGCAAGCGGGGCGACTCCTGCGCAAGCTCGGGCAGATAGATCAGGCAACCGACGCCTACCGGCGTGCCGTGTACACCCTCCAGAGTATTCGCCCCGAGCTGTCGGTCGGCTACGGCCCCTCCCAGGCCTCCTTCCGGGATTCGATCGGCCCTGTCTATTTCGAGCTGGTGGACCTCCTCCTCCAACAGGCCCGAAGCCGGGGGCGCCGCGAGGAGATCGCACCCTACTTGGTAGAGGCGCGGCACACGGTGGAGCTGTTCAAGGTAGCCGAGCTGCGGGACTACTTCCGTGACGACTGTGTGGACACGGCGCTGTCGAAGGTCACCCAGCTCGACGTTGTGTCCCGGACCGCCGTCGTCGTCTACCCTATTCTGTTGCCGGACCGCATGGAGCTACTGGTTAGCCTTCCGAGCGGCCTCAAGAGCGTCGTCGTCCCGATTGGCCTCGACACGATCACGGAAGAGGTGCGTCAGTTCCGGCGCAAGCTGGAGAAGCGGACAACGCGGGAGTACCTGCCGCACGCGCGCAGGCTGTACACGTGGCTCATCGGCCCGCTCGAGGCGGATCTGGCGCAGGCGCAGATCGACACGCTCGTCTTCGTTCCCGATGGGCCGCTGCGCACGATCCCCATGGCCGCACTGCACGATGGCAAGCAGTTCCTCGTCGCCAAGTACGCGATCGCCATTACCCCCGGCCTCGACCTGAGCGATCCGCGACCGATCCGGCGGGAGCAGGCCAAGGTCCTCGCGGTCGGTGTCGCCGAGCCCGTTCAGGGCTTTCCGGCGCTTCCGAGCGTGAGTGCGGAGCTCGACGCGCTCCGGCGCCTCTTCAACAGCACGACGCTCGTCGACCAGCAGTTCGTGGCGTCGAACCTGGAAAAGGAGCTGAAAGAAGAGCAGTTCACCATCCTCCACGTCGCTTCCCATGGGCAGTTCGGAGACAATTCCTCCGAGACCTTTGTGCTCACATTCGACGACAAGCTCACCATGGAGCGGCTCGGTCAGTTCGTCGGGCTGTTCAAGTACCGCGACAAACCTCTCGAGCTGCTGACCCTCAGCGCTTGTGAAACCGCCGCCGGCGATGACCGTGCTGCCCTCGGCTTGGCCGGGGTCGCCGTGAGGGCCGGCGCTCGTAGCGCCATGGCTACGTTGTGGCAGGTCCACGACGTCGTGGCGGCTGAGCTGGTCACGCGCTTCTACAGTGAATTGCGGGATCAATCGGTGTCACGGGCGGTGGCGCTGCAACGTGCCCAGCTCGAGATTCTTTCCAACCCGCGCTACGGGCATCCGGGGTATTGGTCGGCGTTTCTGATGATCAATAGCTGGCTGTGAACCGCGCAAGCCTCGCGATCTCGTCTGTGGCGCGCCGTCCTCGCTCCTCGATTCTAATCGTCGGACTGGTTGCGGTCTTGACGGCCGCCGCGGTCATGGGGGCACGCAGCCTCGGCCTGCTCGAGGCGTTTGAGCTCGTAGCCTACGACGCATACATCCGCCTGCGCCCCGCCGATCCGTCGCCAAGCGCGCGCATCACGCTGGTCACCGTCAGCGAGCGGGACATCCTGGCCAACGGCTGGCCCCTGTCGGACGAGGTTCTCGCTCGCGCCATCGAAGTGGTGGCGCGGCACGAGCCACGCGCCATCGGTCTCGACATCTACCGTGACGTGTCGGTCAAACCGGGACGCCAAAAGCTTGAGGCGGTGCTCGCCACCGAGCCACGCGTGATCGCAGCCATGAAATTCGCCGAGGGCGGCTCGAGCGGCGTGCGGCCGCCGCGCATACTGCAGGACACCGAGCAGGTGGGTTTCAACGACATTCTGGTGGACCCCGGTGGGGTAGTGCGCCGCGGCCTCCTGTTCCTTGACGACGGGACGACGGTCTCCACCTCGTTTGCGCTCCGCCTCGCCCTGCGCTATCTGGAAGCGCAAGGGGTCGTCCCGCAACCCGATCCGCACAACCCCTCTCTGCTGCGGCTCGGCCGGGTGACGATCCACCCCCTCGACGCCCACGAGGGAGGCTACGTGGGCGCGGACGCACGCGGCTACCAGTTCCTGTTGGACTTCAAGGACGCTAGGCGACCGTTCAGCTCCGTCGAGCTCGCCAGCCTCCTCGCCGGATCCTTCGACCCTGGGTTGTTTCGCGACCGCATCGTGCTGATCGGCGTCGCCGCCGAGAGCGTCAAGGACGATTTCTACACGCCCCTCAGCAAGGGCTACAAAGTGGGGCAGTCGATGCCGGGCGTGATCATTCATGCCCAGATCGCGAGCCAATTGCTGAGGATGGGGCTCGACGGCGACGCGCCGATGGCCGCGCTGCCGGAGTGGCAGGAATGGCTCTGGGTGCTCCTATGGAGCGTTGCGGGCGCGCTGGTGGGGCTGGGGGTGCGCTCGCCGTGGCGACTGCTGTTTGCCGCAGGCGGGGGCCTCGTCGGCCTGGTCGCGTTCGACCTCCTCGCCTTCCTGGCAGGCCGGTGGATCCCGCTCGTACCGCCGGCGCTCGGCTGGCTGTCGGCGGCGGGCGTGGTGACCGCCTACATGTCCTACCGCGAGATGGCCCAGCGCACGCTCTTGATGCAGCTCTTCTCGCGCCATGTTTCGCGGGAGGTGGCTGAGGCCATCTGGCGCCAGCGGGACCAGTTCCTCGACGGCGGTCGCCCCCGTCCTGAGCGACTGGTCGTAACGGTACTCTTCACTGACCTCACGGGATTCACAACGGTATCCGAGAAGCACACCCCGGAAGCGCTGCTGGAGTGGCTGAACGAGTACATGGACGCGATGACGCACGAGGTGAGCCACTACGGTGGCGTCATCCGTCAGTACGCCGGGGACGCCATCGTCGCCATGTTCGGCATCCCCGTTCCCCGGCAGACGCAGGCCGAGATCGACCAGGACGCCCGTAACGCCGTGTACTGCGCGCTCGCAATGGAGACCGCTTTGCGCGAGCTGAACCGGCGCTGGCGGTTGCAGGGCCGGCCAACTGCGGGTATGCGGATTGGCATATTTACCGGCGCCGTGGTTTCCGGCACGCTGGGCACCGCGGATCGCTCGGAGTATGTGGTGGTGGGAGATACTGTGAACACTGCGTCTCGCCTCGAGAGCTACGACAAGGAGCTGTTCGCGCCTGACGCCGACACCCGACCTGCTCGTATCCTGATCGGCGAGCCGACGCTCGTCCTGCTCGACGGGCGGTTCGAGACCGAGCGCGTCGGCGAGGTCAGTCTGAAGGGCAAGGAGAATCGCATCAGCATCCACCGGGTGATCGGTAGCAGCCAGGAGCCAGCCCTGACCAAGGAGCATCGCATCAGCGTCCAGGTGATCGCTAGCAAGCAGGAGTCAGGAGCCATGACCGAGGTATCACGCGCTGATGGCGAGCCGGGAGTCGATCGGGCCTCCCCTGTCGACGCGGCGCTGCGCAGGTAAGCGGGCCGGCCAGGCGAAGGAGAAGACCGCGATGAAAGCTTCGAAGCGCGCGGCAGTGGCGAGCCTCGCAGGACTGATCTTACTTGGGCCGTCCGCCGGCGGCGTCCTGGCGGCGGAGCCGACGACCTCGCAGCCTCAGCGGCGCGAGTCCGCGGCGAAACCGCCGGCTTACAAGCCCCCGCTTCGGGGAGCGCCGGGCGGGCGCGTGGGCGGCGGGACGCGTGGAACGCCGGGCAGCACGTTCATTCTGTCGGTTCTGGTGCCGGATCACACCGGGCTCACCCTGAAGGAGCAACCGTCCCTGTTCTGGTTCATCTCAAGCGACACTTCGCTTCCCGTCGAGCTCGCTATCGTCGACCCGAACGCGACCGAGCCTCTCCTGGAGACCCGCATCGCCGCGCCCGTCAAGCGTGGAGTGCACCGCGTGCGGCTGGCCGACTACGGCGTGCGGCTGGCCCCTGGAGTGGCCTATCAGTGGTCGGTGGCGGTAATACCGGACACCGCCCGGCGCTCGCGCGACATCCTGGCGAGCGGCAGCATCGAGCGGGTCGAGCCCACTGGCGAGCTGGGACCGAAGGGCGCAGGAGCCGGCAACGAAGACCTCGCGTCCCGGTACGCGGAGGCCGGGATCTGGTACGACGCACTCGAGGCGGTCTCGGACCTGATCGAGAGCTCGCCAGGTGACGCCGCCTCGCAACGTTATCGGGCGGCACTACTCAGGCAGGTCGGGCTCCCGGAGATTGCCGAGTAGAACACCACAAGGCTAGAAGATTCCAAGCAGGAGCTGGAAATAAATCCCGTTACCCTGAATGGCGCTGGCCGTCGTCGGGATGTTTCGGAGGGGATAGCCCCAATAGAGCTCGAACTCAGATCTTAGCGGCACGCGTGAGGGTATGGTGAGTCCCCATCGCAGTCCTATCCCGACGCCCGCGAGGTCAGGTGGACCTAGGGTCGGCCGGTCAGTGTTCCACCCGTACCCGTAGTCGAAAAACGGCGCCAGCTCGAGATAGCTGGCCCAACGAGCGTTGCGGACGATCGGGATGCGCGCTTCGATCGAGGCAAGGGCGGCGTTGTCCCGCACCAGGGTGTTCTGCGGATACCCCCGCACGGTATACCGCCCGCCGATTGCGATCTGCTCGAGCGTGAGCAGCGGTTTGTTGGCAACCTGCGCACCGGCCCGAAAGATGAGCTGGGTATCGGGAATTCCGAGTCCTTTCACCCCCTCGAACTGATTGACCCACTGGAACTGCCCCAGCCACGCGACGAACTGACTGTCCGGTAGGCCATTGCTGTTGATCGTCGAGCCAAGCGCGTCGAGCCCAAAGGAGAACCGCGACCAGGCCGCGATCACCTGACTGCGCGTGCGGTAGACGTACTCCTGGGCGAACCGCAGGGCCGTCACGACGGATTGGCCGTCGACGGCACCGGGTTCCAGGCTGAAGGGTATGCCCAGCACCGAGGTGTCGAGAGACGAACGGTCACCGATCAGCTCCAGCGTGACGGCCGTGCTCGGCGTCCGGTAGACGGGCTGCCGCAGCGCCAGCGTATAGGTCTCGGAGTCGCTCTGGATGTTCAGCGGCACGAACGGCTCCTCGATCACCGTGTAATCGTTGCGCCGGTATTGCATAGCGAACGTGGTGTCGTGCGCCGTGAACGGGATGGCGTAACTCAAGTCGAGGAGCGGATTCAGCCCCTCCGACCTGCCGTAGCTCAGGGCCAAAACGTCGCCATGCCCCGTGAGGCTCTCGTGCGCAAGCGTGACAACTCCGCGCTCGGCGCCGACCGATGGGGCCTGGTAGTTATCGAAGTCGAGCCACAGCTTGAGCGGAAATCGCTCCTCGACCCGGACGTCCAGTACCGCCTCGGCCGGGCTGGCACTGGGCTTGAGCTCGGCGTTGAGCCGCTCGACGCGGGGATTCTCCAGTAGAAGTTGAAGTCGCTCTTGAAGGGTGCCGACGTCGAGCGGCGGACCGGCGGCCAGCGACAAACGTTCTCGGTAGTAGCTGGCACGCAGCCACCGGTTGCCCTCGAGCTCGATGCTGCTCAGCTTGCCCTCGACGACCTGATACGTGATGACGCCGCCAGCCACAGTCTGGTCAGGCAGGACGGCTCCCGAGTTGACGTAACCTCGATCGATGTAGAGGCGCGTCAACGCCACGCGCAGTGCCTCGAGGTCCTCCGCCGTCACCTCTCTGTTGGTGTATGGGGCGGTGACTGCGGCGAGCTGCTCTGGAGTGAAGACTGTGCTGCCTAGGACCCGGATCTCACGCACGAACACCCCGATTCGCGGAAGCAGGTCGAGCTCGCGCGGCCGGGGCGGGGGCACGGGCGGGAGAAGCTGGCCCGGGGCGGGGATGGGACGAGGCAGCTCCTCGAAGAGCGGAGGGGGCTCACTGGAGCGACCCGTCGGATCGCCGATCAGCGGTCGCGGCGGTGGCACCGGGGTCTGCGCCCCAACGGTGCCAGGGAGGCTAAGAAGTGAAACACAGGCGGCGAGCGCGCGTGCAACGGCCGGGGTACGGCGTCGAGCTCGCCCATCGGGTTCTCTCGGCATCACCTCGCGCAGTTCGAATCGAGCCACACTCCCGAAAATCGCGGCAACAGTTCTCTCTGGTGCACCTCGCCGGCGGTGACGCCGAAGTCAGTGAGCGTAGCGCCGAGCGGGCTCCAGAGCAGTCCCTCGGGCTCGGGCGGCACACCTTCGCGCCCGGCGACCACCAGACTGCTTGCCTTGCCCTCGGCGACCCGCGCAGTGCACGCCGCCCGCAGCAGGGTCGCCGCTTGCAGGACGTTGTCGGGCAGCTGTACCAGCGAGTCGCTGAGATTGGTGATGCGCGCAGCGATGTTGATCGTGCCCGGCGCGCTCAGAGCCGACGACGCACTGACGATGCTCCCGCTCGAGAGGAACACGTCCGTCACGATCGTGATGTTGCCCCCGGGCCCGCCGAAGGCATCGGCGCGGATCTGACTGTCGTTCAGGACGACGAACTGCGGATCGATCGTGATGTTGCCGCCCTTGCCCGCGCCCTTGCCCACCGACGTGGTGATCTCGCTTCCTGTGAGATACACCAGCGAGCCGACCAGGATGTCGATGTCGCCCCCATCGGCCTGCGTGGCTGCCGTCGTGACGAAGCTGTCCTGAGTCTGGAAAGTGGTGGCCGCGATCGTGACGTTCCCGGCGACGGCGGGTCCGGAGCTCTTGGCCGAGATCGTCGCCCCACCGCTGAGCTGTATCTGTCCCGCCTGCACGTTGATGTTGCCGCCGGGCCCACTGGACGTCGCGTTCGAGAACAGACCCGCTCCGCCGGAAAGGGTCAGAGTGCCCAGCGTCAGCGAGATGTCGCCCGCGGGAGCCACGCCCGTGCTCTCGACGGAGATCTTCCCGCGGTCCGCGATCGTCAACGTCGGCGCCGTCACGACGACCGTGCCGGCCGACCCCCCCTTATCCGGCGACGCCGTCGTACTGAACAACCCGGTGCTCGTCCCGGAGATGGCGACCGAGTCCCTTGCTATGACCATCACGCTCCCGCCCGGCGCGGGTGAGTTCTCTTCGCTACTGCTCGCGACCCGCGCCCCGTTGCTCATCGTCAACGTACCCACGTCGATCAGGATGTTCCCTGCGCGGCCCGCCCCGATCGTGCTCGTGTTGACGAACCCCCCGTCCATGATGGCGGTGGCGGTCGAGGCACCCAACAAGACCTGGCCGCCGGGCCCGGCGAACGCTTGGCTCGAGATGCTGCCGCGGTTAGAGATGACCAGCGAGTTCGTGGCCGTGACCTCGATGTCTCCGGCTACAGAGTCGAACTGGCCGCCGCTCTGGATCACCCCGCCCTGCGTGAGGGTGAAGGTCGTCGCGGTCACGCTGATCTTTCCCGGAGGGCCGGTCAGATTAAAGGTGCCGAAGGTGGTGCTGACGATGCCGCTGGGGGACTCAGGGTTCAAGCTGTCATTACCCGAGATGGTGACCGTGTTTGCCTTGAGCGTAATGCTGCCGCTGGCAGCCGGGCTGGAAGTCAGGCTGCCGATCGTGGCGCCGCCGAGCAGGCTTACGTTGGTGGCATTGATTTCGATAGCGCCGCCGATGCCGACCCCGAAATCTGTTGTGCTTTGGATGGTCCCAACGTCGCGCAGGACCAAGTCGAGCGTCGACGTCGACGACCGCGGGCTGATCGACACCTTGCCGCCATTGCCGTCGGCCTCTGCATCGCTGAGGATCTGGCTCGGGTTGCCCGCGCTATCGCGGCCCGAGATCTTAATCGCATCCGCCTTGATCGTGATGTCCCCGCCCCGAGCCGGGGTGAAAGTCTGACTGGTGACAGCGGCGCCGCCGAGCAGGCTCACGTTGGTGGCATTGATTTCGATGGCGCCGCCGATGCCGGCCCCGTTCCCACCACCGCTAAAGAACCCTGTAGCGCTAGAGATGATCCCGGTGTCGTCCAGGACCAGGTCGAGAGTCGACGTCGACGACCGCGGGCCGATCGACACCTTGCCGCCATTGCCGTCGGCCTCTGCATCGCTGAGGATCGTGCTTCCAAAGCCCGAGATGGTGATCGCATCCGCCTTGATCGTGATGTTCCCGCCCGGAGCCGGGCTGGGAGCCGTGCTGGAAGTCAGGCTGCTGATCATGGCGCCGCCGAGCAGGCTCACGTTCGTGGCATTGATTTCGATGTCGCCGCCGCTGCCGGCCCCCAACCCTGTTGTGCTTTTGATGGCCCCAGCGTCTTCCAGGACCAGGTCGAGCGTCGATGACCGGGGGCCGATCGACACCTTGCCGCCATTGCCGTCGGCCTCTGCATCGCTGAGGATCGTGCTTCCAAAGCCCGAGATGGTGATCGCATCCGCCTTGATCGTGATGCTCCCGCCGTGTCCGGTCGACTTCGTCGTGCTCCCGATGATCGAGCCGCCGGCGACGTCCAGGCGGCCGACGGTGGTTGTGACATCTCCCCCGTCGCCTTCGGCGAGCGCGTTGGTCTCGAGGCGCGACTGATTGTTCAGCTGCAACCGATCGGCGGTGATCGTGACGTCGCCGCCGCGCTCCGCGACGGACGTTGTCGACGAGATCTTCGCGCCGTTGGTGAGGACGACATCACCTGTGACCTGAATGTCGATCAGACGCGGGCCTGCCACGTCCCCCGGCGTGTGGTCCGCCAGGATGGTGGAGGCGTCCACCAGCAACTGCCCCCCCCGGATGATGACGGTCCCGCTGCCGAGGCCGCTGCTAAGACCGGTGGCCCCGATGACCGAGCCGCCGGTGATCTTGATCGGGCCCAGGCGCGAGGACGGCGTCACACCCCCGTCGAGTGTTACTTCACCCGATGACAGGCTGGCGATCTGAACGCGGCCGCCCGGCGCGGCGAGCTTAGCGCCCGTGATCGCGACCTCTCCCCCCACCAAGGATAGCGTTTGGCCGTTGGGGACTTGCAGGGAACTTCCTTGGACGGTGAGCCGTGCCGGCGGCGTCACTCCCAGAAACCCAAAGGCTTCTGGCCGGGCAATGGTCAGCACGCTGTTCTGTGACAGGTTGGCGTAAAACTTCGCCCGGTCTGCAAACCGCAGATAGTCCGCCGCGCTCGCGTGAAACGACCCTCCGACTTCCAGCCGGGCGTTGCGACCGAAGATCACTCCAGCCGGGTTGAGCAGATACAGATTCGCTCCGGGATAGCTGAGGGTGTCGATCGTCCCAAAGATATTCGAGGGTTCTCCACCGCTGACCCGGCTCAGGATGTTGCTCGTTGATAGGCCAGGGGTAGTGTTTCGAAAGCTTGCGGTATCACCCTCTCCCACATTGAAGCTGCCGAAGCTGTGGAACAGATTGGGTCCATTTCCCGGCCGTGTGCCCCCTGTGATGGCGTACGTCGTCCCGCTGGCGGGAGGGGGGGCGACTGTGGTGCCCAGCCCGCTGGAGGTGATGGAGGTCTGGACTTGGGCCGGGCTCGGGCTGGCGTGGAGGATCGCGCCGATGAGAGCGATGGCACTCACCACGCGATGGGCCGGGTTCCATCTCATTCGTCTCGCCTCGAGGAGCCTCCGAGCGAGGCCGCAACCCGAGACAGGACTGCGGCATCTCGCCAGAGAGAGGGCCGATGGGTCGATGAGTGAAACCTAGACGGCGCCCGAGCGCTTGTCAAGCTACGATCGGCGCGGTCGAAGGCGCTTCGGTCGAGATCTTCTCCGGGCCGAAGCGCGGTGGCCTAGTCGCGTCGATCCTGGCCCGCTCGCCCGCGGGCATGCCTCAGCCGAAACAGACCAAGCCCGGCGAGCCCGGAACCGAGAACGAGGAGGAGGCTGTTGGGTTCCGGAAGGGCGGCCGCGTCCGCCGCCGCTGCGGCATCCAGGAAGGCGTCCACCAAGTCAGCCGGCCCGGCCGCTACGTCCCAACTGTTCGGGATCTTCAGGGTATCCCCCACCTGGTCGAAATGGATCGTGCCGAACGTTTCCAAGAGGTAGGCGGAGCCGGGAGAACATAGTGCGCCGGGGAACGTCAAGCTACAGGAAATGGGCTCCGTCCCCTTTGGTGGAGTCGTTGGACCGAATTTATTGATAGTCGATACCGTGAACTTCTTGTCGACACTGATCTGGGTGTCTCCTTGAAACACCCCGTCGCTGTTAAAGAACCCGACGAAGCCTTGAACTAAGATGCTGTCTCCTGTCGCGGGATTGGTCCCAGGCGGAGGCCGATTGTATGTTCCCCCAATCTGGATTCCGTAGGTTTGGGAGTCGCTTGGCAAAGAGAAGAGGAAGCCGTAGTCGACCAACAGATCGACGGGGGCCGTGGGCGCGTTGCCCTTGCTGGTGTAGGTGATCAGGGCGTTGGTGAAGCCGAACGTGGCCAACGTCGAACTCACCCCGAAAACGGTTGGGGTGACGCTGGACGCGCATCCTGTGCCGGTACTAGCTCCACATATCGTGAACACGCGTCCGAACGAGTCGGTTAAGGGGCCTGCGACATTGACGTTGGTCCTGGCCGGGTTCAGCGGATCCTGCAGTCCTGATCCTGTCGGAAAAGATTTCATCACGTCCTCGCCCTCGCTTAGGGGAACGCTGAAAGTTAGGAAATCCAAGGTCGGCCCCGCGAGGGCTGGTGCCGAAATGCCGGAAACAAGCAGCGCCACGAATGCCGGAGCCAATAGTCTGATCGTCATTTCCTTTCTCCTCCTCCACCGCTAGGCCAGCGTTTTCGGTCGACCGGCCGAACCCGACGCCGGCGAGCATGTATGGTGCGTTTCCCCGGATTGACCGCGCATCAGCTACTGATAGGCCGGGTGGTCAACCTCCCCGTCAGGATGCGTAAAGATTTCCGACGATGGGACCCTCAACGATCGGAAGATCCATCTGCAGGGACCATTACGTCTCACAAGAAACGCACAGTTGAGATGTCCCCAAGCCCGCAGAACGTAGGGTCGGCTGCGCCGTCCCTTGATTCTGCTCCTGCGATGCCGAGCGCATACCAGAGCACCTGGCAGGGAAGACGCGACGCAATACTTATGCCCCGTATGTACCACGCTGATTTAACGTGAATTTAGAGGCGCCAGTCCGGTGGAGTGTTAAAAAAATTGACACTGCAATTCTGATAACTAGCATGAGCGACGAGCAACCTGCGAGACTCACTGAAGCGGGAGTGTGCTATGACGCGCTGCATGCGCTCGGGGAGTTGCTCCAAGCACAGCCGTCCAGCGCAGACGCTCTGCGCCAGCGCGCAGACTCGCTCGCGCGACCACATGAGGAGGCTATAACAGCATTCAATGAGTTCAAGCGTGCCGTGCAAGGGTTCTCGTCGGCAGAACCCTTCCCGCGAAAGAAGGAGCACGCTTAGGGAGGGGAGGCGATGGTACGCGAGCAACCTGCGCCGCTGCGGATCGGCGTGAATACGATGTCCTTCATGTGGCGGACGCCGGCGAGCGAAGCGCTGGAAGCGCTGGCGCGTCGAGGCTACCGGCGCTTCGAGGTCATGGCCCAGCCTCCGCACTTGAATCCCATGATGGAGCGGGGCGAGGTGGTTGCGTTCCGCCGTTTCCTGCGCGATGCGGGACTGACGGTCGAGACGATCAACGTACCGAGCCTGGACCAGAACCTCGCCAGCGCCTCTCCGGAGATGCGCGACTACACCGTGCAGCTTTTCGAGCGCCTCATCGGCATCGCGGAGACGATCGGCGCCGCCGGTGTGGTCACGGTGACGGGTCGCGTGAACCCGCTGATTGCGCCTGCACGGCGCGACCTGGAGAGCTGGTTCAGTGAAGCATTCGCGCGTGTACTGCGTGCTGCGAAGGCGTCCGGCGTTTGCCTGTGGCTAGAGAACATCCCGATGGGCGTCTATCCGCGTGCGGACCAGCTCATCGCCTTCGCCGACAGCATCGACAGTCCGGTGGTGGGGATCTGCTACGACATCGCCAACGCTCACTTCATCGGCGAGGACGTGGTCGCGGGCCTAGGGCGAGTGCGCTCGCGGCTCGGCATCGTTCATCTCTCGGACACCGGCCGTGAAGCCTGGCGCCACGATCCCGTCGGTCAGGGGAGCTGCGACTTCGCGGGGTTCGGTGCGGCGCTCCGGGAAATCGGCTACGCCGGAACGTCGATGCTGGAGATCGTAGCCGACCCTCCGGTCCAGCACATCGTCGCGAGCCACCGGCGGCTGGCGGAGTGGGGCTGGGCAGCGCCGTCGGCTTGAGGCAGGGCGCCGGATCGTTCCGCGCCTTGTCTGATATAGTTTCCGCAACCGTCGATTGGGCTTGAGGAGGAACATGTCATGCCGCGCATGAAAGGCGGGGATCTGATCTCCGATTTTCTGATCCAGGAGCAGGTGCCGTACGTCCTCGGCATCTGCGGCCACGGCAACGTGGGGCTTCTAGACGCTCTGTTCGAGCGTCAGGACAAGATCAAGCTCGTTTCCCCGCGTCACGAGCAGACCGCGGGGCACATGGCGGACGCCTACTTTCGCATCGCACACAAGCCCGTCGCAACGCTCACGTCTTGTGGCCCGGGCTCCTGCAACATCGTGATGGCGACTGCTTGCGCTTCGGCGGATTCCTCGGCATTTTACGCGATCACCGCGAACGTCCCGACTTCCCAGTTCAACCGCGGACCTTTTCAAGAAAGCCACCGCAACCAGGCGGCCGAGTTTCCGGTCGCCCTTCGCCCGTATGTCAAGCGCACGTTCCAGCCGACGCGAGTGGACATGCTGCCGCTAGCGCTGCGGCAGAGTTACAACCTGATGCTCAGCGGGCGTCCGGGCCCTGTGAACCTGGATGTGCCGTTCAACCTCTTCCAGGAAGAAGACGACGTTCAGATCTTGCGCTCGGATCGAGCCGCGGGCTTTGTGCGCCCCGGCGCGTCGCCCGAGGACGTGAAGCGCATCGTCGACATGATTCTTGTGGCGGAGCGCCCCGCCTTCTTCGTCAGCCACGGAGTGACGCTTGCCGAAGCCGGGCCGGAGCTGACGAGAGTCGCGGAGCTGCTGGATATCCCTGTGATCACCTCGCCCAACGGCATGGGCGCGGTACCCATGCCGCACCGCCTCGCGGTCGGGTTCATCGGACGTAATGGGACTTATCCTGCTAACCAAGTCGGGCGCAACTGTGACCTGCTGATCGCGGTGGGGGCTCGGTTCGACGATCGCTCCTCCTCGTCCTGGATACCAGGCTATTCCTGGAACATCCCGCCGACGAAGCTGGTGCATGTGGACATCGACCCGAGCGAGATCGGGCGCAACTATCCAGTCACGCTCGGCATCCTCGCCGATGCGAAGGTGTTCCTCGCACAACTCGCGCAAGAAGCGGCGAAGCGGGGCGTTTCCGGGAAGCGCTTCGGGCCGTGGCAGGAATTGATCGACGGGTGGCGGCGCGAATGGCAGGCTTACACAAGCCCGAACTTCGACTTGAGCGGCACGCCCCTGCGTCCTGAGCGCGTAGTGAAAGAGGTACGGCGCGCCCTTCCCGACGACGGGATCATCTCGCTCGATAGCGGCGTGCACCACAACTGGTTCATGCAATTCTGGGAGGCACGCCGCCCGCAGGCGATGCTCAACTCCTGGGGTTTCTCGGCGATGGGGTTCGGCGTGAGCGGCATTCTCGGCGCCAAGCTCGCCGCGCCGGACCGGTCCTGTCTCGCGGTAATCGGCGACGGCGGCTTCGTCATGACACCGCACGTGCTGGCGACCGCCGTCGAGTACGATATTCCCGCGGTGTGGCTGGTATGGAACAACTTCGCGTGGGCCGCAATTCGCGACATCCAGTACGGAATGTTCGACGGCCGCGAGATCGGAACCGGTTTCTACGCCGGGCCCAAGCAGGAGCCCTATAACCCGGACTTCGCCGCGATGGCGCGCAGCTTCGGCGTCGAGGGCATCACCGTCAAGCACTCCGATCAGCTTGGAGACGCACTGCGCCACGCGCTCGCGCTCGGCAAACCGTGTGTGCTCGACGTGCACGTGGACGACAAAGTGAAGCCACCTGGCACTGGGACGTGGCAGCTCCCACCCACGCCTTTCAAGGAGCCGGT
>JBGPOV010000031.1:0-34800 GCA_041488255.1 Gammaproteobacteria bacterium | reverse complement strand
TCACCCAGCGCCAGCAGGCCGAGCATCGCGCTGACGATCATCCATGCCCCACCCAGCTCGTTCCAGATGGAAGCGGCGACTGCTGCGACCAGCCAGAGAAGTGCCAGGCGGACCAGAAGAGGGGAGGGGATCATCCGGCGTCAGACGGGAAGAAGATGGGCTGACGCTAGTGTATAGACGAGGCAGCCGCGCTCCAAGCATGCCCAAGCCCCGCGCGGGACAAGCGGATGAACGGGCGCCGGATTATTTATCGCGCACCCAGCGCTCCCAGGAGACGATTTGCTCTTCGGCCTCCTCTTCTGTGATGACGTAGACCTCTTGGATCTTGGCGAGCAGCTTGTCCCGGCTGCCGGCTATCGTGTCGAGCTCGTCGTCGGTCAGCCGGCGCCACTGCAGCTTGGCCTTGCCCTTGAGTTGCTGCCAATCTCTTGCGACCTGATCCCAGTCCATTTCGGTCTGCTCCTCCACCGGATAGCTGGACGGGGCCCAGCCGTCTCGATTCTCAAGCGGCAAACGGCATGCCAGTTCGTATGACGAGTGCGTTCAAGTGGTTACCGCGGTTACCCGACCGATGGGTGTGCAAAACTTGCAGAGCTCGATGCAAGATTTGGCAAATCGCGCCGCCGGTACGGCGCGTTTTTCCGTAGGGGGGATTGGCGCTGGCTGGTCCGGATCGAGCCCGCTGTCAGAATCGACCTACACGATGCTGCGTGATCGTCTGATAGGAGCGCGAAGATCGTTCTGTTAGGTTAATACATACCAAGGAGAGGCCCTTGTCGGGTTTCGCAACCCGGACATGGCCGCTGATCCTGATCCCCCCGGCGCGTGACCGAACAGGAGATCAATCATGCGGATCGCAAGACATGCACTGACGCTCGCGGGGCTGTTGGCAGCGAGTGTCCCCGTCCAAGTCCAGGCCCAGACGCTTACGGTTCCCATGCAACTAGTGGACGCGGACGGTGGCACCAAATCGATCGGCACGATCACGATAACGGGCGCGCCCGATGGTGTGACGTTCACCCCCAGGCTGGAGGGACTCCCCCCGGGAAGCCACGGCTTTCACGTGCACGAGAAAGCCAGCTGTGATCCGGCGATGGACCCGAAAACGGGGAAAGTCATGCCGGCGCAGGCCGCCGGCGGCCATCTCGATCCTGAGAAAACCCGCCGCCATGAGGGTCCGGGGGGGAACGGCCATCTTGGCGATCTTCCGGCGCTCAGCGTAGATGGCACCGGAAACGCCGCTTCACCGGTCGTCGCGCCCAGGCTGAAAATCTCCGACTTGTTGGGACATGCACTGATCATCCATGCAGGGGGGGACAGCTATTCCGACAGCCCGAAGGAGCTCGGCGGCGGCGGCGCTCGAATAGCATGCGGCGTCATCCCATCCTGAGCTTTCCTGCGAATTCCACCAGCGCACCGGGCCATGTACGCGTTCAATCCAAAAGGCAATTCAGATGAAACTAGATATTCCTGCCGCGCCCGAAACCAGCGGGCCGTTCACCGTCTCCCCATTGCCGTTTGCGGACACGGCGCTCGCGCCAATCATTTCGGCGCGCACGCTGCGCTTCCATCACGGCAAACACCATAAGGGCTATGTCGACAAACTGAACGCGCTGGTGATGCAACATCGCATTCAAGACATGTCGCTTGTGGATCTGATCCGTCGCACGCAGGGCAGTCGCGAACAGACGGATATATTCAACAATGCCGCGCAGGCCTGGAACCACGACTTCTATTGGCAGAGCCTCACCCCGCTGGGTAGCGAGGCCGCAGAGAGGAAACACAGCGGGGAGCTCGCCCCCCTCATCGACGAGAGCTTCGGTAGCATTCAAGCGCTTAAGACCGAGCTGGTCAAGAGTGCGACCGCTCAGTTCGGCAGCGGCTGGGCCTGGCTCGTGCGCGATGGGAGCCGTCTCAAGGTGATGACGACGAGCAATGCCGAGGTCCCCTTCACCGCCGGGTACACGCCCTTACTCACGCTGGATGTCTGGGAGCACGCCTACTATCTCGATTACCAGAACCGACGCGAGCAGCATGTGACTGCCGTCGTGGATCAGCTGCTGAACTGGACATTCGCGGCGGAGAACCTCGCGCGCTCCCAAGCTCTAAGGCGTGACGTACCCTCGCGACTAGCGGTTTAACGGCCTGAGATATCGGGTCCCCAAGGTGTCACGTCTGCTGCGCGGGGATCAAAATGCGCCGGTGTACTGCGCGGTCGTTAGCGGGAGAATGCACGACGGAGCACTGGTGCCTCAGCTGTTCATCGTGGACTCCTCTGAAGCGAAAATTACCGGAGCGGGGGAAATCGATTTACGGGATGAGGGCTACAACCTGCGTCTCAAGGCCGATTCCAAACGCCCTAGCCTCGTGGCGCTGCGCGGCCCCATTCGCATCGAGGGAACGTTCAAACACCCCAAGGTCGCTCCTGAAGCCGGACCCGTCGTAGCGCGGGTTGCAGCAGCCGCCGGACTAGGCGCTCTGCTCACGCCACCGGCCGCGCTGTTGGCATTGGTAGATCCCGGGGGAGCCTCGGACAGCGACTGCGCCGCACTCTTGGCCAAGGCGGGAAAGGCAGTAGACGAAGAGCTGAATCCCACGGCGGCAAAGCCGGTGGCGAAAGCCAAACCCTGACACTACGGGTGCCCTGCGCCTGGAGCGCAACGAAGCGCTATGAGGAAGCAGAGAACTGCCCCCAAAAGGCCGCCGTCGTTGTGGAGAAGGCTGGGACCGGGTCTCATCACGGGCGCTGCGGATGACGACCCGAGCGGCATCGCCACCTACTCGCAAGTCGGCGCTCGGCTCGGGTATGGGATCCTCTGGACGGCGTTCTTCACCTTCCCTCTCATGATCGGCATTCAAGTGGTGAGTGCCCGCATCGGCCGTGTCACCGGTCAGGGCCTCGCCGCCAACATCCGGAAGCATTACCCGCCGTGGCTGCTCTATGCAATCGTCACCCTGCTGCTCATCGCCAACACGATCAACATCGCGGCAGATATAGGTGCCATGGGCGCTGCGTTGAAGCTTCTCATCGCTGGGCCGGCTCACTGGTATGCAGTCGCTTTTGGAGTGGTATCTGTAGTGCTGCAGGTGTTCGTGCCTTTTCCGCGCTACTCGCCAATATTGAAGGCGCTGACCATGGTGCTCCTGGCTTACGTGGTAACCGTCTTCGTCGTCAAGGTGCCCTGGGGCGAAGTCGTGCACCGGACGCTCATTCCGTCGATCTCCTTCGAAGCGACGTACGTGGTGGGGGTAGTCGCCGTGTTCGGCACGACCATCAGCCCTTACCTCTTCTTCTGGCAGGCCTCTCAAGAAGTAGAGGAGCAGCGAGCCGCAAAGGGCGAGCAACCCTTGATAGATGCACCGGAGCAAGCGCGTGTGCAATTGGAGCGCATTCAGCTCGATACGTACATCGGCATGGGTGTCTCGAACCTGGTCGCCTTCTTCATCATGCTCACGGCGGTCGTCACTTTACGCATGCATGGCGTAACCGACATTCAGACCTCGGCTCAAGCGGCTGCGGCGCTGCGACCGCTGGCGGGTGACTTCGCGTTCGCCTTGTTCGCCGCGGGCATCATCGGCACCGGCTTGCTAGCGGTGCCGATTCTGGCCGGATCCGCAGCGTACGCCGTCGCGGAAGCGTTCAAATGGCGGATTGGCCTTGGGCGTCCGCTCACGAAAGCAAAAGGCTTCTACGCCATCCTGAGCGTCGCCACCCTAATGGGGGTCGCGCTCAATTTCACTTCCTTGGATCCCATCAAGGCGCTGTTCTGGAGCGCTGTCATCAACGGTGTGATCGCCGTCCCGATCATGGCCGTGATGATGCTGCTTGCGGTCAAGCCGGAGGTGATGGGACCGTTCGTCGTTACACGCCGCCTGCGCGCCTTGGGATGGCTCGCAACGACGGTGATGGCGCTTGTGGTGCTGATGATGATCGCGACCTGGAATAACTGACGCACGTCGTCGGGTAGCTCTCGCTGTCCAGCCGCAACCGCGCCCCCGACCTTCTCCGCCGACCTCGGCCCCCATTGCGCAACCCGCGCAGGCGCGCGGCTTTTGCGACGATCGTCCGATTGGTCGTGGCGCGTCTACCAGCGTTTTTGTTCTTCACCAAATGGTGGGGTCGATGTGTAAGAACTGCATCGCCTTGAAAACTTTTTCCCCTGGGCCAGCTCCGAGCGATAGGTGCCTGTATCTCGGAACTCCACGTCGGGCGCCGCTTCCGGCGATGTCGGGGCTCTGGGCATGCGGATTGCAAAGTCAAACCATGACGTTCGACTTCATCTCCACCACAACCGATTTGGCGGAGACCACTCATGAATGACTCGGATCTACTCTTCAGCGTCTTAACGGCTGCTGCTCTCGGCGTCGTTATCATTTTGGCACCCGGCGCCGCCCGGGCTGCGGCCGACGAGGCGTCCGGCCTCTGCATTGGCGCGGGGGCTGGCCAATCCGACGTCCAGATCGGGAATGGCGTCACTGGTGAGAACGACATTCAGATCTGGGCGGTCGGTCTGAGCTACAAATTCTGAAGTGGCGCGTGGGGGGCGGCGAGAAAGGCTGCCTCGCGCTCCCAGGAGAGGCCCATGTTCAACGTCCCCGTTGTTGCCACCGGTCTTGTGACCGTTGCCGTCTGCGGCCTGGCCGCCGGATTTGTCAGCGGCCGGGCGGACGCGCATACGCGCTACCTGGTTTCGATCGAGCACGCAGAGCAAGCGTCCTATGCTGCGCGCAACCTTTGCATGCCGTTGGTCGGGGCCGACTGGGAACGCTGCATGGGAAGAGCCCTGGCGGACCAATGGCGCGCGGTGGCTGATGCCGACGCCGCGCACCAGAATACACCGGAGTCGTATCGGGTGCAGCGCTTCGTCGCTGCCGGTACGGCTTTCCTGATGCAAACACAGCAGTGCGGTTCGCTTCCTGTCGCGGCCCGAGCAACTTGTGACAAGGCTGCCATCGAAGCATACCGCCAGGCGGCCTCGCGTGTCGCGGCTCCCGAGCTCACGGAACGGGGCTGTGAATTCACAGGATGTCCCGCCCCCGCTCAACCAGCAGGCAGCGCTGTCAAACGACGTGAACTGTAGATGCGTAGCGAAGGAGAAACATCATGCCTCTCAAGCGCGGTAAGAGCGACAAGGTTGTATCCGAGAACATCAAAGAGTTGATGGATGAGTACAAGCACGGCGATGGGAAGATCGGGAACAATCGTCCCACCAGCGCCAAGAAGGCGCAGAAGATGGCGGTCGCGATCGCGCTGAGGAAGGCCGGGAAGTCGCGTAAGGCCTCCTCGCGGGCGCGGTGAGGGCTGTGAATACCGGTGGCTTCGTGAGATTCTACGAGAGGCTTTCCAGCAACGACAGCAGCTGCTCCACATCCACCGGTTTGACGAGATAGTGGTCGAAACCTTCTTCTTTCGAGCTCTTGGTATCGGCCGACTGCGCGTAGCCGCTCAACGCGACGAGCCGGATCTGCTGCAGCTCAGGATCAGGATCCGCTTTAAGCAGTCGGGCCAATGCAAATCCGTCCATGTCGGGCAAGCCGACATCCAGCAGCGCGATCTGGGGCTTAAACTCGCGAGCGGTCGCCACAGCGTCCCGCCCGCGACGCGCAACACGAACCGCGTACCCCTCCATACTCAAGATCTCGAGCAGCAGATCGCCTGAAGCCACATGGTCGTCTACGACCATCACGCGGCGGGAGCGTGCTGGGGCGTTGACAGTTGCCTGCATCTTGCCGCTCCGGACTTCAAGGAGCCGCGCGAGGGAGCCTCGCTCCGCGCGGCGGCAGGGGAAGGAACAACCGCAGGTGGAGGCTGCCCTGACCATCGTCTGCGAGCAAGTACTCCCCGCTCAGACGCAGCACGCGTTCCCGCATCAACGCATCGTCTAACCGGGACAGGGGTGAATTCCGGCGGGTCGCAACGTTGGCCAGCTCGAGCCGCAATTCGACGCCCTTGTTGCTGCGCCGAAGCGTGAGTTGGATGCGCGCCGCCGATGCTTCTTTGGCGGAGAGCCTGAGGGTTTCTTGCACGGCGCGGTACAGCGTCATAGCGTGCGTCTCGGGAAGCGCCTCCATGTCGCCCTGCACATCGGGCCAGACCTCGACTCCCCAGCGAGCATTCAGATCGGAGAGGCGGCTCTGGATCGCCCCGACGAGGCCGAGGTGCTGAACCGCCGCGGGCCATAGCTGATCGATGACTCCCCGTGCGAACTGGATGGCTTCCGCCAGGGATCCGCTCACCCGCGACAATCGCCGCTGGCTCTCCGCGTCACTCGCAGGCTGAGCACGCAGCAGCCAGTCGCACTCCAGCTTGGTGGCGGAGAGCGTCGACACCAGGGTGTCGTGCAGCTCACGAGACAGGTGCTTGCGCTCCTGGTCCCGCAGGCTATGGAACAGATCGGTTAACTGCTCCACACGTTCGAGGTTCTGCTTGGTCGCGTCCGCTTTTCCTCTCGACGGTTGGGCCTTCTTCTGTGTCATGTCCCTCTCTTCTTCCCCGCGCGACGGCGTCGTGCACCAAGCCTGCGGCTTCGCCCGAGACTCGACTGCGTGATACCCATGATGCATCTTCCCGCGTTGCTCATGCTGTGGCAAGGCGCACCTGATGTGAAGCATCTGCATCGCGCGTTCCCCTCCTTACAATCCCATTCAGCAATGCTCCTGTAATTGCTTGAATCCACAGTGTCCGCATCTGGCATGCCGGTTGCCATTTCAAAGCTATGGCGGCAAAGCCGCATTTCCACAGAGACGGAGGGACTGGTATGGACCTGGACTTTCTGGACGACTCGGCACCGGAGCTGAAGTCTTGGCTCACGGATCGCGGTGGCTATCTCTTCGAGGAACGGCCGGAGGCCGTCCACTGGGCAGCCATCGGCTTGCGGGCGGCCTACGAGGAGACCGACAGCGAGCGGCTCTGGCGTTAGCCTGTTCACTGCGAATCAGCCTGCACCCTTCTGAAGGATGCCGTACATTCTTGCTGTTAGCATGCTTGTTCTGGGCTGCGGCCGGGACGCTATTCCGTTCACGAGGACGTGTCCTGGGTGGAGAGGCCCTGTTGCGCGTCGGTCGACGTTTACTGAACCTTGCGCCGTCAGCGTTGCGGGCGCCGCGCAACCCGATCAAGGAGCCGCCAGAGAACGCGCCGCAGCCGATCGACGACCCCGACTCGGCTCAGAAGATAATTCGACTCCTTCGCCACAACCCCCGACTCCAGTGACGCCAGTACCATGACATCACGCCCGGTGGGCACTGCAAAGTGCGCAACGGAACGCTAGCTCCGCTTCGAGGCGCGAGTTGAGCGCGTGCGCTTCGACGCTTTGGCGTCCCCCTCGGAGTGGGGCACCGGTCCGTTTGCAATCGGGCCGTCCTCGTCCTCCAGCTCATCCTTGCGCTGCTTCAACTGCGCACCGAGCTCAGTCAGGTTCAGCTTCGCTTTCCTCACCTGGGGGAACATCTCCTTCTCCTCCTCTTGGACGTGGTGCTTCACATACTCCGCCAGCACCGCAAAGGTCGCGTCATAGAACGGCTCGCCGGGCTCGAGACCTTCGAGGTTCGCGATCAGGTCCTTGGCCGTGGAATGCTCGACTAGCGCTTCTTCACCTAAAATCTCGTCCCGTAGCACATCGCGGACCGCGGGATAGAAGATCTCCTCCTCGATGGGGGTGTGGACCGTCAGAACGGCGCAGGCACGCTCTACCAAGACGCGTTTGCTCTCGCCGTCGGACTCCTCTTCGTGCAGCTTCTCGAATTCCTTGAAGATGCTCTCCACATTGCGGTGATCTTCCTTGAGTAATTCGATGGCGTCGACACCATCCGAATCTGCCCGGTTCGCGGAAGCGGTCTTCTGTTTGGGTGTTTGCATCATCAGTCCCCTAAAAGGGTCGGGTTCTTTGTGCCCTCGAGGGCCGCAATCGACGTGCCACAATTTGCCGACTGAATTGAATGCATGCCGGACGGCTAGGCTTTCAGATGTTTGGCGTCGAGGGTGCTGCGCCTATGCAGCGATCGCGATCCCCGGATGCCTGCGCAAGTCTGTAAGGGTTACACGCAATCTGGGAAGCTCTTTCATGATCGGATTGCCGCAGGCTGCGGTGCTGTCCTTTGGAGGCTTCCCCGGAGTGGGCAATGAACTATTCGCTGTGTCTTGGAGCACGCTGATCCTCGATACAGATCGAGAGTGCTTCATTCTGGATGTTCCCAAGGAGCGGCTGGAGACTGCACCGGGCTTCGACCAGGGCCAGTGCCATCCATGGCCGATCCACGCTGGTACGCTGGCAAGGTGAGATCGACCGCTATTACGGCACACGGCCCTACTGGGAATAAACGTGGCGCTGTCGCCGTAGCCCGGCCAACTCACAGATGCAACCTCGCCTCTGATGTCGAGGGGCAGCAGGAGTCGGGCTTTGCCCGGCTCCTGTTTTCGTGATGTCCCAGGAGAATTTCAATGAAGGAACAGGCAATCAAGCGTTGCAGGAGGGCTGCGTGTGTGTGGTTTACAAGCAGCATGGCGAATCTTACAAGCTTTGGAGATCCTCGCTCCACATCTTTCTGATTTCATGATAAAGGTCGTTAGGCTCGGATATTGCCGGATCACCGGTGAGGCACAGACTACCTTCCGTGGAACAGGAGGCGAATATGCTGAACTTTACCGAGGGTATGGCGACGGTCATAGTTGGTCTCTTCATCGTCGCCTCTCAGTCTGTCAACGCCCCGATCAGCGACGTCGGCCGGACGACAGCGATCTACGACAGCAGACCTAGTGTGCCAGTCGGCTCATGTGACTCACTAGCGGGCGGGGGCGCGGTAGTTCGGTGTGATGCCCCCGACAACCACGCTCAATTGAAAGGAAACCAAGCGCCTTCCGCTGTGCCTGGAGATTCGACGTGGCTGAATGCAGTGGTCATGGGACCGGATCCCGGCGGCAAGGCTGGCAAGGAATCAGTGGATCGGGAACCTAGCGGCGCCAAACTCACGCCGAGCACGAGCCCCAGCCCAAAGCCGGGTCAAAACCCGGGGGAGCAAGAGAGCAGGCAAGATCGGTCGGAGAGCTCCTGGTTACCTGAGGACTGTGACGCACAGCTCCCCAGTGTTAAGACGCATTGCCTGCTGTACTTGTCGCTGCACGTTAGGTGATGGCTCCCTGGGTCTCGTTGCTCTGCTAGTACTCTTTCGAGGAAACCGCCATGCTCCGAAGTCTGATGACAAATGCAGGATCATCCAGTGGCGATCCAAAGATGGTCACGGGCCTATTCAGAGACAGCGAGAGTGTCGAGCGCGCATACCAAGTTGTTGCCCAGCGCGGCTATGAGACAGGGGACATCAACGTGGTCATGTCCGATGACACCCGTAAACGCTACTTCTCTGGTGATCGTCAAATCGATACTGAACTGGGCAGCAAAGCAGCAGAGGGTGGTAAACTCGGCGGCCCCATCGGGGGAACAATTGGCACCCTCATCCCGGCCCTCGTCGCGGCGGGCGGTTTATTGGCAGTTCCCGGCTTGGGTTTGGTCGTCGCTGGGCCCGTAGCCGCAGCACTGGCGGGCGCTGGCGCCGCTGGGCTGGCGTTTGGCCTTATTGCAGCGTTTAGCGACGGTGGCATCCCCGAAGCGCGCACCCACCAGTATGAAGCTGGCATCCACGACGGCAGCATTCTGATGGGAGTGAGATCGCGCTCCGACCAGGACGCTCGGCATTTCGAGCAGCAATGGAAGGCTATCGGCGCGCAATATGTGCATTCATAAAGAGGCGATGATTTGGAAGCTGCTCGCGGTTGCCGGGTGGAATGACCGCCGCAGTATGCCGGGTTACAAAGCGTTGGTGACGAAGGCTTGCGCCGGGATGCAGTGGAAGAAGTCGTATCGCGTTTCGGCAGACTCGACATTGTGGTCAACAACAGCCGAACAACACGCGCAAGAAAACCTGGAAGACCTCACCGAGGCGCAGCTGCTGCGGACCTTTCAGTCCAATGTCTTCTCGATGGTACCTCACGAAGGCGGCCCTACCCTAGCTCAGGAAGGGCGCCCGCGTTATCAACACTGCTTCGGTCACAGCCTAGCGAGGTAGCTCGCATCTTCTCGATTACTCTGCCACCAAGGGCGCCATCGTGGCATTCGCACGGTTGCTTTCCGTGGCAGTCGTTGACCGCGGAATCCTCGTCAATGCGGTTGCGCCGGGGCCGGTCTGGACGCCCGTCGACATTCTGGAAAAAGTCGCTGACTTCGGCGCGGATACACCCATGCAACGACCGAGCAACCCGATGAGATAGCGCGCTGCTGCGTGTTTCTGGCGTGCGCGGATTCGACTTACATATCGGGCCAAGTCCTGCTCCCCAACGCTGGGGAGGTCATCAATGGATGACAAGCAACGATGTAGGACATTCGCTGACGCAGTTATCCGACGCGCCGCTATACCGATTCTGGCGAGCGGCGATTTACAGTTGATACCGCTCACAGGGCTCGTGCCGGGTTCTACTCCTGCTTTGGCTCTTCGGGCTCCTTGGAGCCTGGTGCCACAATGGGCTGAGCCAATCGCGTACGCGAGGCTTCGCATCGGCCGCGGCCACTGCTGCCAGTGCGCTTGGTCGACTCCTTATTTCCTGCTGGCGGCGGGAGACACATTCCGGGGAAACTCACACGCATCGCCGGCCCGTCTCTGACGCGAGGGCGAGTCACGGTCGAGGTCCTGGATGAGGTGCATGTTCAACTGCAGCGTTACATGGTAATCCTGCTCACAGCCAATACGTTGATCTGCCTCGCCATTGCGGGAGTAGCAACGCGCGGATCGGGAGCGCGGGTGGGTGCCCTCGCGTGTCGGGCGCAGCCGGTAACCGAATTCGGCCCAGCCGCCGGCGGGAATCTCAAGCGCGCGCGGCAACCCCTCGATGGCGCACTCCGGTGGATGATGGTCGAACGCCTCGCACGACACGCGCACGCGGTCGAGGTTCGACAGATGCAGGCGGACCTCGATCCAGACATACAGCGGGGCCGAGGCCGGCAGCAGTCGCCGCACCTGGAGCCGCGTGCGGCGCACAGCCAGAAACAGATCACCCAGCGCCAGCAGGCCGAG
Organism: Gammaproteobacteria bacterium; assembly: GCA_041488255.1. Classification (GTDB taxonomy): domain Bacteria; phylum Pseudomonadota; class Gammaproteobacteria; order Burkholderiales; family SHXO01; genus SHXO01. The sequence goes on along the minus strand of JBGPOV010000031.1, from coordinate 23,739 downwards.
CATCGCGCTGACGATCATCCATGCCCCACCCAGCTCGTTCCAGATGGAAGCGGCGACTGCTGCGACCAGCCAGAGAAGTGCCAGGCGGACCAGAAGGGGAGACGGGATCAAGGCCGTGGATCGTGATTCGTAATTCGTGATTCGTGTGGGTTGCGGCTGAAGGTTTGGGGAAAGGGTACTCGTTGCGAGTTACCGATCACGAGTCACGCATCACCAGCCGCGCGCTATGCGCGCGGCGCCTCCACCTTCTGCAGTAGCGCGCTGAGCACCGTGTCAACGCCCTGCCCTTCGATCTCCACCTCCGGTGCCAGGGTGACGCGATGGCGCAGCGCGGGAAGCGCCACGGCCTTCACGTCGTCGGGTGTGACGAAGTCGCGCCCGCTGATGAGTGCTTGGCCGCGCGCGGCGCGCACCAGCGAGATGCCGCCGCGCGGGCTCGCGCCTGCGGCGATGCCCGGCCACATCCGCGTGGCCCGGGTGATGCGCACGGCATAGTCCGACACGCGCGGATCGACGGTCAGGCCCGCCAGGTGGCGCTGCAGGGCCAGCACCGCGGACGGCTTGATCAGCGTGCCCACGTCATCCACGTTGAGCCGGTCGCCCACCTGGTTGGTGGTGACCTGACGCACCATCCTGTGCTCGTCCTCCAGCGTAGGGAAGTCGATGCGGATCTTGAGCAGAAAACGGTCGAGCTGCGCCTCGGGCAGCGCGTAGGTGCCTTCCTGCTCGATCGGGTTCTGGGTGGCGAGGACCATGAACGGCGGGTCGAGCGGATGCGCCGTGCCCTCGATCGTGACCTGCCCTTCCTGCATTACCTCCAGCAGCGCGGCCTGGGTCTTGGCCGGCGCACGATTGATCTCGTCCGCCAGCAGCAGGTTGGTGAACACAGGTCCCTTGCGGGTGGTGAACTGACGCGTGGCCTGGTCGTACAGCGTGTGGCCGGTGACGTCCGCCGGCATCAGGTCGGGCGTAAACTGGATGCGCGCAAAGCGGCCGTCGAAGGTCTTGGCCATCGCCCGCACCAGCAGCGTCTTGCCCAGTCCGGGGACCCCCTCGATCAGGACGTGACCGCCGGCCAGCAGCGCAATCAGCACCTGGTCGATGATGGCGCTCTGGCCGATCAGCGCTTTGGCCACTTCGGCGCGCATCGCGCCTACCGCCGGCAGCGCCTGCAGGCCGAAGTCGGTCGCCATGCTCTCGCTCATGCTTGCTCCTTCTCGGGTTCGCGTACCTGGCGGAACACCTTGTCGAATTGTGCCCGCGTCTTGAAATCCCTACGGCGGTCCGTGCCCACCGGCCTGGCTGAGCGCCGCCGACCCCGGCGACGCGCCTCTCCGGCTTTTCCGGGCAACGCGAGCTGCCGGCGGAACGCCGCCAGGACCCGCGCTGCTTGGGTGAACTCATGCGGCGTCGCGGCCGGCGCGGAGAACGCCTGCAGCAGCTCGCGCGGATACTGCCCCGTCAAGCGCGCGGCTGTCTTCAGCCGTGCCGCGCCGTGCTGTCCGCGTGTTTCCGGCGCCCGTACGGCCAGCAGGTCTAGGCCGTCTTGCCGCACGATCTGGATCAAGGCGGGAAGTCGCCGCTGCAGGGAGTAGAAGCGACCCGTCGCCGACAGGTGCTCGACCAGGCTGCGGCGGTCGGGAGCCGGGCTGGGCCACAGCGGCCCGAAGCGCGGACTCACCCGCCACAGCGCCAATGCCAGGAACACGCCGAGCGCGATCAGGACAGCCCGTGCATTGCGGAGCAGCCACCCCGGCAACGAATCCACGTCCAGGTGGCGCACCAGCCAGACTTCGAACGGCTGCCCGTTATCGCTCGCCAGCCGCCATAACAGCTCGGCGTGATCGAGACGGCCGATGGCGTAATTGGTGAACGGCCGGAAGGTCGAGAGCACGGTCACCACGCCGTCCTCGTAGGGAATCTGGAGCATGCGCAGCGCGCCGTATGACTCGTGCGACCAGCTCGCAGTATCCTCGTCGTCGTAGAGGCGGGGCGAAGGCATCAGCTCCACCCGGAGCTTGGCCCCGTCCGGGAGTTGCACATCGTCGGGCTTAAAGGACGGTCTGCGCAGGTCGTCCGGCCGCACTGAGACGTGGAGCATGTTCATCAGCGCATCGCGCGCGAGCGGGCGCTCCGCCGCCACCACCAGGTGCCCGCCATCCTGTACCCACGCGAGCAGCCGGGCCGCCGTGGGCGAGTCCAGATCACCGCGGTCCGCGGCCAGGAAAATCGTGCCGCTGAGCGGGAACTTGTTCAGAAGCGTGAGATCGCTGCTCTCCTGCACGCGGCTGCCCACGCGCGTCAGCAGCATGCGTGCGGCCAGCAGCGGGTTCGCTCGCGCCTCCCCGCTCATGCCGACCCACACGCGCTCCTTGACGAAGGCATAGTTCTGCGTGAACAGGTAGGCGCCCACGCACAGGAGCAGTCCCACGACGGCGATGTACAACGCGCGCCGGGTCATGCGGGCTCCGCCATAACCAGTGTCTGGGGCGCATGGATACGCGGGGCGGAGCCTAGCCGCATTCGCCTTGGTCGCATCCCCGCAAGCGGGCGCGTCACAGGGCGGAAGAGGGTTCCCTCTGGGATCTGACCCCGGAGACGCGCATAGGGCCGGCGTCGACGCGCCATGGCCGGCTCCACGGTCGCATCCCCGCAAGCGGGGCCCCTGCTCCACGTTTCGCCGGCCCCTGCTCTCTGGCTCATGCGGCCGCCGCAAAGAACCCCGGCCACTGGGAAGCAAGCTGCTCCACCTCGGGTAGTGGTGGCACGCGATGCGCGTAGGCTGCTGCCTGCCATGCAGCCAGCAGCCGCGCGAGATAAGCATAGGTCCCCGCCGCAACCCGCTCGCGCGTCTTGGTCAGACAGTCGATCTCCGTGTCGCCGCCGGCCAGCTCGATCTGGTCGCGGTGGAGCAATGCCACCAGCGCGCCGCGATAGAGCAGCGACAGCGCGCCCACCGGGTCGCCCGAGCGCGCAAGCCGCGCCGCGGCCGCCGCCAGATCCTCGGGCAGGCTCTCGGGCCGCACGTCCAGGCCGAACAGCGTGGATGGTGGCGTCCATGTCGAGCGTTTGGAGGTGCGGATCCAATTGAGCCGCCGCAGCACCCAATACAGCGCATAGAGCAGCACGGCGCCCAGGAGGACCCAAACAACGCCGCGCAGCAGCTCGGCGATGAATTGCATGAACGAGCCGAGGCCGGTGTCGTTGGGACGCTGCTTCTCGGGCTTGCGCAGCGGTTCGATGAAGATCTGCGTTTCGAACTGCTCGAACTGGGGCTGCTGCAGCACTTCCCTGATCCGTTGCTTCACCTGGCTGGGCGGCAGTGGACTAGGCTTGGCCGCCTCGGAGATCTGCGGAGCCGGGATCTCCGGGCGCGATGAGGCGTCCTGCGCGGGAGCGGGGCCAGGCAGCGCGAGCAGGACAGTGAACCCGATGCCCAGCGCCAGCAACACAATGACAGCGGAGTGGGCCGCGGCCGGCTCCTGGGTTTCCGGCTGGCCGTCGCGCTGGGCGATGCGGCGCAACTGGACTTCGAGGTCCCAGCCCTCGAGCGCCATGCGCCGGTTCAGGTACAGTGCAAAGCCGCCGGCTACGTATAGCGGCTCGATCAGCGCGATGGCGCCCAGGTAAAGCGCGGTCAACAGAGAGGCGCGCGAGTGGCTCGGTGTGCCCTGAAAAAGCTCGAAGGCATCGAAAGAGTCCTGCGTCGCGGCCGGCATCAACAGGTCGTACAGGCCGACCAGCGAGAGGAAGACGACGGCTTCGAACAGCAGACAGATGATCGTCAGCCACATCGCCTGGTTCATCGCGCGCTTGCGCAGCTGGTTTCCGCGCAGCCTTGCGGTGTGCCCACGGGCATTCTCGAGCTGTCGGACCGGCAGGCTGAAGGAGCGGCTCAGGGAAAAGCGCAGCGGCGGGATGAGCGACAGGAGCAAGCCGTTGCGGCCGTACGAGAAAAAGGAACGCAATGTCTCGCGCAGGCGCGGGCGCACGCCGAACACCGCGCTGGACACCACGTGCAGGATGATGCGATCGAGCGCCGGCTCGAGCCACCAGACCAGCACGAACGCCCACAGCGGCGGCAGAAACCAGCAGGCCGCGACCGACAGGGGCACGAACACCGCCAGCCATGCGGCGTAGGTGTCCCGCCACCATTCGCGCGCCATGGCGAACCCGAGGTCGATCGCTTCCCAGGGGTTGCGTTGGCGCAGCACCACCGACAGCTGGTCAAGCTGCACGTTCGCGTCCCGCGAAGGCGAAATACAGCAACAGCAACAGCCACAGCGTCCCGCCCACTGTGTACTTGACTGCGGGAGGCAGGAACGTGCGCGGCGACCAGAACGCCTCGATCCCGGCGGCGAGCAACAGCATCCCGGCCAGTCCCACCACCAACGGGACGGCCTCGGCCGCGGACGCGCGCAACGCCGCCGCGCGGGTCAGCCGGCCGGGGGCGACCAGCGCGAGCCCGAGCTTGAGGCCCGCGGCGCCCGACAGGCAGATGGCGCTGAGCTCAAAGGCGCTGTGCCCCGAGACGAATGAGAAAAAATTGGTGGCCAGGCCGGAGTGGATGATGTGGCCGGTGATGGCGCCGATGAACACCCCGTTGTACAGCAGATAGAAGATGGCCCCTAGCCCGAAAATCAGCCCGCCGGCGAAGGTCTGGAAGCCGATGCGCACGTTGTTGAAGATGTAGAAGCCGAACATGGCCACGTCGGTGTCGGCCTCGCGCTTGCGGCCTAGCGTCTTGGCCGCCTGCCCGTACATCTCCTGCACTTCGTCGAGCACTTTGGCCGGCACCACCACGTAGGCGAATTCGGGATGCCGGGGTATGGCGAAGGTCAGAACCAGCAGCGGGCCGAAGAACAGCAGCGCGCTCAGCGCCACGAACCGGATGTCGCGTCGCACGGCGCGGGGGAATCCGGCGCGCAGGAACTGCCACGTGCGTTCCAGCCCTCGGCTGTGTGCACCATACAATACCTGGTGGCCAGCCAGCGCCAGGCGGCTCAGCCGCTCGATCAGGTCGGCGCTGTACTGCCGATCGCGGGCCAGCGCGAGATGCTGGCACAGCTCGCGGTAACGCGCCGGTACATCCATCGGATCGATTGCACGCGTGGTCTCGCCCGTCTTCGGGCGTTGTCCGCCCGAGCGTTTGAGCCAATCGGCGAACTCTTCCCACCGCCCCGCATAGTGCGCCTCGAAAGCCTGTTGCTTCATGGCTGCGACGTATTTGCTCTAGGCGCGGCGTCCGATCAGATGGTTCGCGATCGACAGGACGCGGCCCAGCGCTGCCGCCTCGTCTCGGCCGCGCGTCAGGCGCGGCGCCAGTAAGGCGAGTTCCTGGGCACGCTCGGGCGTCAGGACCTGGCTGCGCGCGGCGAGGTCGAGGAGCGTGCGCTGCTCGAGCGCGCTCAGCGGCATCGCCGGCGGCAGGGGCACGGCTGGTGGAATCGCACCGTGCTGGAAGGCCGTTTCACGATACACGACCAGCGTGCCGCCGGCGATGTCACCCAGGCGCTGGAAATCGCGGCTCAGCATCATGCTGAGCAGGCCGAAGCCATAGAGGAAGGGCAGGAAGTCCACCGCGCGCAGCAAGTTGCGCGTGAGCGAGGCGGGCAACGCAATCGGCGTGCCGTCGGAGTGCAGTAGCATGAGCCCGAGCGCGCGCTTGCCCGGTGTGGCGCCGCCGGCATACACCTCGAACACCGTCGGGTAGAGCCACTCGAGGCCGAACCACAGCAGGAGGAGGATGCCGACCCCGATCTTGCCCAGCATTCCCAAGGGGATGCTGAGAACGCCGAAGGCCGCCACGCGCAGCAGGAGGTCGACCGTCCAGGCCAGGGCCCGCGCGACTGGGCCCGCGAGCCGCAGGGTCAATTCGATGCCTTCGGGCGTCGGGATCTCGCGCGCGGTGTCGAGCATGCTGAGGAGACGGGCAGCGATCACCGCGCGCTGCGACGCGCGGGACGCCGCGGAAGCTAGGCGGCCTGCACGAAGATGTCCCGGTAGCTGGCGTAGACCGAACCGACCACGGTCGGCCCCCAGACCAACCAGCCCAGCCCGAGCGGAATGGCGGCGAGGATGCCGATCACGAAACCGATGATGCCATAGACCAGGAACGGCACGATGTTCTTCAGGCAGCCCGCGAAGCTCTGCTTCATGGCCTGCAGCGGCTGCATGTCGTGAAACACCACCAGCGCGGGCGCGAACCAAACCGCCATCAGAAGCGGGATGAGCAGCGCCACCATTACCAGCACCATCAACGCAATCATCGAGAAGTCGACGCTCGCGGCCCCGCCTCTGGACATGGCGGCGAACACGCTGAACCCGAAGGCCCCGCCGACCACGATGCCGATCACGAGCGCACCGACCAGATAGAACACGCCCACCAGCACCAGCGGCCCGGCCTTTTCGCGGAAACCGGCGAACAGATGCGCGACCTCGAGCGGCTCGTTATGCGCCAGCGCCTGGCAGCCGAGCATCAGTCCGCCGACGAACACGGGGTAGATCAGGTTGAGCGCCAGGCTGCCGACGAAGGGCACGAAGGCGAGCGCGAACGTGATCGCCAGCAGGATGATCAGGTTCAGGATCCAGATGCCCGGGTTTAGCTTGAACAGGTTGAACCCGTCCACGATCCATTGCCAGCCGTGGCCGGACGGGACCGCCTGGCCGCCATCGATCAACCGGCCGTCACCCACTGCCCGGGAGACATCCGCGACGGGTGCGGAGGGTGCGGCATAGGGATTCTTCGGCTCGGCCATGGCTGCCTCCTCGGATGGGCTCGATCGATTCGCGCATGCTAGTCCAAGCCTGCCTGCGCGACAATGGGGACCGAACATGACAGCCTCATGGATGCTTGAGTTACACTCGTTGCGAGACGGCACCACCAGGAAACGGTGAGACACGAGCATGACTTGCCTCCACACGCGGATCCTTTCGGCCTTCGGGGTAAGCGCTGCGCTCACTGCGGTGGTGATCAGCGCGCTGGCGGACGCGAACCCGGAGACGGACCCGGCGCTTTCCGCCGGCAGCTTCACCATCAAGCGCTTTGACCAAGCGGCCTACACCGAGCCGGCAGCCGTGCTCACCCCGAAGCAGCGCCAGGCGTTCATGGTCGGGCGCAACGTCTTCCATCGCAAATGGGCCGCGGTAGTCTCGCTCAACGGGGACTGGGGGCTGGGACCGACCTTCAACGCGACCCAGTGCTCGGAGTGTCACGTGAGAGATGGCCGCGGCACCCCGCCTTCGCGGCGCGACGAACAACTGCTGTCGGTACTCGTGCGCCTGTCGATCCCCGGCGAGGACGAGCACGGTGGCCCGAAGCCGCATCCGAACTATGGCGACCAGTTCCAGAATCGCGCGCTGCAAGGCCAGAGCGTCGACTTCGCCTTCTCGCATCAACCGATTCCCGCCGAGGCGGAACTGTACATGGATTGGGAGGACCGGCCCGTGACCTTCGCCGACGGCGAGGAGGTGGTGCTGCGCAAGCCCCGGCTGCGGATGGAGAACCTCAACTTTGGCCCGCTCGGTCCCGATGTCATGACCTCGGTGCGCATCGCGCAGCCGCTCGTGGGCCTGGGCCTCCTGGACGCCGTGCCCGAAGAGACCATCCTGGCATTGGCCCGGCGCCAGAAGGAGCAGGGCCTCAACGGACATGTCAACTACGTGTGGGATGCCATCAACAGGCGCGTAGCGCTCGGGCGCTACGGCTGGAAAGCGAATCAGCCGAGTCTCAAGCAGCAGGTCGCTGCTGCAGCCATCGGCGACATGGGCGTGACGTCGAATCTGTTCCCGGACCAGAACTGTCCGCCGGTCCAAGAGCTTTGCCGCCGGGAGCTGCCGGGCAACATGCCCGAGATCGTAAATCACGAGCTGGACGCGCTGGAGTTCTGGCTGCGCGGGCTGGCGGTGCCGGCGCGGCGCAACGTTGAGGATCCCCAGGTGCAGCGCGGCGAGCGGCTGTTCTCGGAGGCGCAATGCGCGCTGTGCCATGTGCCGGAGATGAAGACGGCACCCGCATTCCCGCCGCTGCCGCAGTTGGCCAACCAGACGTTGCGCGCCTACACCGACCTGCTGCTGCACGACATGGGCGAGGCGCTGGCCGACGGTCGCCCTGACTTCCGCGCTGGCCCGCGTGACTGGCGCACGCCGGCCTTGTGGGGGCTGGGGCTGTCTCAGGCCGTGAATGGCAGCACCGCCATGCTGCACGATGGCCGCGCGCGCAACGTCACGGAAGCGATCCTGTGGCATGGAGGCGAGGCCGAGCCCTCCCGCGAGATCTTCCACAACATGCCCAAGACCGACCGGGACGCGCTGCTGAAATTCCTCGAGTCGATCTGAGCAGACTCTGATCCCTCTCCCCCGCGGGCGGGAGAGGGCAGGGTGGGGGTGCAAGCGCCGCTGGTCAGAGCGAGAAGATCTTGCCGGGGTTTAAGATGTTGAGAGGGTCCAGCGCCTGCTTGATCCGGCGCATCACGCTCACCGCCTCGCCGTGCTCGGCGATGAGGAATTTCTGCTTGCCCAGCCCGATGCCGTGCTCGCCGGTGCAGGTACCGTCCATGGCCAGCGCGCGCATCACCAGGCGCTCGTTCAGGCGTTCCGCCTCGGCGAGCTCGGCCGGGTTGTTGCGGTCGATGAGAAAGCCCAGATGGAAGTTGCCGTCGCCCACATGTCCCACCAGCGGCGCGGTGAGAAAGCTCTGCTTCAGGTCCTTCTTGGTCTCCAGGATGCACTCGGCCAGACGTGAGATCGGCACGCACACGTCGGTGGCCCAGATCTCGCACCCCGGGCGCAGCGCTTTGTTGGCGTACGTGACGTCGTGGCGCGCCTGCCACAGGTGCGTGCGCTCCTCTTGCCGCGTGGCCCACTTGAACTCGCTGCCGCCATGCTCGCCCGCGATCGACTGCACCAGCTCGGCCTGCTCCTTCACGCCGGCCTGCGTGCCGTGGAACTCGATGAACAGCGTGTCCTTGACCGGGTAGCTGAGCTTGGAGAACTTGTTCACCGAGTCCATCTGGACCTCGTCCAGCAACTCGATGCGCGCCACCGGGATGCCCAGCTGTATTGTCTGGATGACGGTGTTGACCGCGCCTTCGAGCGTGTCGAAGGAGCACACCGCCGCAGCCATCGCCTCCGGGATGCCGTACAACCGCAGCGTCACCTCGGTGATGATGCCGAGCGTGCCCTCGCTGCCCACGAACAGGCGAGTGAGATCGTAGCCGGCGGCGGATTTGAGCGCCCGGCGAGAGGTGCGGATGATGCGCCCGTCGGCGAGCACCACGATCAGCCTCAGCACGTTCTCGCGCATGGTGCCGTAGCGAACGGCGTTGGTGCCGGAAGCGCGCGTGGCCGCCATGCCGCCTAGCGAGGCGTCGGCGCCCGGGTCGATCGGGAAGAACAGGCCCTGGTCGCGCACGTAGTCGTTGAGCTGCTTGCGCGTGACGCGCGCCTGTACTGTGGCGTCCAAATCCTCCGCATTGATGCTCAAGACCTGGTTCATGTTCATCAGGTCCACCACCACGCCGCCCTGATGCGGGATGACGTTGCCCTCCAGCGAAGTGCCGGTGCCATACGCGATCACCGGCGTGCGGTGACGGGCGCAAATCTGAACTATCTCCGAAACCTCCTGCGTGCTGTCGGGGAAGGCAACTGCGTCCGGGCGGTGGGGGTGATGCCAGGATTCGTCTTTGCCGTGGTGGTCCCGCACGCCCGTGCTGGTGGAGAGGCGATCACCTAACAGCGCGCGGAGCTCGTCGATCGCCGACTGCGTGCCCGCGACAGCTAGAGCCATATTTCTCCCCTTCTCGTCTTAGGGTTTTGATGAAGGCCGACCGGCCTCTATGCACGTCCTATTGTCTCAGATCGGCAGGAGCCGGTGGACATTCGTACCGCGGCGTAACGGCCCTACTTTGCGGCCACCACTTCCAGTTCGATCAGCATATTGGGCCAAACGAGTCCCGGAAGAAAGGCAAGCATCGACGCCGGGCGGCAAGTGCCGAGATGACGCGAACGGATGTCGCGGTAGGCGGCCAGATCATCCCTCCGTGTCAAGTATTGAGTGAGCTTGACGATGTCTTCGACGCTCATTCCCGCCTCAGCGAGGATAGCTTTGATGTTCCTCCACGCCAGGTCGGCTTGATCGACGAAGGCCTCCGGAAGCTGTCCGGTTTCGGCACTAATGCCCGGGGTGCCAGAGACGTACAGCATCCGCTTCCCGGGTGCTACCTCGACGGCGTCGCTGTAGGTTCCAATTCGCGCTGCTACACCCACGCTCAGCATGCGGTTCATATCGTCTCCTTTGTGCTCGCGAGTGACTCGGCAATCGTCAAGCGTCGCTCATGATCCACCCGACGCACAAGGACGACGGAGGGTCAGAAGTGCACGAGACGCGCCGCCGAACGATCCGCCCCATTCCAGGGTTGCGCATCGCCGGGGATCGGTGATCAATTCGACGAAGCGGGTACACCATTCCGCTCCCGGATGCAATGTAAGGCGTCCTCTCCAAGCGTGTGATAGGCCGGCGACGCCTACTTGAGCGCCAAGACCGAGTGCCGAGAGGTAACTTCATGGCGTAGGTCCTCCTTACCAAATTGATTCGATAAGACCACTGTTTCCACCGTTCGTCTGAGCGGAGGGACACTGCATGGGGCTGCGACGGAGGCCTTTCTCCTTACTACGTTACCTACACGTCTCGATCAGACGCCCAACGCCGCGGCTCAGGGGCGCGCCGCCGCGATGCTTGCGAAGCACGACGACGCTTCTCGGCGCGTCCCCTGCAGCCGCATGTTAGCAGGCGACTGACGGGTGGGATGCTACTTGGGCGCACTCTGTATTCTGCCTTTGTAAATGGGGAACTCGCTCTCGAGCCGCTCAACGAAGCCAGGAGCGACCACTACCCGGTGCACGTCAGCAGGCTCGAACACCAGATTGCCGAGCTTTCGCCACTCTCGTTCTGCGTAGTAGTACTCTGGGTCTTCGTCAGCAAGCTCAGAGTTGAAGGGCTTGAGGAAAGCGAGCACATCTTTAGCAAGCAGAGCGTCAAGTGCTGACAGAGTGTCGCCAGGCGTCTGAGGTTTCGCACCGTGGACGTTCATCCGTGTCCGGGGCAGGTCGTCCTTGTCAAAGAGCTGCTCCCGAAAACCTCTATAGGTTTGCTCAAAGGTCCTAAGTAGTTGTGCTCCGAACGGTGAGCCTTTGTTGTCAGCACGGAGGGGTATGTAGGTCACCGGGCGTGCTCCGAACTTGGTAAGGCGGCCCTTGTCGAGGGACAGACCGAACAGCTCATACTTGATGAGATGAATCGGCAAGTGCTCAAACGGAATATCACAGAAGCACACCACATTCGGGACGATTAGCTTTTCGTTGCTGAGGGCCTTGCCCCAGTTGATGTGTATCGACGTCGTGCCCCATCCGGGTTCGTGTGGAGGATGAGAAACACACTTCGACGACAGGATCTTCCACAGAACGGCGAAGTTCCCTTCATGATTCTGCGGATCACTTCGGCCGACGAAGTGAAATAGCTCGTTGGAGAAGAAGCGGCCCATGGTGGATTGGTTGCCAACTGACCTTTCGCCTGCTAACGCCCGCGTTCAGGGGGCCGCAACAGCAAGCGCCGCTGTTGCGGCTCCCCTGCAACGCGATGTTAGGTGACACTTCGCTTGGCCGTACGCTTCTTTCTGTCATCTACCACCCGCAAGAAATTACTCGCCACATGAAGAATCTCAACCGCTTCCGCAGGGTCGCTGACGCTCACGTGACGATGACTAGATGGATTCTTGAAGCGACCGATGGCCCCCGCGAAGAGATGCATCAAAGCCTCACGTTCGGCCTCGGGTTCGGTCAGATCTCGCAGCGGCCCATTTCTTGGTTCGAACGCCTTTCGCATTAGGTCAACGCCGATCGCCTTCGCGTCGAGTCCGCTGGCCTCGCGCACCGCGACTTCGACCTCCTTCATCGCTTGAAAGATTGCGGTTTCGTATTCTCCGCGCAAGAAGAGACCATACGTCTTCTCAGCGATGATCGGATGTAGGGACTCCCGAGGAAATAGTCGCGTCTTTAGGAACTGAGGGTACTCGCCAGCCCCCACAACTTCAGTGCCCCGGCGAGTGATAAACACATTTGTGTACTGTGACCCGGGCTCCGACGCGAGAAGTCCAGCAGCTTCAAGAAATGCCCATGCCTCCATCAAAGCCTTGGCGCAGGCGGCCGAACGGTCTGGTGGGCATTCTCGAAGAAGACCCTCGGTAGCAAAGTTGGCCCGCGCGATGAACTTCTCACCGCTCTCAACGAGGTGCTCCAACACGAACTTCGCGAGTTCCTCGGGCTTCAACTCTAGAAGGTCGCCTGGGTTTTTGATCAAATTACGAAGCGTCACGTGCTGTCACCTAACTAGAAGTCGGCCCCTTCCAGGGGTTCCTGATATAAGTACCCTGGTACTAATCCTAGGAACTTGTTCCCAATAGAATAACCTTCCGCCGATCAGCCCGGCCGGTGACGGCCCTGTCTTTAAGGCCGAACGCCTGCGCGCGGCGTAGGGTGAGGAGACCCACTTCCTTCCCGTTACGCATCCCGCCTGGACGCGGCGCGCCGGGAGTTTCACGCGGCGTAGCGCTTGACTGCTTCCTCGTTCCAGGTGATGCCGGCGCCGGGGCGATCTGGGATGAGCACGTGTCCATCCTTGACCTGCGCCGGTTCGGCGAGCACGGGCGCTGCCCAGTCCATGTACTCCAGCCAGTGGCACGTGGGCGTGACCGCCAGAAGGTGGCAGCTGTACTCGGGGAAAAGGTGGCTCGACATCTCGATGCCGTGGGCGTGTGCGAGTGCCGCGGCGCGCAGCCAGCCCGTAACCCCGCCGATGCGTTGTGCGTCCGGCATCACGTAGTCCAGCGATTCGAGAGCGATGGCGTTGGCCATCTCGAAGGTGTCCACCAGGTTCTCCCCGGTCTGGATCGGCGTCTGCAGCTCCGCACAGATGCGCGCATATCCCACGTAGTCGTCGTGCCGCACCGGCTCCTCCATCCAGTACAGCCCCTCGTCGTCGAGCATGCGCCCGCGCAGGATCGCCTCGTTCACGCTCAGGCGCTGATTGAAGTCGGACATCACGCTGATTTTGTCGCCGAGGCGCTTTTTCACCGCGCGTGCGGCAGCCAGGTCCTGGGCCGGATCGTCGCGGCCGACGCGCAGTTTCACGGCCGAGAAGCCGCCTTCGGCAACCAACTGCTCGGCCTCGTCGGCCACCCTCTCCACCGGTTGGATCCAGAGCCCGCAGCTGTTGTACGCGCGGACCGGCCTGATCTGCCCGCCCAGCAGTCTGACCAGTGGCATGCCGTTCGCCTGCGCCAACGCATCCCAGGCGCACATGTCGACCCCGGCGAGCGCGATGCCCACCAATCCTGGCGTGTCGAGCAGAGTTAAGCGCTTGCGCAGCTTGGTCTCGATCTCGAACGGTGCCAGGGCATCGCCCTTGATCATCTCCGCCATCGCATCCAGGCAGCCGACGATCGGTTTGAGGGTCCAGGGTGCGAAGCCGAAAACGTACGAGCGCCCTACGACGCCGCCGTCGGTTTCGAGGTCGATGAGCACCAAGGCTGCCGAAGAAATGCCGCCGCTTGCGCTCACCGGCGGGCGCTTGAACGGCACCAGCACGGGGCGGGCTCGAATGTTCTTGATCTTCAGGTTGGTCATCGCGTCTTCCTCCCTTCTCAACTGACTCAGGCCTTGGGTGTGCGCGCGTCTGCAGGGCGACCGTTGATGTAGTGCTTGAGCGCCGCAACGACGAAGCCGTTCGCCGACGTGGGCACGCTCAATTCCTTGCCCATCTGCACCACGCCTCCAGAGAGCCAAGGCAGCTCCAACTGATTCCCGCGCTCCAGGTCTCCCAGCATCGAGGCGACCATGCCCCGCGGCAGGCCGTCCACGTGTCGGAGCACCTTGTCTACCAGATCGCTGTCGAGGCGCACACCTTTGGCTTTGCCAACAGCGACCACCTCGGACATGAGCTGCCGCGCAAGGGCACGCGTGTCCGGGTCTTCTCGTATTGGCCCCAACGGCAGCCGCGTGAGCGAGGTCATGCCGCTGAGCGCAACCAGGCCTACGTACTTCTCCCACAGGGCCTTCTCGATGTCGTCGCTGACGCGTGCCTGGATCCCGGCCTTGGTGCAAGCGTCCACGAACGCCTGCGAGCGCGCCGATGGCTTGCCGTCCAACTCGCCGACGATGAGGACCGCCATCGTTCCGCTGTGGCGGATCACCCCGGGTTTCTCGATCACCGCCGCGATCTGGGCCACCCCGCCCACCGTGCGCTGCTTGCCGTAGACTTTGGCGATGGTGTCGACGGCAACCACGCCGTTCTGGAACGACACTACCGCTGTGTCGGGCCCGACCAGCGGCGCAGCATCGCGCAGCGCTTGCTCGGTCGACCACAGTTTCACCGCGATGATGACCAGGTCCACTGGTCCCACCGTCGCCGGGTTGCTGGTGGCGCGCGCAGGCTTCACGAAAACGTCGCCGTTGGCGCTGTAGACCTGGAGCCCGTTGTTCTGGATTGCTTCCAGGTGGGCGCCGCGTGCGATGAAGTGGACTTCCTCGCCGCTGGCCGCCAATTTGGCCCCGAAGTATCCGCCGACGCCGCCGGCGCCCATCACCGCGATTTTCATGTTGAGAATGGTAACGGCTTCGGGCGCGGGCGGCTATCACGCCTTGATGTTTGCCCGGGGTTGGCCTAGCCTTCACTGTATGGAGCCGTTCCCGAGCGGACGAGAGGCATGAACCTGGCGGAGCGCCTTCCCGCCGGCGCGGCGCCGCGCGCCGCGGCCCGCATGGCCGACATCGAGCCCTTCCACGTGATGCAGATCATCGCGCGGGCCAAGGCGCTCGAGGCGCAGGGACGCAGCATCGTCAACATGGTCGTGGGAGAGCCCGACTTTCCCATCGCGCCGCTGGTGCGCGACGCCGGGCTGCGCGTGCTCGAGGCCGGGCACCTGCACTACACGCCGGCCTTGGGGCTTACACCGCTGCGCGACGCGATCTCCGGCTGGTATAGGACGCGGTACGGCGTGAACGTCCCGTCCTCGCGCATCGCTGTAACTACCGGCTCTTCCGGCGCACTGCTCCTGACCATGGGGGTGCTGCTGAACCCTGACGACGAGGTGCTGCTGGCCGACCCTGGCTATCCCTGCAACCGCCACTTCGTTCGTGCCATGGATGGCAAACCGGTTGGCGTCGCAGTAGGGCCGGACACGGCGTATCAGCTCAGCGCGGAGTTGGTCGAGCGGCATTGGACGCCGCGGACCAAGGCCGTTCTGGTCTGCTCGCCGTCCAACCCCACGGGCACGATGATCGCGCCGCAGGCTCTGCGCGAGATCCACCGAGTCGTGCGCGCCAGAGGCGGGGTGCTGATCTCGGACGAGATCTATCACGGGCTCACCTACGGCCCTGAGGCACCCACTGCGCTTGCTTTTGGCGACGACGTCTTCGTCATCAACAGCTTCTCCAAGTACTTCGGCATGACCGGGTTCCGGCTCGGGTGGTTGGTGGCGCCCGATGCGTTCATGTTCGACGTCGACAAACTGGCGGGCAACCTCTTTATCTCGCCCCCGGACATCGCGCAGCGGGCGGCGCTCGCAGCATTCGAGCCGGACACTATCGTTCTGCTGGAGGAGCGTCGGGGGTTGTACCGCTTGCAACGCGACTTCCTCGTACCGGCGCTCAAGGAGCTCGGGTTCGAGGTGCCGGTGATGCCCGAAGGCGCCTTCTACGTCTATGCGAGCTGCCGCCGTTTCACCGACGACAGCTACGCGTTCTGCTGGGACATCCTCGAGAAAGCTGGTGTCGCGATCACGCCGGGTCTGGACTTCGGGCACAACGACCCGCGTCACCACGTGCGCTTCTCCTACCCCAAGCCGATTGCGGTGCTGGAGGAGGGAGTGCGGCGTTTGAGGGAGTATCTGGGAAAGTGAATGAGTGAATGAGTGCTCCCCACTTCATGACCGGGATGGAGCAACGCGTCGTCCGCGCCAATGGCATCCGCATCAATGCGTGGCTCGGAGGCAAGGGCGCGCCGGTGGTCTTGCTGCATGGCTACCCGCAGACGGGCCAGATGTGGCGCAAAGTCGCTCCCGGCCTGCTCGAGGACTTCACGGTCGTGTGCCCCGACCTGCGCGGCTACGGCGATTCGGACAAGCCGCGAGACGGCTACGACAAGCGCACCATGGCCCGCGACATTCACGTGCTGATGGAGTCGCTGGGGCACAAACGCTACGCCGCGGTGGGCCACGACCGTGGCGGGAGAGTGGCGCACCGCCTGGCGCTGGATTATCCCAACGCGGTGACCGGGCTGTGCGTGCTCGACATCGTGCCCACGCACACCGTGTTCCGTGACACCGGAAGAGAGCTGGCGGCCGCCTACTGGCATTGGTTCTACTTCCAGGTGCCGGACTTGCCCGAGCTGATGATCGGCGCCGTGCCGGAAGCCTTCTTGCGTTACATGTTGCGCGGGCTTACTTTCCGCGCGGGCGCCATCGAGGAGCCGATGGTGCAGGAATATCTGCGCGCGTTCACCCAGCCGGGCACCATCCGGGCGGGGCTGGAGGACTACCGCGCCGCCGCCACGCGAGACTATGAGGACGATGAGCGCGACCTGGTGCTGAAGCTGCGCTGTCCCGTGCTCGCCATCTGGGGCGAGTACGGCAAGATGCACAAGATCTTCGATGTCCTGGCGTGCTGGCGCGAGAAAGCCCCTGACGTGCGCGGCCACACGCTGCCGTGCGGCCACTTCATCCCCGAGGAAGCGCCCGGGGAGTTGCTGGCCGATCTGCGGCCGTTCCTCCGCGGCTGAACTCGCGGGCGCGCAGGCGGTCTAGCCAGAGGTTGCTCTTCTTACCCCCGATGCTGCATCTCACCAATGGCGATATGGCGGTCGGCGTGCTGCGCGCCGCCGAGCTGCCGGGCGCCTATCTGCCGTGGCGCGACGTGCTGCACGAGGGACCGGTGCCCGCGGGGATGAGCCTGCCGAAGCTCTCGCGCCTGCGCATGGAATTCATCGCCTCCTGCGGATGGGGAAAGCCTGCCGAGATCAGCCGTCAGTTCCTCGCGCGCGATGCCGCGCTGGAGGCCTCGGTCAACGAAGACGAGGTGGTCCTGTGGTTCGAATCGGACCTCTACGACCAGCTGCAGCTGTGTCAGGTCCTGGCCTGGTACAGCGAGCAGCCCTCGAAGCCGGCGCGCTTGTCGCTGATCTGCGTGGACAAGGATTCCGACGGCAATTTCCGGGGGCTGAGCCAGATCAAGCCTGATGCGATCAAGGCGCTGTTCGAATCGAGGGCTCCGGTCCGCGATGCACTGTTCGCGCTGGAGGTGCGCGCATGGGACGCGTTCTGCGCCCCCGAGCCGGTGGCACTGGACGCGCTGCGGGCGCAGCGCACGCCCGCCCTGCCGGTCCTGGCCGCGGCTCTCCAACGCCTGCTCGAGGAGCTGCCGTCCACGGCTAACGGCCTGTCGCGCACCGAGCACGCAGCGCTGACGGCGGTCGTCGAAGGCGCAAGGGCGCCGGCGGAGATCTTCGTCGCAGTGCATACGCGCGAGGAGCGACCGTTCATGGGCGATTGGCCGTTCTGGCGCGCGCTTGCGCGGCTGGCGAGCGGCGCCAAGCCCATGCTCGAGCTGGCGAGCGGGGCGCGGCCAAGGTTCCCGCCCGAAGTTCCGGCCGCAGCATCCTTCGGCGCACAGCGCTTCCGCCTCACTCCATCCGCGCGCGAGGTGTTGGCGGGCAAGCTGGACGCAGTCGAAGCCAACGGGATCGACCGCTGGCTGGGCGGGACGCACTTGCAAAAAGGCGCGAAACTCTGGCGCTGGGATGGCGCAGCCGGAAAGCTCCAAGCGGGCTGAAGCACTCGAGAATGGCCGATGCACGCTACGCCCCCGCCGCTTGAGGCAACCACTTTCCCGGCCATCCGCCGGCGGCGCCTCGACACCACTCATGGACTGTAACGGTCAATTCGGGAGCATCAACGAGCGCCCCCTCTCCCCTCGCGGGAGAGGGTTGGGGTGAGGGGGAGCGGCGCTTGCGCTAACGCGCGTACCGCAATCCACCCTCACCCGGCGCGAGGCGCCACCCTCTCCCGGTGGGAGAGGGTTAAGAAGCCCCTCGCCAGCAGAGATAAGGTCTCTCTCCCCCCGGGGAGAGGCCTCAATCGTTGCGTTTACCGGTTTTGCGCTGCCTTCGCGACTTGAGTTCTGTGAACTCCTTCGACCCCAACCCATCTGCCAACCGATCGGCTAGGGCCCGCACGCGGGCGGGCTGCAGCCTTCCCGAAGGAAACACGGCGTGCACGGGTATGGGGGAGGTTCAAATTGCGCCAGCAAAATGCGAAGTTCGCCGCGCGCCACCAGTTCCTGCACCTGATAGGACAAGGCCATGACGATACCAAGCCCCTAGCGGGCGGCGTCAATCATTGCGGCGCCGGAGTTGGACGAGAGCGTGCCTTGGACTCGAAACTGCTGAGCCTTGCCCGAGACGTAAAATTCCCAATACGGTGTTGGCGACAGGACGCTGAACTGCAAACAGTTGCGACCTGACAAGTCTCTTGGGGTCTTTGGTATCCCGCGCCGCTTCAGATATTCGACAGACGCAGCAGCTGGCAGGTCGCAACTGACGATCTGCGGAGTCGAGGGCTCGTTTGCTAACCGGAACCTCGCGCCGCCTGCCGCATCAGCCGCGCGCGTGTGGTTGATGCTGGTCGAATCATCACCGCGGGCGGGATCGCATGCGGCATGGAGATGGGATTTCATCCGCTGCGCAGAGCGGGGTATAGTGAGGGGTGGATTTCCGAAGTCGCTCGGGTCATGGAATACGCGGCCGCCTACGAGCAATATCGGACGACGTGCAGTACGCCGAATAGGCGCACGACCGCGACACGAGGAGCTGTTCGATGCACGCCACGCTTCCATTGCTCGAGAAGACCACTTTCCCCGCGATCCAGCGCCGCCGCCTGGATACCCTTCAGGTAAACGTGGGATACAAGTGCAACCAAAGCTGCGTGCACTGCCACGTAAACGCGGGTCCGACGCGCACGGAGATGATGGCGCGCGAGATCGCTGATGAGGTGCTTGCCTTCCTGCTCGCTGCGCGCTTGCCGACGCTCGACATCACCGGCGGGGCGCCGGAGCTGAACCCCCACTTCCGCCACCTGGTAACGCGCGCCCGCTCGCTCGGCGTCCACGTCATGGACCGGTGCAACCTCACCATCCTAGAGCAGCCAGGCCAGGAAGACCTGGCCGAGTTCCTCGCCGTCAATCAGGTCGAGATCATCGGCTCGATGCCCTGCTACCTGGAGGACAACGTCGATCGACAACGCGGTGATGGCGTGTTCCAGTGCAGCATACGCGCGTTGCGCAAGCTCAATGCCCTGGGCTACGGAAAGCCCGGCGCGCGCCTCACGCTCAATCTGGTGTACAACCCGCAGGGTGCATCATTGCCCCCGAGCCAGGCCAAGCTCGAACAGGACTACAAGCAGCACCTGGGCGGAACCTACGGGGTCGTGTTCGATCATTTGTACACGCTCGCCAACATGCCGATCCAGCGCTTTGGAAGCTGGCTCCTGTCCAAGCACCAGTTCGGCCCCTACATGCGGTTGCTCAAGGACAATCACCGTGAGGACAACCTGGACTCGGTCATGTGCCGCACGCTGCTGTCGGTGGACTGGCAGGGCTACGTCTACGATTGCGACTTCAATCAGATGCTCGGCCTGCCGCTGCGCGTGGCCGGCAAGCCGCGTGTGAAGCTCGGCGATCTGATCGGGAGAGACCTCGACGGAAACCCGATCGTGGTCGCCGAACACTGCTACGGGTGCACAGCCGGGCAGGGCAGCAGCTGCGGCGGAGCGTTAGCGGACTGATCGATTCGCGGAGCGTGCGGCCGCGCCGAGCTGCCGCCTGTCCGCCCCGGCCGGCACGCTTCTAGGAAATCCAATGACAAGAAGCCGCTTGCTGCTCGCTGTCCTGCTCCTGGCGCTCATCGCGGCCTATTTCGCCTTCGATCTCGGCCGCTACTTCAATCTCGAATACTTCAAGTCGCGACAGGCGGCGATCGACGCCTGGTACCAGGCGCATCCCAGGCAGACCGCGCTCGCCTATTTCCTGCTCTACATAGCCGTGACCGGGCTGTCGGTGCCCGGCGCCGCGATCCTGACGCTGGCAGGTGGCGCGATCTTCGGGTTGCTGTGGGGCACGGTGATTGTGTCTTTCGCCTCGAGCATCGGCGCCACCGTCGCCTTCGTCGCCAGCCGCTTCCTGTTCCGCGACGCAATCCAGCGCCGGTTCGGCGACAAGCTGCGCGCTGTCAACGCCGGCGTGGAGAAGGAAGGCGCGTTTTATCTCTTCACGCTGCGGCTGGTGCCGGCGTTCCCGTTCTTCGTGATCAACCTCGTCATGGGGCTCACGCCCATAAAGACTCGGACCTTCTACTGGGTGAGCCAGATCGGCATGCTCCTCGGTACGATCGTCTACGTGAATGCGGGGACCCAACTCGCTCGCATCGATTCGCTCAGGGGTATCCTGACGCCGGGGCTGCTCATCTCGTTTGCGCTGCTCGGCGTGTTCCCGCTGGCGGCGAAGAAGATCGTCGACCTGTTCAGGGCGCGACGCGTGTACGCCCGCTGGCCGAAGCCGCGCAAGTTCGACCGCAACCTGGTCGTGATCGGTGCCGGCTCGACTGGCCTGGTGGCGGCATACATCGCGGCCGCGGTTAAGGCCAAAGTTACCCTCGTCGAGAAGCACCGCATGGGCGGCGACTGCCTCAACACCGGCTGCGTGCCGTCCAAGGCCCTCATCCGCTCGGCCAAGTTGCTCGCCGACATCCGGCGCTCGCAGCGGCTGGGCATCCGCGCGGCCAGCGCCGATTTCGACTTCGCCGACATCATGGAGCGGGTGCAGCGCGTCATACGGACCGTCGAGCCGCACGACTCCGTGGAGCGCTACACCGGATTGGGCGTCGAATGCATCCACGGCGAAGCGCGGATCACCTCGCCCTGGTCTGTAGACGTCACCACGGCTGAAGGCCGCAGCACGCTGATCACCCGCGCCATCATCATCGCCGCCGGCGGCCGGCCCTTGGTGCCGCCCATACCCGGCATCGAGGACGTCGGCTACGTCACCTCCGACACGGTGTGGGCTCTGCGCGAGCTGCCCAAGCGGCTGGTCGTCCTGGGCGGCGGGCCGATCGGCTGCGAGCTGGCCCAGTGCTTCGCCCGCTTCGGCTCGCAGGTCACGCAGGTGGAGATGCTGCCCAGGATCTTGATCCGCGAAGACCCGGAGATCTCCGAGATCGTCGCGCGCCGCTTCGCGGAAGAAGGTATCAGCGTGCTCACCGGGCACAAAGCCAAGCGGTTCATGGTCGAGAACGGGGAGAAGCTCCTGATCGCCGAGCGAGACCGCGGCGAGGTGCGCATCGCCTTTGATCTGCTGCTATGCGCCGTCGGGCGCGCGGCGAACACCGCAGGCTATGGGTTGGAGGACCTCGGTATCGGGACCACGCAGCAGCGCACCGTGGAAACCAACGATTACTTGCAGACGATCTATCCCAATGTCTTCGCTTGCGGCGACGTGGCGGGGCCCTACCAGTTCACCCACACGGGTTCGCACCAGGCTTGGTACGCGTCAGTCAACGCGCTATTCGGACGGTTCCGTAGATTCCGCGCCGACTACTCGGTGATCCCGTGGGCCACGTTCACCGATCCCGAGGTGGCGCGCGTGGGGCTCAACGAGACCGAGGCGAAGGAGAAGGGGATCGCTTTCGAGGTCACGACCTATGGCATCGACGAGCTGGACCGCGCCATCGCCGACGCGGAAGCGCACGGCTTGGTGAAAGTGCTCACCGTACCCGGCAAGGACCGCATCCTCGGTGCGACGATCGTCGGAGCGCACGCCGGCGACCTCATCATCGAGTTCATCACGGCGATGAAACACGGCATCGGGCTCAACCAGATCCTCGGCACGATCCACATCTATCCCACCATGTCCGAGGCCAACAAGTATGCCGCCGGCAACTGGAAGCGGGCGCATGCGCCGCAAAACCTGCTGCGCTGGCTCGAGCGTTATCATGCGTGGGTGCGGGGGTAGACGGGTGTCCATCGTGATGCCGGTGCTCAACGAAGCGCCGGGCATCGAGCAGGCGCTGCGCGCTTTGCAGCCGCTGCGCTCCGGCGGACACGAGGTGATCGTCGTGGACGGCGCAAGCACCGACGGCAGCGCGCAGCTAGCAGCATCGCTGGTTGACCGCGTGCTCGGCGTCGAGCGCGGGCGGGCGAATCAGATGAACGCCGGCGCGCAAGCGGCGTGCGGCGACGTGCTGCTGTTCCTGCACGCCGACACCCGGATTCCCGAGCGAGCCGCGCAATTGGTGCTCGACGAACTGGCGCGAACAGGGCGGGCATGGGGCCGCTTCGACGTGCGCATCGACGGCAGGCATTGGCTTCTGCGGCTGGTCGGCGCGACGATGAACCTGCGCTCCCGGCTGACCGGCATCTGCACCGGCGATCAGGCGATCTTCGTGCTACGCGATGTGTTCCTGCGCCTGGGTGGCTATCCGCCCATCGCTCTGATGGAGGATATCGCGCTGTCGCGCAAGCTTCGGCGCGTGTCGCCGCCGCTGTGCGTACGCACGCCGGTCCACACCTCCGCGCGCCGCTGGGAGCGCGGCGGGGTGGCGCGCACCATCGCGCTGATGTGGTGGCTGCGGCTGCGCTACCTACTGGGAACACCTCCCAGCCGGCTGGCGCGCATCTATGATGGCGAGCGTGGCTGACGGTTGCGTCATCGGCATTTTCGCCAGAGCGCCGCAACCTGGGCAGACCAAGACGCGCCTCATCCCGGGCCTGGGCGCGCAGGGTGCTGCATCACTCCACGCGCGCCTGGTCCAGCGCACGGTCGCGACCGTCCAGGCCTCCCGTGCTGGCGACGTGGAGCTGTGGTGCTCGCCGAGCGGGGAGCATCCCTTTTTCCTCTCGCTCGCACAGCAAAGCGGCTGCCCGCTGCGGCGGCAATCCGAAGGCGGTCTCGGCCACGCAATGTCGGACGCGCTGGGCCGGATGCTCAACTGCGCCTCTTGCGCGATCATCGTTGGCACCGACTGCCCGGCGCTGGCAGTCGACGATTTGAGGCTCGCCCGGCAGAGCCTCGCCGACGGCTGCGACGCGGTGCTGGGTCCGGCCGAGGATGGCGGGTATTACCTGATCGGTCTGCGTCGGCACCACCCTGAGATCTTCGACGGGGTCGAGTGGGGCGGTGAGCGCGTCCTCGAGCAGACCAGACAGCGGTTGCGCGTGCTCCGACTGCGCTGGCAAGAGATCGCGCTGCACTGGGATGTCGACCGTCCCTCGGACTTGGAGCGTCTGCGGGCCGACACGGCGTTGCGAGGTTTGTTGGCTGGCCTCACGCCGGGCATCGAAGTCGCATGAAGCGACTGCTGCTGGTCGGCGGCGGGCATGCGCACGTCGACCGTAGCGGCTCTTCTCCCAGATTCCGCGCTGCGCATGGGCGAAAGCAGTGTGGTAGGCTTTGTGCGTTCGAGAAAGTCCGTCTCGGGACGGGTAATCGGTGACCTGAGACGCCAGAACAGGAGACCCGATGAGAAGCTATACCTTGGGCACGCTGCTCTGCTCAGCGGTAGCAGTCGCCGGGTGCGCTGCCGTTCCGTCCTACCAAACGCAGCAGCAGACGCACCCCGCGCAGACCCAACCTCCGCAGACT
>JBGPOV010000030.1:0-35230 GCA_041488255.1 Gammaproteobacteria bacterium | reverse complement strand
TCGGCCATGACGTAGAGCAGAGAAACAATGGAGGCGGTAGGGAAATAGACGTGCTGGAGCTGATCGCCAGACTCGTACAGAACCTCACCGAGGGGCAAGGGGACCAGTTCCAGATGGGGATACAGGCGCTCGGACTCGGGGCGGGGGAGGGCGGCTAGAAGATGGTTCTGGCGAGGACTGGGAGCTCCGGGCATGAGCAAACGCTACCTTGAGTCAAAACTATGCGATCTGAGCGACCTGGCTCTGTGCAGTAGGTGCTCGCACAGAGTATAGATCATCCGACCGGCCTCGCGTTTCCAACCGCACATAGCGCGCGTCTCGCCGGTGGCCGAACGGACGTCGGTCACGGCTATCGCCTGCAACAGTTGCGCGCGGGGCGGCCGTCTCGTCAGCAGCCTGCGGCGTGACAACGGACGAAGCCGGAGAGCAGGATCTAGCTGGTTCAGCGCCATCATGCTGAGCGCCATCGCCTGAGCCCATTCGACCAAGGCCGAGCTCTTCTCTTCCAGGGCTGTTTCCGAATACTCCAGCGGTGGACGTATGTGCGCCAACGTACCGACTGGGTTAGGCTTTTGGATCAATATTCTTCAGTGACGCGGAGTCGGTCGCGCACTGTTGGTGCAGCCGCGCTGCTGGTTGTGTACCACGCTCTGTTCCGTCCGGCTCTCTAGGCAGCTTTGCGGCGCCTGCCAAACGAAGCTCGGCCGCCATGTACCTCATCTGCGTGGCTTTCGAAATCGTCCATTACAACGTGAATTCCGGTATTGGAGGTACTTTTCATGAAACAAGAAACTTCGATGAAGGTCAAGTATGGAGTTTGGGGCCTCATATTCGGAGCAGCGGCCGCGATGATCGTCGGCTTTGCTTGGGGTGGCTGGGTAACCGCGGGCACCGCCAAGGGGAAGACCGACGAGGCAGTATTGGCGAGCCGGGCTGCGATCTGTGTCGCGCAATTCATGAGGGCACCAAACCACGATCGGGAGCTCAAAGCATTTGAAGAGACGGAATCGTGGAAGAGAAGTGAACTCATCGAAAAAAGGGGCTGGGATAAGATGCCCGGGCAGGGAGAGGCCAGCGGTGCTGTGGCTGAAGCTTGCGCCAAGGGGATTGCGATTCTTGCCGCAAAATGAACCGGCTGTGCCACGCGTTCTGTAAAATGATTCGTTTGAGGAAGCGATCATATTCGCCGAACTGGAGGTTGGCGGAACGCAACTGAGACAGCTCATCCGAGCCTCCATGCGACACGATCTGCCGGCGGCGGGTGAGAATCGGCAACCACGTAGCGATCGGTAGCGGCGCGCAGACAGGCGGAGGCGCGACCCTTGAGGACGGGGCAATAGTCGGCAAGTCGCAGATGATCGCGCAAGGGGCCCGCGTCTCAGCGCCCAAGTAGGCGGCTGACATAACGGCTGCGGGCGCATTCGCGGCATGAGTCCAGTCCGCCGCCGGGCGTGCCAGGTGCTGGTGCGCCAGCGTCGTTGACCTAGGTCAAGGCGCGGGCAGTCGGCCTGCCCCACAATCGCTCCATCCCCACTGCATGGGACACGCCATGAAAACCGCTCTGAACGTCATCCGCGACGAGCATCGCAGTCTCGCCGCCGTTCTGCATGGCTTGCGGTACCTGGTTGACGAGGTGCGAGAGGGCCGGCGCAAGCCGGACTTCCAGGTGCTCCGGGCGATGGTGCATTACATCGACATGTTTCCGGAGAAGCTGCACCACCCCAAAGAGGACCGCTACCTGTTCGCCCGGCTGCGCCAGCGGACCACGGAGGGAAACATCGTGCTCGATCAGCTCGAGGCGGAGCACATCCACGGCGCCAAGCTGATACGGGACCTGGAGCAGGCTCTGCTGCGCTGGGAGATGGGCGACCAAGGGAACTTCGCTGCCTTCGCTGCGGAGGTGGAGCGCTATGCTGACTTCCACTGGCGCCATATGCGACAGGAGGAGGAGGTCGTTCTGCCGCTGGCGGAGCGCGCGCTGACCGAGGAGGATTGGCGCGAGATCGATGCGGCATTCGCCGGCAACGCCGATCCACTGATGGGCAAAGACGTGGAGAAGGACTTCGGACGGCTGTTCAAGCGCATCGTCAACATCGCCCCACCGCCGATCGGGGTCGGGCGCGAGAGCTAGGGAGGGTTGGTCGCGCGTTCGAGTCTTGCACATCGTACCGATCAGCCCAGGGGTTAGCGGTCGCCAGCCCCTTTTTCTTTCTCGGGCTATGCTTCGCTAGTCTCTCTCAGCCTGGCAGCCGCGATGGAACCCCCGCGACTCGACGCGGTGCGCGCGCCGGGGTAGGCTGTGCACTACACGCAGGACAAATGACGGAGGAGACCGCGATGGATCGCATGTTCGACCTGCTGCTGCGCCTCACGCTGGCGGGAGTGGTGGCGATGGGCGGCGTTGCACACGCCGCCGATGGGACCAACGGGACCGTGGACCGCATGTACGTGCTGGAATGCGGCGAGTCGATGACCAAAGACGTCTCCGCCAACTGGTCGCCGGGCGTCAACGTCGGCGTCGCTCGGGAGTTCAGCGACAACTGTTACCTGATCCAGCACGGCGACAGATTATTGCTGTGGGATTCGGGGATGCCGGACGCCATTGCGGCGAAACCCGAGGGCGTCTCGGCGGCTAGCGGCCTTCTGACCTTGTGGGTGCGCAAGACGCTCGCGTCGCAATTGCAGGGACTCGGCATCGCGCCGGGTGACATCACGGACATCGCCTTCTCTCACTTCCATTCCGATCACGTCGGCAATGCCAATATGTTCACCTCGGCTATGCTTTATATCCAACAGCCGGAGTATGACGCGGCGTTCGGTGCCAACCCCTCGCAATTCGGCTTCATGCCCGCACTGTATGACAAGCTGAAATCGAACCCGACGGTGAAACTCAACGGGGATCACGATGTGTTCGGCGACGGCTCGGTGGTGATCCTGTCCACCCCGGGACACACGCCCGGTCACCAGTGTCTGCTGGTGCGGTTGCCAAAGCGCGGTGCGGTGGTGCTGTCCGGAGACATGGTGCACTTCCAGGACAACTGGACGCACCGGCGCGTTCCCGCGCGCAACTTCAACAAGGAGCAGAGCGTGCAGTCGATGGAGCGCATCGCTGCGCTGCTCTCGTCCGAACAGGCGGAGCTGTGGATCAATCACGACAAGGCGCAAAGCGCGACCGTGCCCAAGGCCCCTGAGACGGTGCAATAGCGAACCCGGCGGCTGGGCGATCGACTATTCGTGAGCGGGAGCCGCCGGCATGTCCGGCGTCCAGCCCTTGTGTCCTTTGCAGGCGTTGAGTTTTTGTTTGCAGCGATTTACGCACAGGAGCTCGGCGTTGTAATCCCCACGCGGGCACCCCAACAGACATGCGCTGTTGGCCTTGATGCACCGAGTGGACGTCAAGTGAGGGAGCTCAGGGAGCTGGTGGCCAATCTCGCCCACATCTTGCCCGGGCTCCTCGGTGTCGGTGCCCGTCTTCGCCAGCCTGAAGAGGCCGGACTGGCGCTTCCCGTTTGTCAGGCTGAGCGAGTACTTACCTGTGAAGCTGGACACCGAGGGACCGCACGCGCCTTTCATCCTCAGCAGCGTCAGACGGCCCAGATCGCTACGCAGATCACAAGTGCCGAACACCTCATCTCCGCCGAGGAGCCCGGCGCCCGGCACCGGCGAGCCCGTCTTCACTGTGCCAGAAACACCGGTGAGATCGACCTCGAGGTTGAGAGCGATCCGAATCGGCGGGTCGGATGCGTTGTCGCTGATGAGCCAACCCTCGAAGCTAGCCTGATACGCAAAGCTCGCCAGCGGAGCGGCGCCGCAGACGAACGTCAGGGCCAGCTTGATGCACGTACGCCGAACTGTCTTCCGTATCATGGACAGACTCGGGGATTCGCCCCTCCGGGCGGTCGAAGGTTGGTGCCAGTGCGTTGGACTGCCGGACGCCGGTCAACAGGCACACTGGGACGCGACAGGAGCCAGACTTGGCTGCGCGCACGACCCTCTCGGCTACGACCTGGAGCTTCTACACATAGGCCGCGTGCCCGGCCTGCCAATGCGCTGCGTCCGACCAGCGGCGCTGAGGCTGGCCCTGGGTATCGGCCTTCGACACCGCCGCGCGCTCCGCAAGGCCAGCGAGCCTGCTCGCAGAACGCATCTCGTAGTCGCTCAGCTCTCGGATCAAAGATTGAAAGCGCCCAGCTTGGAGATAGGGCTTGAGCGTTCGCGCATGCTCCGAAAGCAGTTGCTTCGCTGCGTGATAATCACGGTCGCTGAGGATCGGTCGAGCCCCAGTATCTGGATCCATGGTGTCCTTGCTTTCCACCGCCGCATCCCGGTTGTTCCGGCCGCGGGCCGACTTTACGCGAGGCTGCCAGCAGACTATCGAGGCCGCCCACTATCCGATACGGCTGTGTCGCCGTCCAGAATCGTGAAAAGAATGTCGCAGCTGATGGCTTCAGTACCACAGCCTGAAGGCCAAGACGCCCGCAGCCAGACATAGGCTGGATAGGACGTTGGCGACGATGACTCCGGAGACGATGCGTAGAAGTGAGGGCGAATGGCGTCTCAACACCAGCACTGCCACCGGTGCCTCGATCAGGGCGCTGAAGATCACCCACAATCCGACGAACGCCGGTAGATGCCGGCCCATCACCCCTTGGGTGCCGAGGTACGAGCTCAACTCGCTTGAACCTACACCGGGGAACGCATAGCCCAGCACGACGCAAACGAGATTGGCCGCCGCGACGGCCCAGAATGCCCGATCGCGCACCGAGGCTCCACCACGACCCGGGTGCAACCACCGCCCCAACGTTTCGCCTTCTACGAGCACGGCCACCGCCAGCGCCACCACGCCCATCCAGTGCGAGGCTCGGTAGACCTGGACTATTCCGATGTTGGCCTCAGCAACCGGGCAGAAGACCAGCCAAAGGAACGGTATCGTGGTGGCGTAAGCGCCATGCCGACGGGTCCGCCGCTGACCGGGTCGCATCCTCAGCCTTCCTGCGATACAAGGGGGTGACATCGTTGGACGGTCTGCAACGGGCGGATCATTCTACAGGCCGAGGGGGGTGTCCACCGCCCGCGCGGTCGCGGGCCCTTTGGTTTCGGCCATGCGCACGACTCGCCTCCCGTCCGGCGCCAGCGCACACTACTGACAAGGCTGCCAACCGACAACGCGCGAGACGGTTGGCGATCGGGCTGATACCTTGCCTGCTTGTGCGTCTGGACCGGCGGCGGCCGCGCGTCTTGCCGTGAGCTGTAGCCCCGGCGCGCGTGAAACGAAGTGTGTAGCGGTTTACCGCGCAGCGAGTATCACTGCTTGGTCGTGACCGGCGCAGAGGGGGCCTTGATGGGCAGGTTACCTTCCCAGCCACAACCCACCGATCCGCAGCGGAAACGGTATCGCGGGACAAACAGGCTCAGGAGGCGATCGATGTTTCGGCGACGGACACGGTAAGCCACGCCCCTGCAGCGTGGGCATTCTCTTTCGTCAGCGCGGTACATTGAGCCAATTCGCCCTGGAACCGCACTTAGACAGGACCCGAGGCCGACAAGTTCAGTGCCTCGCCGACCCGGATTCGCTCAGGGTGAGCGGGCCTTGGCGGTACCCGCTCGGTCGACCTCGAATACGAGCACCCGGCATGCCCACTGCTTTGGCCTGCTCTCGGCCGCTGTGGCGTCCTGCGGAAAGGCAGCGGCTTCGGTATTCTGAGCGGCCGGCATCCCGCTTCGGGGACTCCGAGCCGCCCTGTCGTGTGCGGCTCGGGGTGACGCGGGAGCTGCCCGCTCTGGTGGAGAATTAGCTTCTCGAGCATCGCACCATACAACCGACGCGAAAGCCAGCGCCTACGATGAACCCGAAGATCATGGTCCTCAACGGGCCCAACCTGAATCTGCTGGGCGTGCGCCAGCCGCACATCTACGGCTACGACACGCTGGCCGACATCGAAAAGCGGCTGCAGGCCCGCGCCAAGCCGCATGGCCTGACGGTCGATATGCGCCAGTCCAACCACGAGGGCGAACTGGTCACCTGGATCCAGGAGGCGCGCACCACCTGCGCCGGCATCATTATCAACCCGGCCGCATACACCCACACCTCGGTCGCGATCCTCGACGCGCTTCTCGCCTGCGAGTTCCCGGTCATCGAGCTGCACCTGTCCAACCCGCACAAGCGCGAGGAGTTCCGCCACCGCTCCTTTGTGACACTGGCGGCCAAGGGCGTCATCGCCGGGTTCGGCGCCCACGGCTACGAGTTGGCCCTCGACGCGATGGCGAAGCTGGTCAAGGACCAGGGCGCGGGGGCAAAAGCAACGACGCGCGCGACGAAGAAGAGTCGAGCGACGTAGACGTAGCGACAGGCTGCCCGCCCGCTACCAGTCCCCCTTGGGCGGATGCGCCCGCACGGCCTGCTCGTTGACTTCGGTGCCCCAACCTGGGCCGGTGGGCAGCAGCATGTGGCCGTTGTCGATGACCGGTTTGACGGTGAACAGCTCATCGTGCCAGGGTACGACGTCGGGGTCGGTCTCCATGATGCGGAGGTTCGGCACCACCGCGGCAAGATGTGCGCTCATCATGGTGGACAGGTGCCCGTAGAAGTTGTGAGGCGCTACGTTGATCTCGTAAGTGTCGGCCATGGCGGCGATCTTGAGCGACTCGGCGAAGCCGTTCCAGGGCACGTCGATGATGGCCACATCCACCGACGCGTGTTCGAAGAACGGACGGTAGTCGCGCCGGCCGAACAGGCACTCGCAGGAGGCGACTGGAATCGTGGTGCGGCCGCGGATGTAGGCGAGCGCCTTGGGGTCGCGCGTGTCGATCTCGACCCAGAACGGTCCATACGGTTCCATGGCGTACGCAGCTTGGAGGAAGCCCTCCGTCTTGAAGTTCCAGTTCAGGTCCACCATCAAGTCCATGTCCCGGCCTGCACCCTCGCGGAAGGCGGCCAGCTCCGCGCGGATCGCGTCGAGCACGTAGCGATCGGCGTTCAGATCGGGGTACCCGTCGCCCCGGCCGAAGCCGCCGTTTCGCACCCGCGGGTTGCCGTCGCCGAGCAGCAGGACGTTGGTCTTGAGCGCGCTGTAGCCGCGGCTCACCACTTCCTTGCCCAGCTTGACCAGATCGTCGTAGCTGCTCACCTTGGGGATGCCGAGCCTGTCGCCCCAAACGCGATAGCTGCCGCAATGCGACCAATACAGCCGGATCTTCTCCCGGATCGGCCCGCCGAACAGCTCGTAAACCGGTACGCCGAGCGCTTTCGCCTTGATGTCGATGAGCGCGTTCTCGATCGCGGGCGGTGGCCTGGTGCGTGATGCCGCCCTGGGACGTGCGTCCGCGGGCGTACAGCCAGGCTGTATGCGCTTCGAACCTGCGTGGGTCCTGCCCGATGAGCAGTGGCACGAGGCTGCGGATCATGGCCGTGACCCCGCGCCCGCCAAATGTCTCGTTATACTCGCTCCAGCCGACGACGCCCTGGTCGGTGGTGATCTTGAGGAAATCGAAGTTGCGCCAGGCGCCGTCCGCGCTCAGCGGCTCGATGCGTTCTATCTTCATGTCTGCCCCAGTGTCGGATTCCGCGGCCGCGGCTCGGCCGAAAGCCGGATCGATGGTAAGTTGCATGGTGCTCGCTGTCTACGGCGTGCCGATTGCGCACCCAACCGAGAGCCGCCCTTTGACGGGCGTCGCTAAGGGTGACAAAGTAGCGGCTGCCCGTTCGGGGAACCCGACCGCGGGCTCGGAGGTGCGATGCGAAGCGACCACGTAGGAAACATGCGAGCGATCGGCGCTGCCACCGCGCGCTCGGCCGCGGCAGAAGACCTGCCGCCGATGCCGGCGCGCCCGACCCTTCTCGACATCCTCACCCTGCGGATGCACAAGCCCAAGTTCGGACTGCCGTTCGCGGCAGCGCACCACGGCGTGCAGTGCGCCTCGCTGGCCAGGAAGGCGGGTGCGGACGAGGAGACGGTGCTGGCCTGCCTCCTGCACGACGTAGCCATGGCTCTCATGCGGCCGGACCACGGCTGGTGGGGCGCGCAGCTGGTCGAGCCCTACGTGCCCGAGCGCGTGTCCTGGGCCATCCGTTACCATCAGGCGCTGCGGTATTACCCCGACCGCTCGGTGGGGTACGAGTACCCGGAGATGTACGTGGAGATGTTCGGGCGGGACTACCGTCCGCCAGCCTACATCGAGGCCGCCTACCAGAGCGCGCGCCAGCATCGCTGGTACATGACGGCGCGCCACATCACGATGTTCGACGACTACAGCTTCGATCGAAACGCCCCGTTCTCCGTCGATCCGTTCGTCGACATCATCGGACGCCACTTCCGGCAGCCGGCAGAGGGCCTGGGCAACGACGACAGCCCGGCCGCCCACATGTGGCGCACGATCATCGACCCGACCAAGCCGCTATAGCTTTGGGAGCGCGGAGCCAATCTGCTCGGCGCCACGAGCGTCGATCGTCCCGCAGGACTATGCGCTCAGATTCCCCGCTCCTTGAACACTTCGCGCGCGATGCGAAAGCTTTCCACGGCCGCAGGGACGCCGCAGTAGATAGCCACCTGAAGGAACACCTCTTGGATGTCTTCCTTGGTGAGGCCGTTATTCAGCGCGCCGTTCAGGTGCAGCTTGAGCTCGTGCGGCTTGTTCAACGCCGAGAGCATGGCCAGGTTGAGCATGCTGCGCGTGGTGCGCGGC
Source organism: Gammaproteobacteria bacterium (assembly GCA_041488255.1). Taxonomy (GTDB): domain Bacteria; phylum Pseudomonadota; class Gammaproteobacteria; order Burkholderiales; family SHXO01; genus SHXO01. Next base: position 26,548 of record JBGPOV010000030.1, on the reverse strand, counting down.
AGGCCCGGGCGATTCCACACATCGTTCCAGCAATAGGTGTTGAGCAGCTCCTGCAACGGACGGTTGAACTCGTCCTGGGAGGCGATGGACTTGTTTACATACTCTGCGCCCAGCACTTCGCGGCGTGTCTTCAGCCCGGCGTCGTAGCGTTGCTTATGATCCTTCTTGTCCATCGGTGGCGTCTCCTCGCGTTGTCCGGGCTGCCCGGCTGGGTAGATTATGCACACGCAGGCGGTGTCCCGCTTGCCTGCAGAAAGCCCTCGCGGTGCATAACCCGGCGGGCAGCCGCGCGCTGGCCGCCTCAGACGCCGGTTGACCCTGTGAGGACTGCGTGAATACACTTGAATATTGCGCCGTTCGAACGCAGGATGGGCGAGCGCGGAGGAGCACGGATGGCCGCGACCTACGACCGGGCCCGGGAGGACGTGAGCAACATCGTCCACCTGGAGCACGTCAACGTCACCCAGCCCGACCAGCGCCTGGCGACAGTGTTCTATGTCTCGGGCCTGGGGCTCACGCGCGACCCCTATCTCATGGTCGGGCTCGACAACATGTGGATCAACATCGGCCGCAGCCAGATGCACCTGCCCACCAGGCATCCGCAGCGTATGCGTGGGACCATCGGCCTCGTCGTGCCGGATCTGACGCAGCTCAAGCAGCGCCTGGGGCGGGTCGCACCTGCTCTCGAGGGAACGCAGTTCAGCTTCGCCGACCGCGGCGCGTTCGTGGATGTGACCTGCCCCTGGGGCAATCGCTTCCGGTGCCACGCGCCCGCCGCCGAGTTCGGCGACACCGAGTTGGCGATGCCCTATGTCGAATTCGACGTGCCGGCCGGCAGCGCCGAGGGCATCACGCAGTTCTACGCCGAGATCATGGGAGCGACGACCGATGTCGTGAGCCGCGAAGGTGCGCGAGCCGCGTCGATCTCCGCGGGCAGGGACCAGCGCCTTTTCTTCCGCGAGACGGCGCAGCGGCTCCCGCGCTACGATGGCCATCACGTCCAGATCTATATCGCCGACTTCTCGGGCCCCTACCGGCGCCTGGTCGAGCGCAACCTCATCACGCTGGACACCGATGCGCACGAGTGGCGCTTCCAGCACATCGTCGACCCGCAGACGAACCAGACGCTGTTCACCGTCGAGCACGAAGTGCGCAGCCTCAAGCACCCGCTGTACGGGCGGCCGCTGGTGAATCGCAATCCGACACAAACCAACCGGGCCTACGCGCGGGGCCAGGATGCATTCCGCGGGACGTACTAGCGACGCGCAGCTCATGGACAATTCGATGCCCCGCACATCCCCGTGCGCGGCCACGCCAAACTTGGAGGTGATACATGGCTACAGGCACGGTCAAGTGGTTCAACCCCGGCAAGGGCTTCGGCTTCATCAAGCCTGACGATGGGTCGAAGGATGTGTTCGTGCACATCTCGGCCGTTGAGGCTTCCGGACTCGCCACCCTGGCGGAGAACCAGAAGGTCTCCTACGAGGTGGTACGCGGACGCGACGGCAAGTCATCCGCGGCGAACCTGAAGGCGCTCTAACGTCCCTCCCACGGGGCGGCTTTGGTCGCCCCGGCTCGGCAGGTCATCGTCCGCCGGGTCTGCGGCAGACCGTTAGGCCGTCAGCCAGGCCAGCACCCACAGCGCCCCGCCGATCGCGGCGGCCAATCCGGAGGCCCAAAACAGCCAGCGCTTGCGCGTGAGCACGGTGATGGCGGCGATCGAGATGGCGATCTGGACCATGGTAGTCGCCTGCGCCAGCCGGTGGTGCGGGTGCAGGGCGCGCTCGGACAGTTCGTTGAACTTTTTCGTCTCCGCCTCCAGCGCCTCGGCCCGGGCCTGGATTTCTTTCTTTTCCTGCTTGTAGCGCTCGACCTCGGCCTCGTAGGCGGCCCTCTTGTCGGGCGGCGCGATGACGGCGGCCACCTCGGCGAGGTGCTGCTTGTTGCTCTTCGCTTGATAGAACGCCCACTGATCCGAGGCCTCGGTGCGGCGAAGCACGGCCTCGTTCTTGTACATCATGGCATCGCTCTGAGTGGCACCGCCCTGGTAGGCGAACACCGCGCCCACGGTGGACAAAATCGCGGTCATCACCGCCACCCGGCCCGCCAGGCTGTCCCCGGCGTGTGCCGCATGTTCCACCGCGTGCCTCTCCGGCCCATGAACCTCGAACAGTTCCTCCGACATTTTTCCCACTCCTCAGCCAAACATCGATCAGACGTTCCGCTAGACTCCTGACCTCCCGCCGGCGAGGCAGCCCGGCGCAGCAGCTTCGAGCCGGTAGAAGCGCATGGCATTGCCGCCCATGATGCCGGATTGGTCGGACGGCGAGAGCGGTGCGATAAGCTGCTTCGCTGCATCCAGCCAGCGCGCATAGTCCGAGTTGAGCGTCATGACCGGCCAGTCGCTACCCCAGATCACGCGTTGCGGCCCGAAGCACTCGACCACGTGCTCAACATAGGGGCGCAGGTCGTCGATTTTCCAGTCCGGGCGAGCTTCGGTGACCAAACCCGAGAGTTTGCAATAGGCCCTCGTTTCCAGCGCGATACGGCGCATGCCGTCGGCCCAGGACCGCCACATCCCCCCAGCGATATCGGGCTTTGCGCAATGGTCGATGATCGCACGCAGGTCCGGGTATCGCGTGAGCAGGGTGAGCGAACTGCGCAGGTGAGGCGGCCGGATCAGCACCTCAAACGACAGACCGAGTTCGAGCAGCGCGCGGAATGCCGCAGCCAGCCGGGGCTGCAGCACCCAGTCCACGTCCGGTATGTCCTGCAGCATGGGACGGATGCTGCGTAGGAGCGGGTCTTGCGCCAATGCACTCAGTACGTCCGGAGCATCCCCCGCCCCCATGTCGATCCAGCCTACCACGCCCAGAACCAGGCCATTGCTCGCATGTGCCTGCGCCAGTAGCCAGCGGGTCTCGGCGCTGGTCTGCGCAGCCTGGACCAGCACGCTTCCGGCTATCCCATTAGCGGCGGCGAGCCGTTGGTAATCCTCCAGCAGATAGTCGCGTTCGATAGGAGCCAGCCCCGGGTTGGTCCGGGAATCGAGCCATTCGTAGTCGCCGCGCGACCGCTGCCAGAGGTGATGGTGTGCGTCGATGACCACGAAGTTTCGATCTGCGCAGCGGAGGTGAGCTCGTTGGGTGGAGCGCGTCTACGGGGTGGACGCCTCGAGGTCGACGAGAGCTCGGGACTTAAGATCTTGCCAGAACTCGGCGGGGATCGGCGTGCGCAGCATGCGCAGGTTCTCCGCCAACTCTGCAGGGCTGCGGGTTCCCGGGATCACGCTCGCCACGCACGGATGATGCAGGGGAAACTGGAGCGCGGCGGCCTTCAACGGCACGTCATGGTGAGCGCAGACTTCCTCGATGGCCGCGACCTTGGCCAGCACCGCATCGGTCGCAGGGGCGTAGTCGAACCAGGCGCCCTTGACCGCGCCGCTGGCGAGGATGCCGGAATTATAGGGTCCGCCCAGGACGATTCCGATGCCGCGGCGCTGGCACAGCGGGAGGAAGGACTTGATCGATTCCTGCTCGAGCAGCGTGTAGCGGCCGGCCAACAAGAAGCAGTCGAAATCCCCCGCCTCCGCGAACTGCTGGCAGGCCTCCCACTCGTTCAGCCCGCACCCGATGGCCTTGATGAGACCCTGCTCGCGCAACCAGAGCAGAGCCTTGTAGGCACCCGCCATTGCCGCGCGGAATACCTCCGGCTGCCGATCTCCCTGGTTGCGGCGGTCGACGTCGTGGATCAGAAGGACATCGACGCGCTGGGCGCCGAGGCGGTTCAGGCTGTCCTCGAACGACCGCATGGTGCCGTCGTAGCTGTAGTCGTTGAAGCGCGAGAATGCGGTGATGTCCCGGAACAGGCCGGCATCCGAAGCGCCCCCGAACGTCGGCTTGAGGCGCCACCCCACCTTGGTGGACACGACCGCGCTCGGATCGGAGAACCGGCGCAGCCCGCTGCCCAGCCGCAGCTCGGACAGACCGTGTCCATACAGCGGAGCCGTGTCGTAGTAGCGCAGCCCCGAAGCGTAAGCGGCATCCAGCGTCTCGATGGCAGCGCGCTCGGACATCGCGGTGTACAGGTTGCCGAGCCCGGTGCCGCCGAACCCCAGCGCCGAAAGCTTGATGCCTGTACGTCCAAGCCCCTTCTGTTGCGGCTCCATACCAGTCCCCGATACCCTTGCGCGCTTGGCTTGCATGCTAGCATAGCGTTGGGCGGCTCCCCGCTTGAGGCGCGGCGGCGTTGCGGCAAAGCACGCGAACCGTCGTGCGGCGCACAATGCGTGTGGCGCAAAAACGGCGATGCTAGTGCCGCTGGGGGAGCTGGAATGCTCAAGAACATCGATCCCGTCTTGTCACCCGAGCTGCTATCGACGCTCAGGGCCATGGGGCATGGGGACGAGCTCGCGATCGTGGACGCGAACTACCCGGCCGGATCTAGCGGAAGGCCGGTCATTCGCATGGACGGCGTGGCCGCCACGCGTATCCTGGAGGCCGTGCTCTCGCTGATGCCACTCGACGAGTTCGTGCCCTGCGCAGCGTTCCACATGCAAGTCGTGGACAATCCGGCGGCGCAGATGCCGATCTTCGCCGAGTTCCGAGCGTTGCTCGAGCGCTACGAGCCGAAGGCGGCCAGGCTGGAAGGAATCGAGCGCTTCGCCTTCTACGAGCGGGTGAGAGGCTGTTTCGCGGTGCTGGCGACAGGTGAGCGACGGCTGTACGGAAACCTGATTCTGAAAAAAGGGATCATTCGACCCTGAGCTGTGTTGGAGGAGCGCGATGCGCTTATTCGAGCTGCGCGGGATTTCCAAGCATTTCGGCGCCATTCAGGCGCTGAACGGTGTCGACCTGAAGATCGATGCCGGGGAGGTGCTCGGCCTGATGGGAGACAACGGGGCCGGCAAATCGACTCTGATCAAGATCCTGGCCGGCAACTTCCCGCCCTCTGGCGGCGAGATCTGGCTCAAGGGCGAGAAGGTCGAGTTCCACAATCCGGTCGACGCGCGCCGCAAGGGCGTGGAGGTGGTCTACCAGGATCTGGCCCTGTGCGACAATCTCACCGCCGCGGAGAACGTTTTCCTGGGCCGCGAGGCCAAGCGTCGATTCGGCCCATTCCAATTCGTCCACTATGCGGAGATGTTCCGCGTGGCGGCGCGCCACTTCGCGGAGCTCAAATCCGAAACGCGCCCGCGCGACCTGGTGAAGCAGATGTCCGGCGGCCAGCGCCAGGCCGTGGCCATTGCCCGCACGCGGTTGTCCGACCCGGACATCGTGCTGATGGACGAGCCCACGGCAGCCATCAGCGTGCGCCAGGTCGCAGAGGTGCTGGACCTGATCAGGCGCCTGCGCGACCAGGGCGTCGCGGTCATCCTGATCAGCCATCGGATGCCGGACGTGTTCGCGGTGTCCGACCATCTATCCGTCATGCGGCGGGGCAAAGTAGTGGCCGACAAACCGATCGGCCAGACGTCGCCGGAGGAGGTCACCGGGCTCATTACGGGCGCGATCGAGACGGCATGAACAGACCGAAATCGCAAAACCAAGAACAAATAAGGAGCGCATATGAGCGTCGCGGTCGAGCAGGTCACCAGCCAGCGCGAATACGGGCCGCTACGCGCCATGGTCCTCAGTCAGCCGTTCTGGGTGACCATCGCCCTGGTGATCATGTGTGCGGTCATGGGCAAAGTGTCGGACGTTTTCTTTACCGATGACAATTTCTTCAACGTCACACGCAACTTTTCTTTCATCGGCATTCTCGCCCTGGGCATGACAGCGGTCATCATCACTCGCGGCATCGATCTCTCGGTGGGGTCCATCGTCGGCGTGTCGGGGATCGCGTGCGGAATGGTGCTCAACGTCGGCTACCCCTGGTGGGCCGGCCTCGGGGCGGGGCTGCTGGCGGCGCTGGCCTGCGGCTTCGTGAACGGCTTCCTGGTCGCCTACCTGAACCTATCGTCTTTCATCGTCACGCTGGGCATGTTTGCCGTGGCCCGCAGCCTCGCACAGGTGCTTTCGCAAAACCGCATGATCTACCAGTTCGGACCGGACGAGAAGATCTTCGAGGAGATCGGCGGCGGTAACATCCTGGGCATCGCCAATACGTTCATCGTGTTGCTCGCCCTGACGATCATCTTTATGATTGCCTTTCGCTACACCACGTGGGGGCGCTGGGTATACGCGATCGGGGGCAACGAGCACGCGGCCCGCTTGACCGGGGTCCCGGTCAACCGCGTAAAGCTCTCGGTCTATATGCTGTCCGGTTTGATGTCCGGCATCTGCGCCGTGCTCCTGGTGGGCTGGCAGGGGGCGGCGATCAACGCCATGGGGACGGGCTACGAGTTACGGGCGATCGCATCGTCGGTAATCGGCGGGACCGACCTCATGGGCGGCGCGGGCGGAGCGTACGGAGCGTTCATCGGGGCGGCCCTGATCGAGGTGATCCGCAACAGCTTGTTGCTGGCGGGGGTCGATGCCAATTGGGAAGGAACTTTTGTGGGCTTGTTTATAGTTTTCGCGGTGATGTTGAGCAAATTCCGCGGAATGCGGTCGGGGTGAGACCCCGTTTCGATAACTACGGAGGAGGAAGGTCAATGAAGAAGACCCTACTGGCAGCAGCTGCCCTGGCGCTGATCGGTGCGCCCGTCATGGCCAGTGCCCAGACCAAAATGGTCTTTGCCCTGGTACCCAAGAATATGAACAACCCGTTCTTCGATCAGGCACGCGACGGCTGCAAGAAGGCCGAGAAGGAGAGCGGCGGCAAGATCGAGTGCTACTACATCGGGCCGGGCGAGCATGGCGGCGGCGACGAACAGGTGCAGGTGGTGCAGGACCTCATCACCAAGAAAGTGAACGGTATCGCCGTCTCGCCTTCGAATGCGCCCGCCATGGCCAAGGTATTGGAACGCGCCAAGACGGCGGGTATCCCGGTGACGACGTGGGACTCGGACCTGCTGCCTCAGGACAAGGCTCTGCGTAAGACCTACATCGGCACCCACAACTACGACATCGGCGTGAACCTCGCGAAGATCACCATGAAGCTCAAGCCCAAGGGTGGCACGATCTGCATCCAGTCGGGCGGCCCGGCGGCGGCCAACCATAACGAGCGCATGCAGGGCATTCGCGACACGATCTCGGGCAAGAAGTCCAAGGAACCACCGGGCGACCGCCTCACCGGCCAGAGCGGCTGGACCGAAGTCGAGGGCTGCCCGTTGTATACGAACGACGACTTTCCCCTGTCGGTGAAGCAAATGGGTGAGATCCTGGCGAAGTATCCTAACCTGACCGCTTTCGTGCCGACCGGCGGGTTCCCGCAGTTCGTGCCCAATGCGTACAAGCAGGTGGTCGAGAAGAACATGGACCGCATCAAGAGCGGCAAGACGATCCTGGTGGTCGCCGACACGCTCCCGGTCCAGATGGATCTCATGAAGGCAGGCTATAGCAGCGGCCAGGTCGGCCAGCGCCCGTTCGACATGGGTTACAAGTCGATGTTGATCCTGCAAGACATCGTAAACGGGAAGCAGGTGGCGGATCCCATTTATACGGGTCTCGACGTCTGTGAGCCCGCGACGGCTGCCACCTGTATCGCGAAGTAAGCTTTTACTGAGCAGTTCCATAGTTCTGCGGCTGCCCCGCGGTCACTCGACCGCCGGGCAGCCGCAGTCACGAAGGAGGCACCATGATCGAAGTCGCTTTGTTCGGTGCGGGGCGTATCGGAAAAATTCACGCCGGCAATCTGGCTGCCCAACCGAGTGTGAAGCTGAGATACGTCGTCGACGTGAACGCTGCCGCTGCTGCTGAGCTGGCGCAGCGCTACGTAGCAAAGGCCGTGGATGTGGACACCGCGCTCAAGGACGCCGGGGTCTCAGCCGTGGTGATCGCATCCAGCACCGACACGCATGCCGATCTGATCATGCGAGCTGCCGCCGCCGGCAAAGCGATCTTCTGCGAGAAACCGGTGGACCTCGCGCTGGAGCGTGCGCGCGCGTGCATGGAGGCAGTAGCGAAAGCCCGTGTATTGTGCATGATCGGCTTCCAGCGGCGCTTCGATCCCACCTTCTCCGCCTTGAAGCAACGGCTCGACGCTGGCGAGATCGGCGATCCGGAGATGCTGATCATCACCAGCCGCGATCCCGGCCCGCCCCCGGTGAGCTACATCAAGGTCTCCGGCGGGATCTTCAAAGACATGCTGATCCACGACTTCGATGTCTTTCGCTGGGTGCTGGAGGACGAAGCCCAGAGCGTCTTCGCCACCGGCAGTTGTTTGGTCGACGCAGCGATCGGCGAGGCGGGCGACGTCGACTCCACTGCTGTCAGCATCCGCACTCGCGGCGGGCGACTATGCCAGATCAACACGAGCCGCAGGGCGGCCTACGGCTACGACCAGCGCTTCGAGGTGCTGGGCAGCCGAGGGCTGCTCCAGGCCCGCAACCACGCACCGACCCAGATTGTCGCGCAGACCGCTGCAGGCGTCTGCGAGGACAAGCCCGAGCATTTCTTCCTCGAGAGGTACCGCGGTGCGTACGCGCTCGAGATCGCTCACTTCCTCGACGCGCTGACCCAGGCCAAGCCGGTCCGCACCACCCTCGAGGACGGCGTAAAGGCGTTGGAGCTGGCCGAGGCCGCCACGCAATCCTGGCGCGAAGGCCACGTGGTCGCGCTCTAGGCGTCAGATCGGCCAAGGCCACCCTGGAAGCGCAGGCGCATGTGCAGGCATGCGGAGCTTCCCCCACCGCGCGAAGGTCAATAGTTCAGAGCGGGCTCTTCAGTTCCTTCTGCCACTGGGTGAGCTTCATGTTCTCCGAGTAGTCCACCGGGCAGTCGATGATGGCGACCCTGTCCTCAGTCAGGGCGGACTTTAGCGTCGGGATGAGATCGGCGGTCTTCTCGACGCGATAGCCCCGGGCGCCGAAGCTCTCCGCGTACTTCACGAAGTCCGGGTTCTTGAACGCCACGTGGCTCGGCCGCCCGAAGTGCCGCAGCTGGTGCCAGGTGATGAGACCGTACTCCGAGTCGTTCCAGATGAGGATCACGAACGGCGTGCCGCTGCGCAGAGCGGTCTCGATCTCCTGCGAGTTCATCAGGAACCCCGCGTCGCCCGTGACGGCCACCACCTTCCGGTCGGGATGGGCGAGCTTGGCAGCCAGCGCGCCGGGCACGGCGATGCCCATGGAGGCGAAGCCATTGGAGATGATGCAGGTATTGGGGCGCTCGGCGGGGTACATGCGCCCGGTCCACATTTTGTGCGCGCCGACGTCGCAGATCACGATGTCGTCCGCAGCGAGCGCTTCGCGCAGGTCGCACACGATCTTCTGGGGCTTGACCGGGAAAGCCTGATCGCCGGCGTAGCGGGTCCATTCCTCGACGATCGCACGGCGCAGAGCCTTGAGCGGCGAGCGGTGCTTCGGGCCTGCCGCGAAGGCGATGCCCCGTAGCGCCTCGCCGATGTCCCCCAGCACGCCCGTGGCGACGATGTAGCGCTCGTCCACTTCGGCCGGCAGCGCGTCGATGTGGACGATGGTCTTGTCGCCGCTCGGGTTCCACTGCTCAGGGTGATACTCGACCATGTCGTAGCCGATGCAGATGACCACGTCGGCATGCTCGAAGGCGAAGGACACGAGGTCTCGCGACTTCAGTCCGATGGTCCCCAGCGCATAGTCGTTGGAAAAGGGGATCGCGCCTTTGGACATGAAGGTGGTGGCCACGGGGATGCGCAGCACCTCAGCGAAGCTCACCAGCGAATCGGAGGCGTTCTGGCGGATCACGCCGTTGCCGGCCAGGATCACCGGGCACTGGGCGTTGGAGATGATGCGCGCCGCCTCGGCGATCTTGAAATCGGGCGGTGCCGAGGTGTAAGCAGCTTGCACCTCGATCGGCTTGCGGCTGCCCACCTCGGCCTCGGCGATGTTCTCGGGGAAGTCGATAAAACAGGCGCCCGGCTTCTCCGTTTGGGCGACTTTGAACGCCTTGCGCACGACCTCGGAGACGATGTCCGGTTCGCGGATCTGGCTGCTGTACTTGGTGATCGGCTGGAATAGGTTCACCAGGTCCAGGATCTGGTGGCTTTCCTTGTGCATGCGTGTGGTCGAGCCCTGGCCGGCGATCGCGACCAGCGGTGCGCGATCCATGTTGGCGTCGGCTACCCCGGTGATGAGGTTGGTCGCGCCGGGCCCCAGCGTCGAGATGCACACGCCGGCTTTCCCCGTCAGGCGGCCGTAGACGTCCGCCATGAAGGCGGCCCCTTGCTCGTGGCGGGTGGTGATGAAGCGGACTCGGCTTTCGAGCAGAGCATCCATGACGTCGATGTTCTCTTCACCGGGAACGCCGAACATGAACTCGACGCCTTCGTTCTCCAGGCACTTCACGAACAGTTCGGCGGCTCTCACCTGATCCTCCCGTCGTCTGCGTTGTGCGGGGATCCGCGCGACTCACTCGCTGCCAGGAGCACGGAGCTTCCCTATGCGCGCCGTAATTCTTGCGTGGCGAGTCCAGTCTGGTTGCGAGGGACTGGACGAAGCCGCAGGCTAGCATGAGAACCCGCCCGCTGCCGCGGGCGAAAAGACGCAAAGACCCGAGCGACCCGGCCTCTTGCTCTGGACTGTAGAATACGGCGCGACCGCGACCGCTTTGCGCCGCGCGGCGATCGAACCTGCAGCGGCGACTGTGCCGAAACCATAATGCCGAGCGATCCGCCCATCATGCATCCCGCGCCCCCTGCTTCCAGGCGGTTCGTGGCGCTCACGGTGCTCGCGGTGCTGCTGAGCTTCTTCTTCGCTCTCGGCCGCTCGCCCCTGTTCGACGTCGACGAGGGCGCGTTCAGCCAGGCCACCATGGAGATGTTCGAGCGCGGCGATTTCCTGTCCACTTATCTGAATGGTCAGCCGCGCTACGATAAGCCGATCCTGGTTTACTGGCTGCAGGCGGCGAGCGTGGTGCTGTTCGGCGTGAACGAGTTCGCCTTCCGCTTCCCTTCGGCTACGTGCGCTTCGCTCTGGGTGCTGCTGACTTTCCTGTTCGCGTGGCGGCGGTTCGGCTCGAACACCGCGCTGCTCGCGTCCGGCGTCATGGCCACCTCGCTGGGGGTGTATATCATCGGGCGGGCGGCGACCGCCGACGCGCTGCTCAACATGCTGATCGCCGCCTCCATGTTCGCAGCCTGGCTGCACCTGGAGACCCGCAAGCGCGCATGGCGGTACGCGACCTTCGCCGCCATCGGCTTGGGCTTCCTGGCCAAAGGCCCGGTTGCGATTTTGATTCCGCTCGCGGTGACCTTTGCGTTCTGCTGGCTTCGCCGCGATCTGAGGACCTGGGCGCTCGTCGTTTTCGATTGGCGTGGCCTGCTGCTGTTCGCCGCCATTGCCTTGCCCTGGTACGTGTTCATCCTGCACCGCGAGGGCTGGGGTTTCGTGCAAGGCTTCTTCCTCAAGCACAACGTGAGCCGCTTCGGCGGGACCCTGCAAGGGCATGCCGGCAGCCTGGTGTACTACATCCCCACTGTGCTGTTCGGCACGCTACCCTTCACCGCGTTTCTCATCCGGGCGGTGGTGCGCGTGCGCGAAGCGTGGCGCGACGACTTGCAGTGCTATCTTTGGCTGTGGTTCGGCTTCGTGTTCGTGTTCTTTTCGCTGTCGGGGACCAAGCTGCCGCATTACATGCTCTACGGGATGACCGGCATGTTCATCCTCATGGCGACCTACGGCCCCGAATGGCGGTCGCGCTTCTGGGCATTGTTGCCTGCTCTGCTGTTCTACCTGTTTCTGCTCGCGCTGCCTGCGATCGTCGACTTCGTGCGCCCCGGCGTGAACGACGCCTATTACCGCGAAGCGCTGGCCGGCGTCGAGCAGTACTTCGGGGCCGGGTACTTCGCGTTTGCGGCCGCCGCGGCGGGACTCACCGTCTATTTCATGCTGGAACGCCGCTTCGATCTGTCACGCAAGCTGGTGGCGAGCGGCATCATCGGTGTCGTCGGGCTCTCGGCGTATGTCGTGCCGGTGGGGGCGGGGGTGCAGCAGGAGCCGATCAAGGAAGCCGCGCTGTTGGCGCGCGCGCAGGGCTATGAGGTGATCATGTGGCGGCTGAACGCACCCAGCTTCAGTGTCTACTACGGGCGCCCCACTCCGACCCGTGAGCCGCGCCCCGGTGACCTCGTCGTCACCAAGGCCGAACGTTTAGCCGAGCTTCCGGGTTACGGCTTCGATGTCGTCTACGCCAAGAACGGCATCGTGCTCGTGCGGGTGACGCGATGACCGCGACCCCTGTGGACTGGTCCTGGCGCAGTCCGCGCGCCTGGCTGGTGCCGGCGTTGGCGCTGCTGGCCGGCGCGGCGCTGATCGCGGCCGGCGCGAATGAGCGCGTGTTCCTCCTGTTGAACCGTCTGGCATCGGTTAGGAGCGACGCGCTGTGGGCCAACATCACGATCCTCGGTGATACCACCGTCGCCCTTGCGCTAGGCCTCGTTCTAGCTCGGCGCCGCGCGGACCTGTTGTGGGCGGTCGTGCCGGCCGCGCTGCTGGCCACAGCGTGGTCGCGCGCGTGCAAGTATCTGGTGGACATCCCGCGCCCACCGGCCGTTCTCGCTGCCCAGGCCCTTCACGTCGTCGGCCCGGCCTATCACTTCCACTCCTTTCCTTCCGGCCACGCGACTACGGTGTTCGCACTCGCCGCGCTGTGCGTGCTCGGTTTCAGGCTGAGAGCGTGGAGCGTGGTCCCTGTCGCGATTGCTGCGCTGGTGGGCATATCGCGTTGCGCAGTGGGCGTGCATTGGCCGCTGGACGTTCTGGGCGGCGCGTTCGGCGGCTGGCTCGCCGCCGCGCTCGGGTTGAAGGCAGCCGCACAAATGCCGTTCGGCTTGCGCCCGACCACGCAATGGGTCATCGCCATGGCTCTGGTCGGCTGCGCGGTCGCGCTGCTGATAGGCTACCCGAGCGATTACCCGCAGGCGCTCTGGTTCCAGCGCGCAATCGGAGCAGCGTGCCTGGTGGCATTCGCTGCGACCTTCGTACCGGCACGCGGCAGCCGCGCAGCGCAGGGATGATAGAATCCGGCCACCCGCCTCCTGGTCGCAGCCACGTCGGGCCTCGCCGATGACCCTCGAGCACCCGCAAGTTTCCGTCGTGATCCCCATCTACAACGAGGAAGAGAATCTCGCCGACCTCGTAGAGCGGGTGGGCAATGCGCTGCTGCGCGCCGGGCGCCGCTTCGAGTTGATCTGCGTGGACGACGGCTCCAAAGACGACTCAGCCGCGACCCTGGCCGAGCTGGCCATCACGCGCAGCTGGTTGAAGCCCCTCTACCTGATCCGCAACTACGGTCAGTCGGCGGCGCTGCAGGCCGGCTTCGACCAGGCCAGGGGCGAGATCGTCGTCACGCTGGACGGCGACCTGCAGAACGACCCGGACGACATTCCGCGCCTTCTGGAGTTGATGGACGAGCGCCCGGACGTGGATGTGATCTCCGGCTGGCGCAAGAACCGCCAGGACAGGGCCGTCTCGCGCAAGCTCCCGTCGATCATCGCCAACGGCGTCATCTCCAAGGTCACGGGCGTTCGGCTGCATGACTATGGGTGCGCGCTGAAGCTGTATCGCGCGCAGGTGATCAGCGACATCAAGCTGTACGGTGAGCTGCACCGCTTCATCCCGGCGTTGGCCGCGGAGGTCGGCGCCAACATCATCGAGGTACCGGTCAACCATCATTCGCGCACTCGCGGGACCTCCAAGTACGGCATCGACCGCACCTTCCGCGTGATTCTCGATCTGCTTTGGATCAAGTTCTTCATGCGATTTCTCCATCGCCCCATGCAGGCTTTTGGCGGTGTCGGCCTGGGGTTGCTCGGCATCGGACTGCTGATCCTGGCCTACCTCAGCGTCGACAAGCTCATCCTCGGCCACGACATCGGCGGCCGGCCGCTGCTGCTGCTGGGTGTGCTGCTTGCGTTGATCGGCGTGCAGCTCGTGGCCACCGGGGTGCTGGGCGAGCTGCTCACCCGCGTCTACCATGAGCCGCAGGGACGCCCGCAGTACGTGCTGCGTCCCGCGCCCCGTGCGCGCCGGAAGCCGAGCTCTGACGACGCCGATGAGACTTCCGGCTGACACCGACGGCTCGTTGGCGGGGGACGCGGTGCGGCCGGTCAAGCGGCGCCGTGCGCAGCGATTCGCGTTGCGCATCGCGGCTGGCGCCGCGCTACTGGCGCTGGTCGTCTGGTACGCCGATCCGGGCGCGCTATGGGCCAAGCTGAGCCTGGCCGACCCCTGGTTGGTTGCGCTGGCCGTGGCGGTATCGGTCGCGGCCAACTTCCTGTCCGCGGCGCGCTGGGCCCTCATTGCACGCGCCCTCGGTCTGACCGCGCCCAGCACGAGACTGGTCCGGATGTACGCCCGCGGCATAACCACCAACATACTGCTACCCGGGGCTACGCTGTCCGGTGACCTGCTGCGCAGCGTGCAGCTCTCGCGCCTGGGCAATCCCTTCGTGCGCTGCGCACTCTCGGTGTTCCTAGACCGCTTCAGCGGGCTGTGGGTGCTGTGCGTGCTGTCGCTGCTCGCAGCGGCTGGCGTTGCGCTGTGGGGCGCGGCGGGAGAAGGCGGCGCGCGCATCGCGCCGCGTGGATTGAGCGTGTACCTGTTGCTCCTGGCAGCAGTCGCGGCGGCACCGTTCATCCGCCTGCCGTTCGGGAAGCTGGAGCGCTCGAGCATCGCCTGGGTGGCGGCATTGGCCTCGCGCTGGGAGCGGCTGCGCGAGCGCCTGCGTCAGGCGCGGCCGGCGCTCGTCGTCTCGGTGTGGAAGTCGCTGGGCGTGCAGCTGTTGTCGGCCTGCACGCTGTGGATCTGTGGGATGGCGGTAGGCGTATGGGTATCCTACCCGGTGATGCTAGCGGCGGCCGCTCCGATCTTCATCATGGCGGCGCTGCCGATCGGTGTGGCCGGCTTTGGAACGCGTGAGCTGGCCGCAGTGATCGTGCTGGGGGTAGCGGGCGTGCCGGGCGATCAGGCGACGGCCACCGCGCTGTTGTACGGGTTGGCGGCAGTTGCGCAGGGGATCGTTGCCGCGCCGCTGTTTTTCAGCGAGCGCTGACGCGCCCTAGCTCGAATTCAACCGGCTCGGAGAGAGAGTGAAGATCTCGTGTCATCGCCTGGCGAACGGGCAGCGGATGTTTCCCGTTACGCGGCTTGCCGACCTTTGATCACGTGCTCAAGCCACAGCCGTTTCGTCAACCTTAGTGTGAGGCGTCGGACCAGCGTCGACGCGGCTGGCCATCATCCTTACCCACCGGCACGAACGTCCACTCTGCCCAGCCGACCGCGTAGAGGGCATCTGTCTGAGCGAACCGACCCTCGTAGTCGGTGAGCTCCCGGATCAGTGCTTCAAGCCGTTCTGCTTCGACGAAGAAGAAGGTTCTGGCGCGCTCCGTAACGAGCTTCTTCACCGTGTCGTAGTCTCGCTCGGTGAAGATCGGTCTAGCCATACGTGCGTAAGACCGAAAGTCTCTGGTGCCCATGCGCGATGCGCCTCCCTTGCTCCAATCACCGGCGGACGACGCCACGCCGCGAACACGATCGGCCCGCCATCCTCGACGCCTAGTATGCGACCCGGCTTCGCAATGTCCAGAATGGTCAAAAGAATGTCTCCGCAGCGGGAACGGTTCCTGCTAACACTGCGTATCGAGTCATCTGCGGTCCGTCACAGTGTCGCGGCTCTGTGAACTAAGGGGTAAAGCAGCGGTGCGACTGCTCACGCGGGCCAGCGGGCGCGAGCCGAATATGGAGGGAACAAAGTGATTGTCGATTTTACGAGTGCCGAGACGACCACAGTCATCAACTGGATCGAATCGGATGAGCAGCGCCGACAGTACTGGTTGACGCTGGCTGCCAGCGCGCTCATCAGGAACGAGCGCACGGCGGCGATCCCGAAGCTCTCGGCGGCCTTGTACGAGGCCGTGGCCGAGACACTTCCCGCCGTCGATGGCCTGGCCGCGGATTTGATTCCGCGCTCGCTGTTGCGGGTGAATTTCTACGAGATCGCGGCCGCTTTGCTCAGGGAGGTTTCGCCTGAGTCGCACCAAGCCGCGGCCTGATCTACACGCGAAGCCCCGGTACTTCCCGGAGTTCTGTTCCGCGCGCAACCGGAAACCAGGCATCGGGGCGTCGACTCGCGGCACGCGGCTTGGCGAAGCGAGACAGCAGCGACTTGGATGTATAACTTTCGTGGGCTACTGCACATCACAGTCTTCGCACAATCTAACGACCAACATCACTCCGGCCCCTCGGGTCGTGAGCAGATCGCCCAGTCAGGTTTTCACAGGAAGTGCTATGATGCTGCATAAGGATGTGTTCCAGCTGGTCGTTCGCATCGAGGAATTGCGGCGAGACTGGCTGATGCTTCTCGCTAACGATGACCTCGGTCCACGGTTTCACGCCCTTCTAGAGGACGAGGAGGTGGAGGCCGTGTTCCGCGAGTTCAAGGTCTCGGCAGGACCATCCGCATGAGCTTTCCGGTTTCATCTGCTTGCGCATTGACGTAGCGGGGCCGATATGCGAATCGCCTTCCTTGAAGACGACCCGTCTCAAACCGAGTTGTTCAGTCATTGGTTCGAGCTTGCCGGTCACCATCCCCATCCCTTCGACCGGGGAGCGCGCTTGCTACGCGCCCTCGAGCAGGAAACCTTCGACGTCCTTCTGCTCGATTGGAACGTCCCTGAGATGAGCGGCATCGATGTGCTGAGGCATCTGCGTCAACGGCTGCAGTCTGCCGTCCCGGTGCTGTTCAGCACGGCACGCAGCCGCGAGGAGGACGTGGTCAGGGCGTTGCGTGAAGGTGCCGACGGCTATGTGACCAAGCCGGTGCGCCGGCTGGAGCTCTTGGCCCGTCTCGAATCGCTGGCGCAGCGCCGCCGTGACGGCCAGCCGCAGACTGGCGTGATCGAGCTCGACGCGTTCCGGGTAGACCTCGGGATGCGAACGATCCTGCGTAACAACACGCCGCTGCGGCTCACCGCGAAGGACTTCGACCTCTCGGCGCTATTCCTACGCAACGTCGGCCGGTTGCTCTCGCGCGGCCACATCCGCGAGACGGTTTGGAACGCGAACCACCCGATGAGCTCTCGCACGTTGGATACGCACGTAAGCCGAGTCCGCAACAAGCTGGGCCTCGTAAGGGAGCATGGCTGGCGCCTCGTTGCGGTGTACGGCTATGGCTATCGTCTGGAGCGCCTGCCGCCCCGCGGCTCGCATGGCCGCAGCGAGCATCCTGACGCGAGTCCTACGGCCGCCGCGTAACCCCGACTTCTCCTCGAACCCGTTTCGCCGCCGGTCGCACGGAGCCGAGCTGCTAGGCCGCGTCCCGGCCTCGGCGGCAGGCTGCAACCCGGCGCTAGGGCGTTTATCTCAACTGCAGCCTTGACTCAACCGTGAGGCGCGGCGTCACTTGCCCAGATAGTGCCGGAGGTGGAGCTGATCGGCGATCACGGAAAACAAGGCAATGCCAAGAACGATGATGAGTACCAGCAGTAGAATGGCGGGCGTTGACGCCAGCACCCACTTGACCGTGACCTTGACGATGGACCAGAAGGACATCTGGACGCCGGCGAGCGAGACGCGCCATGGCGAAACCGTCCGCACCTTCCCTTTGGCGTCGAGGTAGGTCCCCTTTACCCAACCGCAGTGCGGGCAAAGGGTCGCACCGTCCGAGAGCTGACCTTCGCAATCCGGACACTTGATCAGGGGCATGAGCGGGATCCGACAGCTAGTCGGCGATCGCGGAGCACGAGCGGGTCGAACAGCTAGGGTGGCAAGTGCGGACCGGGCTCGGCCCCTGACTGAGTCTTATCGATCCAGCCATCCGCGGTAGGGTACGGCCAGACTCCGGCAGGTGTCAATTCAAGGCGTGTACTACGTCTGGTGCCTCTGCATACCGGGTGCGGGTCTGCGTGGCCGCGTCCTTCGCCCGACGAGCGCGGTGAGCCCGAACCCTCAGTGGCTCCGGGCCAAGGCGCTGCCCTTAAGCTCGGGTCGCTGCCGTCGTTAACCGCTTCAGGTGAGTAGGCACCAACCGACACCCTTGCCCCTGGCAGCGTGGGGAACCAGAATGCCGACCCATCCGATGGCCCAGGAGCGGTCAGCGAGCTGCCCCTGCTGCTCCTCGTAAAGGAGGGATTCCATGCAGCCGACCTACTACGAGAGGTTGCTCGCGGACCAGCGATTGAAGCTCGCGACCATCTTGGACGAGGACATCGCCCGTCTCAAGGCGGCAGGTCCGCTCGTTCCGGTGACCGAGGACTCGAGCCTCGCGGAGTGCAGAGGCCGCTACGTCAAAGGCGCCATCGACCAGTTCAAGCAAACTTTGGCTTCTTCGATGAGCCCGGAGCAGTTCGAGCGGTTCCAGCAAACACCCTCCTACCACGAAGCGTTAGTGCAAAAGGCCACCCAGCAGTACTGGACTTACGAGACGTTCCTCTATCTGCGCGCGCACGGAGAGCGCACATTGCATTTAGGTCCCGAAGTCTCGAGGGAACTGCTGGCAGCTCCTTTGGAGATCTACGGGAGCGAGTTCAGGCTCGAGGTGCCGGCCGCGATGCTGGTTTTCGATTCCGAGGAACTGGTGGACGCGTTCTATGCAGGAGAGCGCCGCATGGGGGCCGGCCGCTATCATCAGGAGGCGCCCCTATGCGTGCTCGCATTGGAGCTGTGCGCGAACACAACCGCGCACGGACGGTACCTCCGAGTGCTCAGCGTTCACGGCGACAGTGAGCACGACTATCGCGTGGAGGTACGGCAATTTTTCCTCGCCGACAAACTCCCGCTGGAGGACATCCTGGACGCCGTGGACGGAAACGATTCGCATGGCGGCGAGGAGGTCGAGCAACTGATAGGTCTGCCAGAGTGCAAGCTTGCCTGGGCTAGCCGCAAGGCCGACTGTGGGTTCTTCGAGGCCAAAACCCCATTCTATCGCGCCGTTTTGGGCGCCCTGCACTACGCGGAAACGACGCCACAGCGCTTGTCATGGCACCCCAACGCCGCGCCGTTGGACGCTCTGGTGTCAACACTGGGATACAGCGAACTGCTTCCTTCCGGCCTTTGACCGGCCGTATCTGATCGGCAATCCATCCAACCGTCTCGACCGTCGCGTCGCAATCGGCTCTTATTGACGCGATAGTTCGGACCGCGTAGCCTCGACGCGGCGACCGCGTCATGCTTATGCGTGAAGTCAATGTGAGCCTGCACCGCGATCTGACGATCGGACACACCGACCGCCGCCTGTTCGGCGCGTTCGTCGAACATTTGGGCCGCTGCGTTTACGGCGGCATCTTCGAGCCGGGTCACCCGAGTGCCGACGGCCACGGATTCCGTCAGGACGTACTTGCGCTCGTGCGCGAGCTTGCCCCTACGATCATGCGCTATCCGGGCGGCAACTTCGTGTCGGGCTACAACTGGGAGGACGGTGTCGGCCCGGCCGGCAACCGCCCGCGCCGGTTGGATCTCGCCTGGATGTCGACCGAGACGAACCAATTCGGCACCAATGAGTTCATCGACTGGTGTCGGCTTGCCGACGCAGAGCCGATGCTGGCGGTCAATCTCGGCACGCGCGGGCCGGATGCGGCCCGCAATCTGGTCGAATACTGTAACCACCCCGGGGGAACCACGCTGTCGGACCTGCGCCGCGCACATGGCTGGGAGCGGCCGCATGGCGTGAAGTTCTGGTGCCTTGGAAACGAGATGGACGGGCCCTGGCAGATGGGAGCGAAGACAGCCCAGGAGTACGGCCGCATCGCCACCGAGGCGGCGAAGATGATGAGATGGGTCGACCCCAGGATCGAGCTGGCCGCCTGCGGCTCTTCTGGACGCAACCTGCCCACGTTCGGGAGCTGGGAGGATACCGTGCTCGAGCACACCTTCGACCACGTCGAGCACATCTCCCTGCACACCTATATCAACAACTACGCCGGCGACACCGCAGCGTTCCTCGCCAGCCCGGATCTGATGGACCGGTTCATCGAGGAGGTCGTCGCGATCGCGGACGCGGTCGCTGCGCGGCGGCGTTCCAGCAAGCGCATCTGGCTCAGCTTCGATGAATGGAACGTCTGGTACCGCACCCGGCGCACCCAGGCAGCGCGCACGCAACCCGGCTGGCCCGTGGCACCGTCGATCCTCGAAGAGACCTACGACATGGAGGATGCGCTGGTCTTCGGCGGCATGTGCATCTCTCTGCTCAATCATGCGGACCGGGTGAAAGCTGGGTGTCTGGCCCAGCTGGTCAACGTGATCGCACCGATCATGACCGAAACCGGCGGATCGGCGTGGCGCCAGACCATTTTCTGGCCGTTCGCTCATTTCAGCAATCTGGGCCGCGGCCGTGTGCTGCGCGTGCAGGACGATTCGCCGATCTACGCGACGACTTATTACGATCCGCGCGGCTCGCAGGATCTGTTCTTCCCGTTGCCGGAGGTGCCCTATCTCAAGCTCGCGGCGGTACACCAGGAACAGGCCGATAACCTGACTTTGTTCGCACTCAACCGTAACCTGACCGAGGAGATGCCTTTGCGAGTCACCGCGGGAGGTTTCTCCAAGCTCGAAATTGACCGAGCGCTTCAGCTGCAGGACGCAGATCTCAAGGCGGCGAATACCAAGGCGCAACCGGATCGCGTGCAGCCGTCGGCGCTGACTGGCGTACGGGCGGAAGGGGGGAGTCTGTACGCGAGACTGTCGCCCGCGTCCTGGAACGTCATACGGGCAAGAGTGTTTTGAGCAGCCGAACCTAGGGTACCCCTCACCCCGCCCTCACCCTCTCCCAAGGGGAGAGGGATCATATATCTGCTACCTCTCCCGGGGGGAGAGGGACCTTATGTCTGCTGGGAGAGGGGGCGTGCTCTGGATTCCGTTGTGACAGTCCATTAGTGCGGCAACGCCTAGCCCGACTGAAGTCGTCGGTAGGTGTTGAGATGCCTCAGCGCCGCTCGCGCGTGCCCCGATGCTTCGTACAGCAGCGCAATGTTGTAGTGACAATCGGCGAAATCGTCCTGCAAAGCAAGCGCCTCGCGGTAGACCTGAAGCGCCGCCTGCTGTCGGCCCATTTCATCCATCAGCACGCCCAAGTTGTAGCGCAGCAATGCATCTGACTGGCACTGGGATATTCCGCTGCGGTACACCGCTTCAGCCTCGCTCAAGCGGCCTTGCTCGTGAAGCAGCCGCCCGAGGTTGACGTACGCGTCGGCAAACAAGGGGTCGGCATCGATCGCGTGCTCATAGCCAGCAACGGCACCTGCGTCGCCCTCGTCTTCCATTTCGCAAGCCCGGGCGAACCATTCCTCAGCCGAGCCGCCGGACGGTTTCGGCGTGGGTAGCACGCAAAGTTTCCCGTCCTGCGCACTGACCGAGAAATCCAACAAGTACTGCCCGGTACTGGCCTCCCACTGCCTGGCCCCGTCCTGCACGACGATTCGATCGCCCGCCGCTCTGATCCGCAATCCGCCGAATGGGATGTCTTCGGGCAGCTGTGCCCGCAGCCGCTTCAGCGTGCGGGAGACTCGGCGCGCGGGGACCTTGGCTTGGATCAATTCCTGCGCTGTCCGCAGCACGACGAGATCGCTGAATGTAAATCGATAGGCCCTGCGCGGACCGATCTTGGGCGTGACGTACCTTGACTCGACCAGGCCGAGGATCATGCCGCGCGATAAGCCGAGCGTGCGCTGCACGTCGCGAATGGAGTACTCGTTCACCGGCGCTTTGGGACCAAGCCCCTTACCTTACTTCCTGCCGGCCTTGACCTTCTGCGCCGGCTTCGCCTCGGCGGCGCGCATCGGCGGTTTGCGCTCTGCAGCCTTCTGCGCCGGCGCCTGCTTGCCCCCCTTCTCCAGGCTCGCGCGCAACGCATCCATCAGGTCGATGATCTGTGCACCGCCCTTGCCCTCATCCGGTGAAATGGCAATCTGCTCGCCTTCGATCTTCTTCTGTATGGCTGCTTCGATGCGCTTCTTCTCTTCGTCCTGGTAGGCCGTTGGATCGAACTTGTCCGAGGTGATCTGCTCGATCAGCTGCTTGGCCAGCTTCAGTTCCGGCGCACGCACTTCCCCCTTGTCGATCCCGAGGTCGCTCATGGTGCGCACTTCGTCGGCATAGAGCAGCTGCTGCAGCACGATGCCATCGGCGACGGGGCGCAGCTCGACGATGTACTGCTTGCCGCGCGAGGCCCATTTCCCCAGACCGAAACGCTGTGCTTCCTGCATCGCCTGCCGCAGCAGGGCATAGGGCTTGGCGCCTCCCTTGCCGGGCGCGAGGTAGTAGGCCTTGTCGTAGTAAATGGGATCTATCGCTTCGGCCGCGACGAACTCGGTGATCTCGATCATCTGGGTCGAGGGCTCTTCGAGCGCCTTGAGCTCGTCCTTGGTGAAAGTGACGTAGCGATCCTCGGTGAACTCGTAGCCCTTGACCATGTCGGCACGATCCACGACCACGCCCTCTTTGATGCAGACGTACTGTTGCTTGAGCCGGGAGCCGCAAGTCTTGTGCAGAAGATTGAACGAGATCCCCGCGTTGCTCTGCGTGGCCGGATAGATGTCCACCGGTATGGAGACCATGCCAAACGAGATCGTTGCCGATGCGATGGAGCGTGCCATGTTGGTCCTTTCTCGGTTAGTCCTTTCCGGGTTGATCCTTTTCGCTCGCTGCTATGGACTAATCTAACCGAATGCGCGGTGAAGATCCGTCTTGAGTCCGATGACATCCTGCCACACGTCGCCCTGCCGTTCCAGGCGTTCGAACACGTTCCACATCCTGAAGTCCATGGGATGCGCGTTCGCCAGCTCGTTCCACGTGAGCGGCATAGACACCGGGGCCCCGGGCAGCGCACGCGGTGAATAGGCGCTATTTAAAGTCTTGGCGCGAACGTTCATGTTGCTGTCGATGAAGATTTTGCCCGTGCGCTTCTGGATGCTCCACTCCATGGTAATCACTTCGGGATGTTCCTGCATCAGGTAGCGCCCTATAGTCTCGCAGATTTGGCGCGCCGCAGCAAAATCGAGATTGCGTACGATCGGCACAAAGATGTGCAGGCCCGTCTTGCCCGATGTCTTTACTACGGGGTTTTGCAGCTTGAGCCGTTCGAGCAGCTCTTTCAACCAGAACGCTACCTCCTTGCCTTTTTCGAAAGCGCGCGTGTTCAACTCCGGTTCGGCGCCGGGCGCCTCTTTTCCGGAATAGATATAGGGGTCGATGTCGAACACGACGTAGTCGGGGAAGTTCAAGATCGAGCCATCGATGTTCTCGGCGCTGTCGGTGAAGTCCGTGC
Source organism: Gammaproteobacteria bacterium (assembly GCA_041488255.1). Lineage (GTDB taxonomy): Bacteria > Pseudomonadota > Gammaproteobacteria > Burkholderiales > SHXO01 > SHXO01. Next base: position 3,272 of record JBGPOV010000030.1, on the reverse strand, counting down.
TGGAAGATTGCGCGTCGGGATACAGGCTTCCGCGCGAATGCCAGACGTGGTACTCGAGGGTTCCCATCTGCCCCAGCCATATCAGCGTCGGCAGGTTGTTGCACAGTAGATATTCCCCATTTTCCTGCTTGCTCTCGGAGTAGACGGTGATCGTCTCCACGAACTCGGGCAGCTTGTGCTCCCAGTGCTTCTGAAAGAACTGATGTTTGGTGATGCCATCTGGGAAGCGGATCATCGTCAAAGGGCGATCGGCCAGATGTGGAAGCATGTAGGGCGAGACGCGCGCCAGATAGATCAGCAGATCGCGCTTGCTGACGGCGGGTTGCTTGAGCTTCGGCTGTTTCGGCCACAGCACTTTGTTGAGATGCGTGAGGCGCAACTGGTCCGATCCGACCTGAAGCGTCATGTCGTCCCGGCCGCCTCTGAGCTGCTCGGCGATTTGATGGACCTGGTCGCCGGCCGGCCGCACGCTCGCCAGAGGCTTCTTGCCAGCGACATGCACAAGCTGCGGCACAGACGCCTCATCCTGCGGAATGTCATCGCGGAGCCGCAGGAAGACCGGGGCGCGGAGCGAGCCGTCCGGGGTCCATTCCGCGAACTTGACCTCGGCCAACAGTTCCGGCTTGATCCACACCACCGGAACGTCGACAGCGGGCTCCCTGGCGAACGGGTGATGCTTGGCCTCCAGGCTTTTCAGTCGAGCTGCCAGGACACCCAGTGAGTCTTCGTCAAAGCCGCTCCCCACGCGTCCCGCCGGCACCAGCTCTCCCGACTGATCGCGATAACCTAGGAATAGCGCTCCGAAGGTTCTCGCTCGGTCCCCTTTGCCAACCGTATACCCGCACACGAGGAATTCCCCGCTTTGGGTTGCTTTGATCTTGAGCCACGCAGGCGAGCGCACGCCGGTCTCGTAGCGGCTGTCCCGCGCCTTCGCGACGACTCCCTCGAACCCGGTCTCCAGGGCAGCCGCGTAGAATTTCTCACCGTCCGCTTCGGTGGCGGGAAGGATCTGCAGGTGCTGAGAGGGCAGGACGCATTGGCCGAGATAGCGTTTGCGGGACCGATAATCGGCGGCGCGGAGGTTCATGCCGCAGAGATGCAGAACATCAAAGACGTAGAGCACACAGGGTGCGCTCGTCTGCGCGACGGCGATTTCCCGTTCACCCTTCAACTGAGCCCGGTTCTGCAGCGCATTGAACGACGGTCTGCCGGTTTGGTCGTGGGCCACGATCTCCCCATCCAGAACCAAATCGTCGAGCACCTGGTCCTGCAGTGCGGCGACGATCTCCGGAAACTGCGCGCTTTGATCCAATCCGCGGCGCGACAAGAGGCGGACTTTGCCGTCGCGTCGGAAAGCGAGGCAACGGTATCCGTCCAGCTTAGGCTCGTAGAGAAAGGCGCGATCGCTGAAAGGAGCGTCCGCCGAGGCGGCTAACATCGGCGCGAGCTTCCCGGGCGGTTTCTCCGCTGGCCCGTACGGAATCAGCCGCTCGGCGCTCACACGGTCGAGCCGCTTCGGGATCTTGAGATCGCCAACGGTATGGCCCGATAGGACCGAGGAGGTGCGGCTGCGAATATCCAAATCGGTGCGCGCGAACCGATCCTTGTGCTTGATCAGCAGCCAGTCCTTGTCCTTCATCCGCACCAGGGTCCACGAGCCCTTGAGCTTCTCCCCCAGAAGAAAAATACTGAGCTTCCCCTTCTCGTACTCCGTCCGCAGGCGCCGTTGCGCTTCATCGCGATCCCCAAAGGCGTACAACTTGCCCTCATCGGGTGAGAAGAGACCGCAGTCCCACACGATCACTTCACCGGCACCGTATTGCTTGAGCGGGATGACGCCCTCGAAGGAAGCATAGTCGAAGGGATGGTCTTCGACCGGAACCGCCAGGCGCTTGATCTTGGGGTCGAGCGACGGCCCATCGGGAACGGCCCAGGACTTGAGCACACCGTCGAGCTCGAGACGAAAATCATAGTGCAGGCGTCGAGCGGCGTGCTGCTGAATCACGAAAAGCAATGGGCCGCGCCGCTGCAATGCCTCCTGTGGCCGCGGCTCCGGCGTGGCTTCGAACGCGCGCTTGTTGGCGTAGTCCCGCAGAGGGCGGACATCGCTCCCGGCGCTTGGCTCCGCCTGCCGAGCAGGCCGCTTAGTGGTCCGATCAGTCGTCCTCATGATGCAGCGGCGAGGCTACGATTCCCTCTCAATTCCTGACCCGGGACCCGTGGGCCGATCCCTGCCCCTCAATCCAAAGCTCATTGAAGCGTTGCGCGAACTTCGCTCCCAGTCCGGCGTCCTCGTGCTTGAAGTAGACGTATGCGCGATTCCACGGTTGCCGAGCGATCCGCTCAGCCCAGGCGCGCAGCTCCGCATCATCGTACTGCTCCCGGCGCAGACGCAAGTAGCCGGAATCCGACGTCGCTACCAAGGGCGTCTCTCCCTCGTCCATGTCGGCGATACAAAGCATTGCGGCGCGGGCGTGGAGGGCTTCGTACACAGAGTCATCCTGCCATGACGGATGACGAAACTCGAAAGCGGCTCGAGGCGTCGCCGGGAGCAAGCCGAGGAAATCCTCGAGCCTCGGGAGATCTTTTCTCATGAATGGCGGCAACTGGAACAGGACGGGGCCGAGTTTGTTCCCCAGCACCGATGCGCGCCGCAGAAACTCGGCGACATCCGATTCGGCCTCGCGCAGCCGCTTCTCGTGACTGATCCGGCGCGGCGCCTTGACCGAAAAAGCGAAATCGCTGGGGACCTGTTCCGACCAGCGGGACAACATCGCCTGGTCCGGCATGCGATAGAACGTGTTGTTGATCTCCACCGTTGGGAAACGCTCCGCGTAAAAGCGCAGCATTTCGCTCGCCGGCAATTTGCTCGGGTAGAAAATGCCCTTCCACTCCTTGTAGGAATAGCCGCTCGTTCCAGCCAGCATTTGCATCAGCTTTGCCCCAAAATAATCGTGATCCGCTGGGTCCACCCGAACCGCCCTTGCCATTGGCTGGTCCGTCGCTCATCAGAGCGGAACGGATAAAATGTGCCCTTCAGATGGACTTCCTGTCAAGAAAGCTGAGCATAGATCGCGTCAGCATCCCCCACCGGGCTGAGGATCTGCTCGGGCCCGTCGACGAGGTGTTGGGCGTGACCGCCCGCTTTCCAGGTGTCGTCCGATCGCGGCACGCACGTGAGGATCGAGAGTCGACCGCAGCGGCCGGCGATGGTGGCGAGCGAGATTGCGCGCGGGGAGCTGGACTAGTCCCCTCTCCCCTTGCGGGAGAGG
>JBGPOV010000029.1:0-36328 GCA_041488255.1 Gammaproteobacteria bacterium | reverse complement strand
TTCGACAAGAGCGGCAAGCTGATCAAGGAGATCGGCAAGGGCGTCTTCAAGGCACACGTAATGAACGAACTCAGCTACTGCCCCGAAAACAAGAAGACCTACATCCCTGAATACCGCGAGAAGATATGGGAGATCGACGGGGTCAACGGTGAGCTCAAGCTGATCGTCAAGAACCTCCCCACCGGCGACCACCAGAACGGCGGCATCACCTGCAAGGACGGCTATATCTATTTCGCGATGGGACTTCCGAGCAACACTGGCTTCGCCGATCCCGACAACCATGGTTGGACCGACATCCCGAACGATCCGTACTGGGTGGCGCATCCGGATGGTTTTCCGGCGACTCCGCACGATCCCCCGTGCCGCGATGTCGTGCATACCGGCCTGAACGTCAAGTCCTCCGACGGACGTATGACTGGTGGGTGGCTTCCGGTTGGGGTGCCCGCCAAACCGGGCCAGGTCATCAAGGCGCAGGTCCCCTGCGGTGGTTCGGTCATGCGCGTGAAGATGAGCGACAAAGGCCCTGACGGAATCTATCCGCACAACAAGATGGAGGTGTACGCGTACGGATTCCGCAACCAGGCCGGCGTCGCGTTCGGGCCGAAGGGCACGCGCTTCGAGAACGCCCTAGCGGTCTCGGATAACGGCGGCAACGATCTGGGACATCGCCGTATCGCGAACAGCGGCGAGAAGCTGTTCATCGTCACCGAGAAAGGCCAGGACGCGGGCTACCCGGACAAGGACGGCTTCGGGTGGGTCACCAACAAGCGCTACAGCCTCTACCGTTGGAGCAGTTCCAAGATCGATCGTCCGTATCCGCAGCTCTATATCGGCGATGAGCCATACGTACCCAAGCTGCCGCCGTATCACTTCCCGGTACACGTCGACGGCATCCGCGGTGTTCCGCTGATCGGCTCCAATCCAAACCCGAACGGCTACATCAACCCGGTGCTCGAGTGGGACACCAACAACCCCATCGACGGGATTGCCTGGAGCTCGACGAGCTTTGGTACCGGGGATACGACGTTGTTTGGAGCGGTATACGGCGTGATCGACAATGGTCCGGAAAGCCTGGTCGCACAGTGGCCGGTGGTCGTGCAGGTGGACTTCCTGAACCCGACCGGGATCAAGTGGAAGCTGTTTGCGCACAACATCGACCCGGGCCCGAATGCGTATCAGAAGCCCGAGAATCGCGGTGGGTTCGAGCGTACCAACGACGTGGTGTTCAGCAACGACGGCACGACCATGTACGTCGTGGATTACGGTGAGCTGTACATCGACTTCACGATGCCGACGCCGTTCTACTACACGAAGGCATCTGGCGTGGTCTGGACCATCACCAAGAACTGAGCTGGCTCTCTGGGCTAGCGGCACGCAGTAACCCCTCCGGCGGAGTGACTATCGGTCGCTCCGCCGGAGTCACGTTTGGGAAGTGCTCCTGGCTCCCGACGCTCCCAAACCGAGCCTCCAGCGGTATACTCCGAGCCAGGAGGAGAACACTCAATGACGCTGCTCGACGAGGCCGTCGAATTGACAAAAGCAGCGGCGCACTCAGGTGCGCCCGCGGACCTTCCTGCGGCCGTCGTCCACGGGCACCGAGTTCCCAACTGCGAGTGCGGGTGGATTGCTCGGGTCGTGCCCCTCCAGGGCCGGGTCGGGGTGCAATGAGCCTCTCGCGTACACTGGTGCTGAACGTAGTCGGGCTCACGCCCGCGCTGCTCGAGCACGCGCCGAATCTGAATCGGCTCGCGCGCAGCGGCGGAGTGCGGCCGCTTGCCACGGCGACACCTGCCGTCACGACGACCGTCCAGTCTACTTTTGTCACCGGGCGGCTCCCGCGCGATCACGGCATCGTCGCCAACGGCTGGTACTTCCGCGACCTGGCCGAAGTGTGGCTGTGGCGCCAGTCGAACCGCTTGGTCGAGGGCGAAAAGCTGTGGGAGACCGCGCGCCGGCGCGACCCCGCGTTCACCTGCGCCAAGCTGTTCTGGTGGTACAACATGTACTCGTCGGCGGACATCGCGGTCACGCCGCGGCCGATGTACCCCGCCGATGGGCGCAAGCTTCCGGACATCTACACCAGCCCGCCGGAGCTGCGCGGTGACCTGCAGAAGCGGCTGGGCCAGTTTCCGCTGTTCAAGTTCTGGGGGCCGGGCGCGGATATCGTCTCCAGCCAGTGGATTGGTCGCTGCGCCCTGGATGTGTTCGAGCGTTCCCGGCCGACATTGACATTGGTATATCTGCCGCACCTGGACTACAACCTGCAGCGGCTGGGCCCGCACGATCCACGCATCGCGCAGGACGTGGCGGCGGTCGACCAGATCTGCGGTGAGCTGATCGAGGCGGCACAGCGTGCGGGCGCCCGCGTGATCGTGTTGTCCGAATACGGCATCACGCCCGTGTCGAATCCGGTGCACATCAACCGCGCGCTGCGCCAGGCCGGCTTTATCCGCGTGCGCGAGGAGCTGGGGCGCGAGCTGCTGGACGCGGGCGCTTCGAGCGCTTTCGCCGTGGCCGACCATCAGGTCGCGCATGTCTACGTGTCGGAACCGGCACGGGTCCGCGAGGTCAAAGCGGTGCTGGAGGCGCTGCCGGGCGTGGAGCGAGTGCTGGACGAGACCGGCAAGCGGGAATGTGGGCTGGACCATCCGCGCTCGGGGGAGCTGGTAGCCATCGCCCGCGCCGACAGCTGGTTCACCTACTACTATTTCCTCGATGACGACCGCGCACCGGACTTCGCGCGCACGGTGGATATCCATCGCAAGCCGGGTTACGACCCGGTCGAGCTGTTCATCGACCCGCAGCTGCGCCTGCCCAGGGCGCGCATCGCTTGGCGCCTGGCGCAAAAGATCCTGGGGTTCCGTTACATGATGGACGTGATCTCGCTAGACGCAAACCTGGTGAAAGGTTCGCACGGGCGTCCCACCGACGATCCACAGATCGGGCCCCTGTTCATCAGCTCGGCGCCCGAACTGCTGTCCGAAGGCGCGGTGGCGGCGACCAGCGTGAAGGACTTGATCCTCGATCACGTGTTCGCGTCCTCGGCACAGCCGGTCAGGCGGGCGGCATGACACCGCGAGAGCTGCTCGCCCGCTGGCTTGCCCGCCAGCTTCCGGCCGAGGCTGCGGTATGGCTGGAAAAGTCGGCAGCGCAGATCCAGTCCTCGGGCAGAGACGCCGATCTCTACCTCGCCGTGAGCTTGGTCACGCGGAAGGTGGGCAAGGCCGACATGGTGTTGAGCGATGCCGACCTGCGCGACGCGAACGCAACCCGCCCGGGCTGGGACCCGCGCGATTGGAGCGCGGACCAGAGCGCGCGCGTGCTGCTCGTCCTGGCGTTGGAGCAAGACCCGCAGCGCCTCGCGCGTGCGCTGGACCAGCTGTGCAACAGCGCCGATGTAAGCGAGCTGGTGGCCTTCTACCGCGGGCTGCCTGTGTATCCGGACCCGCCGCGGTATGTAGCGCGAGCCACCGAAGGGTTGCGCACAAATATCAAAGGCGTGTTCGAGGCCATTGCTTTGCGCAACCCCTATCCGAGCGAGCAGTTCACGCAAGCCGCCTGGAACCAGATGGTGCTCAAGGCGCTGTTCGTGGGCAGTGCGTTGTGGCCGATCGTGGCGCTCGACCGCCGTGCCAATGCCGAGCTGGCGCGCATGCTGTCCGACTATGCGCACGAGCGCTGGTCGGCGGGACGGCCAGTGAGCCCTGAGCTGTGGCGTTGCGTGGGTCCTCATGCCACCGGCACCATGCTCGAGGACCTCGAGCGCGTGCTGAAGGAAGGGACGGACCCGGAACGCAGGGCGGCGGCGTTGGCCTTGCGCGCCTCGCCCGACCCGGCCGCCAGCGCGCTCCTACAGCGCGATGCGGTTCTGGCCAAGGCTGTCGCCGGCGGCGAGCTGACCTGGGAGCGCGTCGTGGCCGCCGCTTGAACTACAGATATACTGGTCGCATGGAGGCAACCATGAAATTCATCGATCCGCACATCCATATGAGCGCGCGTATCACCGACGACTACGAGCGCATGGCTGCGGCCGGCGTCGTCGCGCTCATCGAGCCGGCGTTCTGGCTCGGCCAGCCGCGCACCAATGCGGGCAGTTATATGGACTACTTGTCCAGCCTGGTCGGATGGGAGCGCTTCCGCGCCGCCCAGTTCGGCATCCGTCATTACTGCGCCATCGGGCTCAATGCCAAGGAGGCGAACAACGTGGCGCTGGCCGAAGAGGTGATGGCGTTGCTGCCGCGCTATCTGCTGAAAGAAGGCGTGGTGGCGCTAGGCGAGATCGGCTTCGACGACCAAACCGCGGCCGAGGAGAAGTACTACCGCGCGCAACTGGACATGGCCAAGGAGCTGGACATGGTCGTGATGGTGCACACCCCGCACCGGGACAAGAAGACCGGCACCATCCGCAGCATGAACATTGCGGTGGAACAAGGATTGGCACCGGCGCGCGTCATCATCGACCACAACAACGAAGAGACGGTCGAAGACGTGCTCGACCGCGGATTCTGGGCCGCATTCACGCTCTATCCGCACACCAAGATGGGCAACGAGCGCATGGTCGAGATCGCGCGCCGCTACGGGTCCGAGCGCATCATCATCGACTCGAGCTCCGACTGGGGCGTGTCCGACCCCTTAGCGGTGCCCAAGACCGCTCGGCTGATGCTCGAGCGCGGCATCCGCGGCGAGGACGTGGAGAAGATCAGCTACCGCAACGCGCTCGCCGCCTACGGGCAGACCGGGCAGATGGCTGAGAAGGACTGGCTCGACCCCGCCGCCATCGACCAGCGCACTCTGTTCGAAGGCAACTCGGTGCTGCGCGGGCAGCAGCCGCGCATCGACGAGCTGCAGCAGATTCCCGAGCGGATCAAGGATCTGGTGTTCAAGTAACTCCCTCATCCCCGGCCCTTCTCCCGGAGGGAGAAGGAAGAGAAGCCCCCTCTCCCTCCGGGAGAGGGGTTGGGGTGAGGGAAATGCACCGCGCACAGTCCGGGCAGACCATGAAACCTACAACCACAAGCGCCTCGCCGCTTAACGAGCCGGGTGCGTTCGGTGCGGTCTACCACCAGCGCTTCGCGGTGGACTACGACTACCCGGTGCACTTCACCCACGACCTGTTCTCGCGCGACAACCCGGTGTTCGTCGACGCGCTCTCGCGCAAGGAGCCCAACAAGCGCCACCGCTTCCTGGCCTTCATCGACGCCGACGTGGCAGCCAGCTGGCCGGCCCTGGCGCACGACATCTGCGCCTACGCCGAGCACCATGGCGAGCGGCTGCAGCTTCTGGCCCACCCCGAGACCATCGTGGGCGGCGAGCAAGTCAAGCAAGACCCGGATCTGGTCACCCGTCTTCAGCGCCGGCTGCTCGATCTAGGTGTCGATCGCCACTCCTACGTGGTGGCCATCGGCGGGGGCGCCTTTCTGGACATGGCCGGCTTTGTGGCCGCCACCGTGCATCGCGGCGTGCGCCACGTGCGCGTGCCCACCACGGTGCTTTCGCAGAACGACTCGGGCGTGGGCGTGAAGAATGGCGTCAACACCTTTGGCCTCAAGAACTTCGTGGGCAGCTTTGCGCCGCCGTTCGCCGTGCTCAACGACGCCAACTTCCTGCGCACCCTGCACCCGCGCGATCGCATCGCCGGCATTGCCGAGGCGGTCAAAGTGTCGTTGATCCGCGACCGGGTATTCTTCGAATGGCTGGAGAGCCAAGTCGAAGCCCTGCACGCCTGTGCCCCTGAGGCCATGGCGCGCATGATCCGCCGCTGCGCCGAGCTGCACATGCGCCAGATCGCCCACGGCGGAGACCCGTTCGAGACCGGCAGTGCGCGTCCGCTGGACTACGGGCACTGGTCGGCGCACAAGCTCGAAGCCCTGACCGCGCATGAGCTTCGGCACGGTGAGGCGGTGGCCATCGGCACTGCGCTCGACAGCCGCTACTCGGTGCAGATCGGCATGCTCGCGCCGGGGCAGGAGGAGCGCATCTTCGCCCTGCTCAAGAAGCTGGGCTTCTACCTCTGGCATCCGGCGCTGGAGCGGCGCGATCCCGAGGGGCGCTGGGTGGTTTTAGAGGGGCTGCGAGAGTTCCGCGAGCATCTGGGCGGAGAGCTGACGATCACGCTGCTGCGTGAGATCGGCCGTGGGGAGGAGGTGCACGTCATGGACGAGGCCGAGATCCTGCGCGCCATCGCGTGGCTGCGCCACCGGGAAGCTGCACAATGATCCTGGGTCGGGGCCCCTGCCATCTCACTTACTGCAGCAACATCCACCCGGGCGAGACCTGGGCAGAGGTGCGCAGCAATCTCGAGCAGCACCTGCCGCCGGTCCGCGCGCGGCTTGCTCCTGACACGCGCTTCGGCATAGGCCTGCGGCTTTCGGCCGAAGCCGCGCAGGCGCTGGCGCAGCCCGCGGCGATGGCCGAGTTCAAAGACTTCCTCGCCCGCGGGCGCTTCTACGTCTTCACGCTCAACGCTTTCCCGTACGGTACGTTCCACGGGAAGCGCGTGAAGGAGGACGTGTATCTGCCCGACTGGCAGGACGTGAAGCGCCTCGAATACACGGATCTCATGGCTGACCTGCTGGCGGAGCTGCTGCCGAGCGAGGTCGGTCTGACCGGAAGCGTCAGCACCGTGCCTGGTGCCTTCAAGGAAAACGCGCGCACCCCAGAGGCGGTTGCGCGCATCGCAGATCTCATGGTTCGGCACGCAGCGCATCTGGTTCAGCTCAAGGCGCGCACCGGCAAACACATCGCCCTGGCGCTGGAGCCGGAGCCCTGCTGCTTCCTGGAGACGATCGACGAGACCGTCGCGTTTTTCCGCGACCATCTGTTTTCGGATGCTGCGGTCCGGAGGCTTTCAGAGCTCGCCGGGCTCGACCGCGCTCGCGCGCAGCAAGCGCTGCGGGATCACCTGGGCGTGTGCCTGGACCTGTGCCACGCGGCGGTCGAGTTCGAAGATCCGCAGGCGTGCGTAACGCAGCTCGCGGACGCCGGAATCGGCGTGTACAAGGTCCAGATCACCGCCGGACTGCGGCTACCTGAGCTCTCCGGCGCGGCGCTCGCTGGCGTGCGCCAGTTCGACGATCCGGTGTACCTGCACCAGGTGGTGGAGGCGGGCCCGGAAGGTCTTACACGCTACGTGGACCTGCCCGACGCGCTGCGCGCCGCCGAAGGCCGTGCGCTGGACGGGCGCGAGTGGCGGGTCCACTGCCATGTGCCCGTCTTCGTGGACGACCTGGGCCCCTTCTCGTCGACGCAGCAGTTCATCCGCGACGTGCTGCGCTTGCACCGCCGGCAGCCCATCTCCACCCATCTAGAGGTGGAGACCTACACCTGGAGTGTGTTGCCTCCGCAGCTCCGCGCCGACGGCATGGACCACGCCATCGCGCGCGAGCTGACCTGGGTGCGCGAAGAGCTAGCGCAATGAGCCGGGCCCCAGCCCTGTCGGTTGCTCTCAGGCTGGGGCGCATATCCAACCTCCCCACGGTGTGGACCAACACGCTGGTGGGCGTGGCGCTGGCTGGCGGCACGGCTCTCGACGCGCGCGTCCCCTTGCTGCTGATCGCTCTCTCGCTGTTCTACATCGGCGGGATGTTTCTCAACGATGCTTTCGACCGGGAGTTCGACGCGCGCTCGCGTCCCGACCGCCCGATCCCGGCGGGCGAAGTGACGGCAGGTGCGGTGTTCGGCGGTGGCTTCGCGATGCTCGGCGCAGGAGTCCTGCTTCTGGTTGTGGCCGGTTATGTCTTCCCGGATGGAACGCAGTGGCGGGCGCCCGTCTCCGGCCTGCTCCTGGCCGCGGCGATCGTCCTCTACGACTCGTATCACAAGAACAACCCCCTGAGCCCGCTGCTGATGGGCGTGTGCCGCATGCTGGTCTATCTGTCCGCCGCCCTGGCCATCTCGGCTGTGTTGCGGCCGGCGCTGCTGCTCGCCGCTGTCGTGCTCCTGTGTTACCTCATCGGCCTCACCTATACCGCCAAGCGCGAGCACCTCAACGAGCTGGGAAGCGTATGGCCGCTGGCTGCTCTCGCTGTGCCGATGATCTATGGTGTCGTCATCGCGCTTGGCTCACCGCTGGTGTGGCCGTTGCTGTTGCTGCTTGCCGGCTGGGTGTTGTATGCGTTGTGGCTGCTGCGCCGTCGAGGGCCGGGGGACGTGCCGCGTGCGGTGGTCAGCCTGATCGCCGGCATCTCGCTGGTGGATGCAGTGATCCTGTGTGGCGCAGGCGCTGTCGAGTTGTCGATCGTCGCAGTGGCCGCGTTTCTGCTTACGATGGCGTTGCAACTGGTGGTGTCGGGGACCTGATGGACGCGCCCTTCTCTCTCCCTCATTCGCCGACGGACAACGACGCGTTTCCGACTAGATTACATCCCGCGGAACGCGATCCCGGTGTCGCTGTACTGGCCCTTCAGAATCGCGGCATAGGCGCGCTGGCTAGCGGCGTTCAGCAGATCCGAGGGACGCAGCTTGAAGGTGCTCGGATCGTTGTAGTCCAGGTAGGCGAAGAAGTAGCGCGACCAGTATGGCGCGACCAGCTCGATGCCTTTCTCGCGCGCGGCCATGCCTACGATGTGCAGGAACTTGCGGTCGAGCGGCGTCCAGAAGCTGAACACATCGCGAGCGACGACGCTCGGGTCTGCGACCGGATCGAAGCGCTCCTCGGGCCCGGCCTTGTACAGCCACAGCTCGCTTGCGATGATTCGTTTGCTGCCGTCAATCGCGCGGATACGGTCGGGCCAGGCGAGCAGCCGCTCGAGGTTGCTCTGTCCGCTGGTGGTGAGCGGATACAGGTGCAAGTCGATATAGCTCAGGCCCTTGATCCCGGCAAACGCCTGGACGTAGTCGAAGTCCTCCCACAGGCCCGAGCCCGCCCCCAGCAGCGTCGGGAAGGAGACGAGTTGCTCCGACAGCGCGTCCACGCTGCTCTGCACGTAGGAGCGCCAGTCGCTCACCGTCAGGTTCAGTCCGGCAGTGTGCGTGCGAGGATCCGACACGAGCGTGAGGTAGTCTGGATTCGTCGCCAACAAGATGGCTTTCAGCTCGGCGAAGCGCTCGCGCGCGAAGCGCTGCTTAGTGAGCTTTTTGTAGTAGGGGCGCACGTCCACCGACGCGTAGGCCGGCAGCAATGAGTTGTGCTCCACGACCAGTTTCATCCCGCGCACGTGGACTGCGTTCGCCAGATTCGCGTAGTACTCGATGAACGGCTGCGGGTCGCGAAACGCCGGCGTGAGCAGCGGATAGCAGATCTCCAGCACGATCCCCTCGGCGCCCAGGCTGTCGAGCGCGTCCAGCTCGCGCAGCGTGGCCTCCCGCTGCGCGTCGCTCAGGATGAACTCGCCGCGCTGACAGTTGGCGCTGAGCAGGGATGCCGCCCGGATCGGGGCCGTGCCGGAGGAGCGCGCAGGCAGCCGTGTGTGAAATTCGCTGAGCTGCGCGTCCAGCTCGCGATACAGGCTCTGATATTTCTTGGGCGCGTTCTGCGCAAAAGCCGCCTGCGTCCAGCCGAGGCAGGCGAGCACGAGCAGCAGGCCGAAGCCAAATGCCCCCCACCCTCCCCCGCGAGCGGGGGAGGGTGGGGGAGGGGGCATGATCGCCGCCACGCTGCCCCGCTTCATCCGCCCTGCAGCTCTCCGAATAGCACCCATTTCTTCCCGTCGAAGCGCATGAGCTGTATCTGCTTGATCAGCCGGTAATCCGTCGGGCTGTTGTTGAGCTTGATGCCGGGCAAGTACATGGGTAACTCAAAATTCTTCAGGTTGGTCGCCTGGCGCATGAGATTCTCGCGTGTGAGATCCTCACCACACTGGGTGAGCGTCTGCACCAGCACCTGGGCCGTGAGATAGCCCCACACGTTGAGCTGGTCGGTGACGTCGCCCTCGGGATAATACTTCTTCATCCACGCCAGCCATTCCTGGAACGCGGCGTCGGTCTTCCAGCGCGGATCGGCGGGGTCCTTCACGAACCCGGCGGTGATAATTCCCACAGCCTTCTCCAGGCCAGCGGGCGCCAGCACCGCACCCACGGAACTGGCCGGGAAGGCAACAAACTGCAGCGGCTTCCAGCCGATGTCATAGACTTTACGGATCGACTGGGCGCCGAACTTCGGAGTGACGAAGTTGAAAAAGGTGTCCGCGCCAGATGCCTGCAGACTCACGATCTGCGAATCGATTGTCGGATCGGTCACCTCGTAGCTGGCGGTCGCGACGATCATCTGATCAGCCTTGGCTCCTAGCGCCTCGCGCAGGCCCCTGACGAGGTCCTTACCGTAATCGTCGTTCTGGTACAGCGCTGCCACTTTTGCATTCGGTCGTGTCTCGAGCAGGTACTTGCCGTACACCCGCGTCTCCGTCTGAGCGTTCGGCGGCCAGGCCATCGTCCAGGGGAAGTTGGCGGGGTCGTTCCACTTGTTCGCGCTGCTGTGGAGCAAGATCTGAGGCACCTTCTTCACATTCAGGTATTTGTGGATCGCGGTGTTAGGCGGCGTGCCCAGTGGGCTGAAGATGGCTAGCACCTCATCCTCTTCCACCAGCTTGCGGACCTGCTCGACCGTCTTGGGCGGGCTGTAGCCGTCGTCGAGGCTGATCAACCGGATCTTGCGGCCGTTGACGCCGCCGCGCTGGTTGATCATCTCGAAGTAGGCGAGCTCGGCTTTGCCGATCGCGCTGTACGCCGAGGCCGGTCCGCTGTAGGGCATGGTCTGGCCCAGCTTGATCTCGGAGTCCGTGACGCCGGGGCCGTACTTCTTTTCGGCGCTTAGGGCGTGTCCACAGCTTGCCGCCACAGCCAGAACGAGCAGTGTCAGCTTCACGTGTCTCATCTGCTTCTCCTTCTGGTGTTTGTGGCGAGAAGCCGTCTTCAAGATGACAGCATCGGGTCGCCAGCCCCACTGTCCCTCAAGGGAGAGGGGATACCCTTCTCCCTCCGGGAGAAGGGATGGGGATGAGGGAATGAGAGGGCGGGCGGCATTATCGAGATGACTTCTAGCCAGATGCGTCGCGCATCAGTTCAAGCGCACCGGCAGATGCCGGAAGCCGCGAAATCGTACGCGCCGGTCCCGCTGTGGAGCGCCAGCCAGGTCCAGCTTCGGGAATCGATTTAGCATCCGGCCGATGGCGATGCGGGCCTCGAGCCGCGCGACGTTCATTCCAGCGCAGGCGTGATCGGCGTGCCCGAACGCGATGTGACGGTTGGGCTTGCGGCCGACATCCAGGCGCTCGGGGTCGGGGAACTGCGCGGGATCCCGATTGGCGGCCCCAACTCCGAGCGTGAGAAAAGTGCCCGCCGGGAAGCTACGGCCACCGATCTCGGTCTGCGCCGTGGTGACGCGGTTGTTGAACTGCAACGGACTTTCGAAGCGCAGCAACTCTTCCACCGCGCTCGGCATCAGTCCGGGGTCCGTGCGCAAGCGCTCGAACTCACCGCGATGCATGAGCAGCGCATGAATGCCGTTGCCGATGAGGTTGGTCGTCGTCTCGTGCCCGGCATTGAGCAGGAAAATGCAATTGTGCAGCAGCTCGGGCTCGGTCAGCCGCTCGCCCTCGATCTCACCCTGGATCAGGCGTGTCAGCACGTCGCTCTCGGGGTCCCCCGGCTGGCAGCGGCGCTCATTTACTAGACCCTTCAAGTACTCCAGGAAATCGCTCACCGCCCGGTTGCCGCGCTCGAGCACGTCGGGCGCCGGCGCGGGTTCGAGCGCGGAGAGTATGGCGAGCGACCAGCCGCGCAGCGGGCCGCGTTCCTGGCGCGGCACCTCCAGCAAATTCCCGATGACCTCCACCGGGATTTGGGCGGCGAAGTCGTCGATCAAGTCCGGCTCTCGCTCTGCTGTCATGTTGTCGAGGAGCCGGTCGACCAGCGCCAGAACGTCGGCTTCCATGCGCGCGATCGCCCGCTGGTTGAGCGCGCCCATGATCAAGCGGCGCACGCGCGTGTGCAGCGGCGGGTCGTTGAACACCAGGCTAGTGGTGTGGTGCTCGTAGAGCGGGCCGTCGCCGAACTTTGGTCCGAACTCGGCCCTCTTGTCGGAGCTAGCGCATGGATCGCGATAGACGCCGACCACGTCCTCGTAGCGCGTCAGCAGCCACGCGCCGCCGTCCAATTCGTGCAGGGGATCGTGCCGACGCAACCGCGCGTAGTACGGATAGGGGTCGTCGATGAAATCGGCCGGGACGCGCGTCAAGCGGAAAGCGCGCGCGAGCTGCCGCTCTTCACTCAAACCCGGATCGCTGGCGAGATGGCTCATTCCGACTGCGCACCTTCACACCGAGTGCGACGTCGGCGTTCTCGGCCAGCGTCCTGGCCGCGGCCTCGACGTCCAGGTAGTCGAGATACCGATGTCTCGCCGCGCCCGCGGCCCCGCGCTCGGGTCCATGACCTCCCCGCCGCGGATGACGAGGTCGAAGCGATCGTCGGCGCGCGCCACCCTGGCCACCATCTTCCCGGGGCAGATGCAGGCAAGGGCCGCGGCGCTGGATCTGCGCAAGAATGCGCGCCGTTCGAGATGGTTCATGCGCCTATCCGACTTGAGGTTTGCGGAATCGCCCAAACGCGGCGATCATGCCCCCGCCTCTCCCTCCCTCGCGAGCGGGGGAGGGTCGGGTGGGGGTAGCGCTAAACGGTGCCCCGTGACAACGGCAGGCGCGCTCTCAGGCTTCGTACTTGAAGGACAGCAGGACCCGCGTGCGGTAGGCCACGACCTTTCCGCCGTCCACCTTCATGTCCATCTTCACGACTTCGGCGATGCGCAGATCGCGCAGCGAAGATGCCGCGGTTTCCACCGCGTGCATGGCGGCGTCCTCCCAGGACTTGTTGCTGGTTCCGATGACTTCGATGACTCTGTAGACGGGGTCCTTCGCGCTTTTCTTGGCCATGACTCCTCCTTCCGATTGTGTTGTTGGGGATCGAGCTTCGGCGCGTGCCACCCCCATCGTACCGCGGCGGCGGTCGCGAATCCACCGCGGTACGATCGAGCGGTCCAGCGGTAAGCGACGTCCCGGGTGGGCGGCCAGCTGCGGCCCCGGTGACTGGGTTTTCCAATGGCATGGACTGGCAGACAGGTAGTGACGGGCACTCGGTAGAGAGTCCGTCATCCGCGCCGATCGTGCACCACCGGTCTGGGACGAAGTAACTGCCCGAGGCGTGATTGGTCGTTAGACGGCGCGTTCCGCACGCTGCGTGCTTCGAACGGGACCGGTAACCATTGGGCCGGCGGCTACGAGCTCCTGGATTGCACTACGCTTCATCCCGGCGACCCGCTGCCGAAGCGCGGACGCGTGAACGGTGTCGTGAAGGTCGTCGAGACCGGCCCCCGCCCCCGTCTCGGTCCGAGCGCCGGGGGTGCCGGGACCAAGAACGGTAGCAGGCGTTGAAGAGCGCTTACTGCTGCGTTGCGGCCGTGACCGTGACCTCCACGCGCCGATCCGGCTGCAGGCAAGCGATCAGCTTCTGCTTCCCCTGCCCCTTGCAGCTTTTGTAGCTTGCGTACTCCTCGGTTTGGCCGCGCGCCTCGACTCTGATCTTGTCGGCCGGAATACCGTTGCTTACGAGATATCGCTCGACGGACGCGGCCCGCCGCTTCGACAGTCTCTGGTTGTACGTCTGAGTGCCGATCGGGTCGGCGAATCCCACCGTGATGATTTCACCGTAGGGGATGCCTTTGAGCTGCTGAATCAAGTCGTCCAACTGCTTTCGCGATTCGGCCCTGATCGAGTACTGGTCGAAGTCGAACAGCGGATCCGTTTCCACAGTGACGGTCAAGGGCAGCGTGCTCACAGGCTCCGACCTGGCCTCTTCGGCCTGCGTCAGCTTCTCGTCCGTGAAGGTCTCGGGCGCCCGGGCGAACTCCTCGGGCGCAGCCCCGGCGCTCTCGTCCGAATACTCTTCAGTCGCAATGGCCTCTTC
Organism: Gammaproteobacteria bacterium; assembly: GCA_041488255.1. GTDB lineage: Bacteria > Pseudomonadota > Gammaproteobacteria > Burkholderiales > SHXO01 > SHXO01. Next base: position 22,435 of record JBGPOV010000029.1, on the reverse strand, counting down.
CTTGGCGACCGGCGCTTCGTCGGTGAACTTCTGCTGTGCGCTGTCTTCGTCCATCGCTGGGGCGGCATCGTCGGTAAACCGCTGTTGCGCGACGTTGTCTTCGTCCTTGGCTGGGGCGGCATCGTCGGTGAACTGCCGATGTGCAGCGATGCCTTCGTCCGTGGCCGGGGGTGCATCATCGGTGAAGTGCTGCGCGACGACAGCTTCGTCCCTGGCGGGGCCGGCATCATCGGTGAAGTGCTGCGCAACTACGCCTTCGTCCCTCGCTGCCGGTGCATCGTCCGTGAAGTGCTCCCGTGTTACCACGGCTTCGTCCTTGGCGGGTGCTCCTTCGTCCACGAACGGTTGCTGCCTGAAGGGTTCGTCTTGCTTGGCCTCGGCCGCTTCCTTCTCGAATCGCTCCGGCTGAGCGGTGCTCTCGTCGTTCGCCTCACCACCGCCTTCATCTTTGAACACCAGGGGCGCAGGCGCAGTCTCCTCCGCGGCCGCCGCGCTGGGGACCGCGGGGTCTTCGTAAGGTGCCGGTTGATAACCTGGCTTCGCTGCAGTTACCGGTGCAGGACTGGGCGTCGCCACCTGAGCCGGCCCAGTCAGCGCTCCTGACGTATGGTGTTGGACGTTGGATGCGCAGCCGACGAGCACGGCTGCGAGCAGCATCGGTATGGGCTTGAGAATTGGCGCGCGCAATGCCGTACTTGGAGAGCTGGTTGAGCGCCTTGCCTGGATCGAGATGACGTTTGCCATGGATATCGTGCTCCTGATAATTCACAGTGGGTCCGCGACTGGAAGCTGCTACCGACAAAAAGCTGCTAACGGTCGAACGTTTACGAGCTTGAGGTCGGGCGGCGCAGCCTGGATCGGCTACGAAAGTAGTTCAACTGCGCGATGTCGCGCCGACTGCGAAGCATCGATCGGGCCAACTTTCGCCCCCTCTCGTCTCGCGAGGGCGACGGGGCATGCCACGCGCCCAAGAGGCGACAACGCCCGAGGAAGGCGGCAAGCGCGCCGACGTGTGTGCGCCTTTCTTGAGTCGGAAGTGAACAGATACTCCTCGAGACGCCCAGCGCTATAGCCCCTCTGTGGACAGAGTCGCACGCGAGCGCTCCGCGCGTGCCGCCGACGGCACCGCAATCATTGGCCAGTCCCGCCTCTACCAACTCGGGCGCGTGGCCGGCGCCCGCATGACGCGGGAGGGCGCTCGATTGACAACTCACGTCCGCCGACCTCGCCGCCATTCGTTGGGCGTTGAAACAGCGGCGTGGTACTGTCGTTCGAGACTGCTTTTAAGAAGCTAACGCGCGTACCGCAATTCACCCTCACCCGGCGCGAGGCGCCACCCTCTCCCGGTGGGAGAGGGTTAATAAGCCCCTCGCCAGCAGAGATAAGGTCCCTCTCCCCCTGGGAGAGGCACCAGATATATGATCCCTCTCGCCTTGGGAGAGGCACCAGATATATGATCCCTCTCCCCTTGGGAGAGGGTAGGGTGAGGGCCGGGTGAGGGCAGCGTCGCGAGACGCCCGGGAGACCAGCGCCCGTTGGACCAGAGCCGGTGCTTGATGTAATCTCTTTATATCGGTCGCAAAATCCCGGCGTCCCAGCGCGGTTCCGTAGCTCGCGAGTCGGATCGTGGTGCGGAGACAACGTGCTGACGGGTCGCGTGGCTGGGCGCGTACGGGCTCAGGTGACGTGGCAGTCCACGCCCGACCTTTTGCGGAGCGCATCTATGAACGCCAAATTCCAGGTCGCCTCACTGCTCTTGAGTCTCGGTGCCGCTCTTCAAGGCTGCAACTTGACCTCCGAGACTGTCCACTTCGCGCCGCAGCTCCAGGTTCACCAGACCGACATCGGAGAGGGAAAGGCCGTGGGACTGAATGTGGCTGACGTGCGGGCCGACAAGAAGGTGGGAATCGTCGGTGACCCGAATATCAAATCCATTACTGTGTCGGCGGAGGACGACTCCCCGTCGGCCATATATCGGCAAACAGCCGACGCGCTCACCAAGCTGGGTTTCAAAGTCGAGCCGGCGTCGGATACAACCGAGCGGGCGCTTCGGATAGAGATTCGCGAGCTTCAATACGAGTCGCTCAAACGCCCCTTTACCTATGACGCCAAGGCCAAGGTGTTGGTCGGTGCGATTGCTCGAAATGGCGGTGATCGCTACGAACGGACCTATGAGACGGAGGAGACGAGCACAACCGGATCCCCTCCGGGTCAAAGCCAGATCTCTAAGACGATCAACGGTTTGGTCTCCACAGCGATCGACGACGTGCTCGCTGACCGGCAGCTCATGGCGGTGCTTGCGAAATAGGCCGGCGCAGGGCCGTCACGCCATCAGGTCGAAGTCCCCGCCCAGCACCTGATCGAGCCGGCCCGTGCGCCAGCCCGAAATGCTGTCGCGCACCAACGGCGAGGGCTGCTCGCGATAGCGGCGGACGATGTGGTTCGCGCCCGAAGGCGCGCCTGTCACGCAGGCGCGCGCGTAGTCCATGTCAGTCTGAGCCGCTGCGCGTGGTTTGAAAGGCTGTGGCACAACGCGCACGCGCGCCGACTGCCGCAGGAAGGAGCCGTCGGTGTCGGGCGTCTCGAACACGTGCAGGCCCGATTCACGCTGCAGGATCGCGTGTGCGCCCAACCCGCCGAAGCCCATCAGGATTGTGCCCGGACCGCTTTTCTGCGCGCCGTCGGCCAGCATCTGCGCGCGCATCTGCCGCTTGTGCCCCCAGCGTTCGTACATTCGCGCGAGCCGTGGTGGCCATGCGTTCGCGTCTTCGCTCGGCGCTTCGCCCGCCATCGCCTCCACTGCCAAGAACACATCCGACGCGACGCCGGCGTCCAGGTCCTCCAGCGCTGCATTGAGCAGATAAAGCTGCTGCGCCAGCGCGCACAGGAGCGTGCGCGGCGCACCGCTCTTCGCCGCTGCGCGCGACGACAGTCGGCCGGACAGAGACCGCGCTCCTCGCGCGCCACCCTCGATGCGATCCGCCAGCTCGATATGCGCGAGCACCTCGAAGCGCTCGTCGCTGTTCCAGAACTCCGCACGGCTCATCTGCTTCAACCATTGCTGCTTGCGCTCGATCCACGGCTCGCCATCCAGCCTGGCGGTGAGACTGGCGAGCCGCTGTTGCAGGAACTGCCGCTCGTCGTTTCGACCGGACGCGGAAAGCACCAAAGGCGGCAGAGAGAGCTCCGTCGGCGGCGCCGCCGGCTCCTCCATCGCGGCGGGCTCCGCATCGGGATCGACGAACTCGACTTGAATAGCGGCACCGTCGCTGCGCACGAACAGAAACTGATCGCCTTGCGGGAAGCGATGCTCGACGATCGTCATGGCAATGGGTGCCAGCAGATGCTGCTCGACGGCCCGTCGCAGCGGGCGCGCGCCCATGTCCGGGGTGAAGCCCCTGTCGAGCAGGAACTCGAGCGCCGACTCCTGCCACTCCACCGCCCACTCCCGGTTGCGGAAGCCGCGCCGTTGCAGCACGTTGCGCAGTTCCTTCTTGAGGATCTCGCGCATGATCGTTCGGCTCAATGGGCGGAATACCACGACCCGGTCGAGACGGTTGATGAACTCGGGCCGGAAGGTATCGCCGATGGCGCGCAGGATCTGCTGCTCGGAGAACCCGCCGCCCGCGGGATTGAAGCCGAGGCTGGCGGCGCGGTGCTGCGTCGCGCCCAAGTTGGAGGTGAGCACGATGATGCTGTAACGGAAGTCAGCCACATTGCCTTGCGCATCGGTCAGGCGCCCGTCGTCGAAGACCTGCAGAAATAGGTCCCAGACGCGCGGGTTCGCCTTCTCGAACTCGTCCAGCAGCACCACCGAAAAGGGCTGCTTGCGGATGCGGCTGATGAGCGAATCGACCTCGCGGTTTTCGCTGGTGTCCCCGACGATGCGCGCCACCGAGGACGGCTCCTGGAACTCGCTCATGTCGAGCCGGATCATGCGCTCCTGCGAGCCGAACATGAACTCGGCCAGCGTCTTTGCGACCTCGGTCTTGCCGGTGCCGGTGGGGCCAGCGAACAGGAACACGCCGATCGGGCGGTGCGGGTCGGTGAGTCCGGCCTTGAGCATCGCAACGCGGTCCACCAGGCAGTTCACCGCCTCGGGCTGACCCATCACGCGCTGCTGGAAGAAATCGCGCAAGCTCGCCGCATCGAGGCCTTCGCGCTCGTCCAGCACGCTGCGCGGTAGCCCGGTGAGCTGGGACAGCGTCAGTAGCAGATCGTCGCGCCCGAGCGCGATGGTTTCGCCCTCAGCCGCAGCCAGCCGCGACTTGGTCGCGCGCAACAGCTGAATCACGTTGCCGGGCTGCGCTTGGCTGCTCAGATAGTGTCGCGCCAAGTCGAGCGCCTCGCGCAGCACGCCAGGCGCGACCGAGACGCGGGCAGCAGCGAAATCGCGTTCGGCCAGCTCCTGCACCAGCTCCAAAGTCTCGGCGGACCCCAGCGGCTCGAGCTTCATCTGCTTGCAGGCCAGACGCACGCGCGGGCGCTCCTGCAGCAGCTTCTGCAGTGCAGCGGGCTGCACCTCGCCCACCACGCAGATGCGGCCGGCCTCGATTGCGGGCAGGAACAGGTCCAGCACACCGTGCGGGCTGAAACGGTGCCGGCCGGCGTAGTAGAGCTCGTGGAAGTTGGGCGCGTACCAGAGCACGCGCCGCGCCGCCGCGAGGTTGTCCTGCATCTGCTTGACGCGCGCCTCGAGTTCCCCGACGTACACTTGTCCCGAGATCACATCGGCCGCCGACGCCTCGAAGACAACCCAGCCTCTGTCCATCAGCTCGGAAGCGAGCAGGCGGAACAGCGCGGTTTTCCCCGTTCCGGATTCGCCGATGATGAGGAAGGATTGCGGCGGGTCGCGCTCTATCGCCTGGAGGCAGGTTCTTACCGCCCCGGACACCAGTCCGTGCTCGACGACGACAGGCCCAAGTCGGGTTTCGTCCCAGATCCTGCCGACCGACTGAAGGTATTTAGCGTCGACGCGGGTCCGGCGCCATTGTGCAAAGGCCTCGCGCAGCGACGCCGCACTGGACGTCATCAGCGCCTCCAGCAGCGCTTGGATGCTGTCGGCTTCCAACTCCTCGGCAGCGTCCAGCGCCTCGTCCAGCTGCGGCTGCTCCCCCTTCGCCAGCCGCGCGTCGATGAAGTCGCTGAGCATCTTGGGGAAGAGTGGATTGCGCGCCCACCACTGCCGTGCCTGCGCCAACACTAGGCCTGTGACGGGACGATCAGCGTGCGCTTCGAGGAAGCGCAGCATGAAGAACCCGGTCCAGACGTTTGCAAAGTGCAGGTGCCCCGCGACGCGCGCAGTGGCAGGCGCGCTATCGCCGCGCCGGGCCAGCGCCTCGGCCCCGAGCGCGGCGAGCTGCTCGTTGGCGCCCACGCAATAGGTCACCACTTGGTCCAGGGGCACAGCCGGGTCCGCGAGTCGCGCGACGCCTGCTTCGAAGTCGGGGTTGCTGAGCAGGTCACCGGGATGGGACGCCGCGCCATAGGGCTCTTCTAGCTTCTTGGCGAGCGCAATCGGGTTGAATGGTTCAACCCGTAGGGCGGTCGTTGCCGTCGGCCGCGCGTCGGCCGGTGCACCGTCGGCAGGCCGGGGCGGCGGGGCCCTGGGATGACGCGGCGGCGCTTTGCGCCGGAACGTACGCACGCTTCGGATCGCCACGAAAACCACGACGATCACGACGAACCAGACTATCGGCCAGTCCTCGAACAGACTGCGGTCCATATACAGAATGCGATTCGAAAGCGGGAGCCGGTGACAAGGGTACGCCTACTGCGCCGGGAGGAGAACACACAACCGGCGCCGCACGCTTGCCCGAGAGCTTGTTGGAGTCGGCTGGGTTAGGGACTGCAGAGCGGTCTTAAGAACAACGCCGTTCGCGCTGAGCGTAGTGACGTTAGCAAACGAAGTCGAAGCGTTGAACTAAGTGCCAATCTCTTCGCGCGAAGTACTGGAAACACACCAAGAGTATGATGAGTAGCGCAATTCGCGCGTCATCAGCCACTCTGGGTCTGACGGTTCCGGATTCACTGATGGTCCGAGCCGACAAGGTGATTCGGTAAGGTCCCTCGGCCTCGGGCCTATGCTGGACCTTGCCTGCTTCGTTTCAATGGGCAGCTTAACCGACGTTCGTGGATGCCGCCCATTTCGCCGGTAGGCGGACACTCGAATGCGCATCAGCGCGGCTCCGCATGGCCAAGAAAACACGTCCCGGCGGCCGCGGGGTACCCCGCCTTCGCTTCGTACTCGACGTCTTAGCGGTACTTCTCCGCGCAGCGCATAACGGCAGCATTATCGGCAGCGTCGAGACAGGTTCGTGCATCCGCATGACCCCTCGAGCGCCGATGGGGGGTCGCAGCGGCTGCGACGGCGGACGGGCTTTCGTTTGTCGCTTCGGGCTTGTCCGCGGTGCCCGACTGAAGCACGAATTTCTCGCTGGCGCTGGCGGTGCGGCCGCCGTACGTCACCGTAGCCCTCACCTCGTAGGTACCTAAGGGATCTCCCTCCTCCGAAGTCAAATCCAGCACCGGATTCAGCACGACCAAGCCGGGCGTGCGGGGATCGCCGCGGTTGGCGCCGCAGCACTTCTTGCCGTTGAATATCACCTTGCCGTTGGGTGAGACAAACTGCATGTCTGCCACGATGCCCGCTTGGCCGAATTCTGTCGTCTTGAGACCTGCGACGATGATCGGTACGAAGATCTTTCTGACCCACCGTCACTTTTCTCATGCGCCCGGCATCGCCGCCCTTCGCATCTTTCAGCCATTTGGCAACTGCGTCGTGCGAATCGACAATCAGTATGCTTGCCTCAATCTTCCGGTCCGCGGCATCGGGCGCCGTCTGTTCGTCAGCAGTGGCCGCAGCCAAACTCGTAAGTACGCAGCTGAACGCTCCCAACAAGACCACCATCCGTTTCATCAGCATGGGAATGCTCTCCTTTCGTGCAAACCTGTGTATCTCGGCGCTAAAATGGGTGGCGTGAGTGCGAAAATGCTCTAATCCGCAGGTTTCTGGTTCGAGTCCAGGTCGGAAAGGCACTAGACTGCTCCCAAGTCCCTCCCCCACCCTGAAACAAGATTCGGGCCCGATCCGGCGCGGCGATCATGTTCGGGCACCGCCCGGGAGCACGTGGCATCCCTCAGTCAGCTTTGCCGCCTACTGCGCCAACTGAACCGGTAGGACCCAGGTCTGGCCACAGACTTCGCCATGGCAGCGACATCCTTAGCGTTACGGCTCATTGGACGCAGGCTTGAATGCTTCATGGTGGCTTTGGACAGTGCTTCTGCCCGACCCGCCTAGCCGTGCCGCGGAAATATGCCAATGCGTTGGTTGTCTCCCGCTCGAAGTAGCGAATGAAGGACGAGAGCTGGACCGGGGTGGCCGGGCGTGTACTCGCCTATTCCGCGCCTGCTTGTAGAGTCGGCTAATCCTATCCCGTGACCAACTTCTTGCCGTGATGCGGTATACGCACCGACCCGCACAGCGCGAGGATCTCGGCCGAATCGTCGAGATCTACAACTCGACGATCCCGTCCGGGATGGTCACCGCCGACACGGAGCCGGTTTCGGTCGCCGCTCGCGCGTCATGGTTCGCCGAGCACAGCCCGACTTCGCGGCCTCTGTGGGTCGTGGAGGAGGGTCGCCTCTGCATCGGTTGGCTCAGCTTTTCGTCGTTCTATGGACGTCCAGCGTACCGTTCTACCAACGAGCTAAGCCTGTACGTCGACGAGAATTACCGGAGGCGAGGGGTGGGGTCGTACCTCTTGAGCGAGGCCATCTCCCATGCTCCACACCTCGGAGTCTCGACGCTGCTTGGGTTCATCTTCGGTCACAATGAGCCCAGTCTGGCGCTATTCGAGAGGTTTGGCTTCTCGCAGTGGGGTGTTCTCCCGAGAGTCGCCAGGCTAGATGGGGTTGAACGCGATCTGGTCATCATGGGGCGCCGCGTACATGACGGCTAGCTCTCGCATGTCGTGGCGGATATCGGTAAGGCGGACTTCTTCGCGCCGGCGCTTCAGTCTCTGATCAGACTTCTCCCGAAATCAGGCGCAATGAGCGTGAGCGAGGCTCAGGCCTGGGTGGATGCCGTGATGAGGCGATCCGAACAGGGTATCTATTTCGGTGCCAGCAACTTCTACAGTTACGTTGCAACGCGGCGTTGAGTGCTGCTAGCCATCTGTGATCTGTGCCTCTCGGGAAGGAATACTGATGCCCGACAGACGAACAGTTCTGAAGCTCGGCGCTGGCGCGGTCACAGTGCTGGGCGCAGCACTCGCGTGGCGGGCGTGGGATCAGGGGGTGTTCAGCACGGGCGAAGGTCCCGCCTACGAAGCCTGGAAAACCTGGGAGTACGGCGAAGCGGGGTCGCCTCAGCGTCTGGTGCGCGCAGCCATATTGGCTGCAAGCCCGCACAACACCCAACCTTGGCGCTTCCATGTCGCGCCTGCGAGCATTGACCTGTTTGCCGATCGAGCTCGCAAGATCGGTACGATCGATCCGTTGCTGCGGGAGATGCACATCGGCTTGGGATGCGCCCTGGAGAACCTCACTCTCGCCGCTTCGGCGCAAGGCTTCGAGTACCAGCTTACGCAGTTCCCGAATCCCGCTGACGTCACTCACGTCGCGCGCGTGGCGCTCGAGCCCGGGCGAAAGCTGCCTTCACCGCTCTACGATGCGATTCCCCGCCGCCACACGAACCGCGGCGCTTACGACACGACGCGAGCCCTCGAGCCCGCGGTGTTCGAAGCGATGCAAGCACTGGGCGAGGACCTCTCATTGGTTTCCGTACGCTGGTTCACCAGCACGGATTCGCGCCGGCACATCGGAGAGCTGATCGTTCAGGCTAGCGAGGCGATCATCTCCGACCAGGAGCAATCGCGAGACAGCGCGGCATGGTTCCGCGCCACCTGGCAAGAGATCCAGCAAAAGCGTGATGGCCTGACCGTCGATGCGCAGGCACTGCCGAGATGGATGCGCGCTGCGGCGAAGGTGCTGCCGTCTGTCAGTCGCGAGCAATCCGAGCAGATCTGGCTCAAATCGACGCGGGAAGTGCAGGCAGCAACGGCCATGGCTTACGGGATGCTCCTGGCGCGCGACGCGCTGGACAATTCCAACCGGGTCCAGGGCGGGCGTCTCTGGCAGAGGATGCATCTGTGGGCAGAGACCAAGGGCATCGCGATGCAGCCTTTGAACCAGCTGCCGGAGCGTGCCGACCGGGAACACCGTCTTGGCATCGAGCCTCGATTCGGCAACGCGCTCAAAGCGCTCGCCGTTGGGTCCGGATGGCAGGTGCTGATGCCGTTCCGCCTCGGCTATCCGACCGTCACCGCATTGGCCAGTCCCCGGCGCAGCGTTGAAGAGGTCGTGGTTGCGTAGAGGCTATACTGAGGCTGTCAGGTCAGGGAGGGTGAGACATGTTCGATCTGAAGGGCAAGGTCGCAATCGTGACTGGCGGGAACGGAGGGATTGGTTTGGGCATGGCGCGAGGTCTAGCTAGCGCCGGGGCACGCGTTGTAGTTGCCGCCCGAAACAAGGAGAAGTCGAACGCCGCAGTGCGTGAACTCCAGGCGTTGGGCGCCGGGGCGCTCGGCATAAGCGTGGACGTGACGGAGGAGAAATCGGTCAACGCGCTCGTCAGCGAGACGGTGGCGCGCTGCGACAGGCTCGACATCCTCGTCAACAATGCGGGGATCAACATCCGCAAGCCGGCTCAGGACCTTGCCCTCGACGAGTGGCGGCAGGTCATGGACACCAACTTGACGAGCGCGTTCCTGTGTTCGCGCAGCGCCTATCCGCACATGAAACGCGCCGGCGGGGGCAAGATCATCAACGTCGGCTCCATGCTTTCGATCTTCGGTGCAGCGTTCGCACCCGCTTATGGCGCGAGCAAGGGCGGCATCGTGCAGCTCACCAAGTCGCTGGCCACAGCGTGGGCGCGGGACAACATCCAAGTCAACGCCGTGCTGCCAGGGTGGGTCGACACCGATCTAACCCGCCAGGCCCGGAAAGAGATCCAGGGCCTGAACGACCGCGTGCTCGCCGGCACGCCAGCCGGGCGGTGGGGCGGCATCGACGACTTCGCCGGGATCGCGGTGTTTCTGGCCAGTCCCGCATCCGATTTCCTCACCGGCGCTGCTATTCCTCTGGACGGCGGGTATTCGACTCTCCTCTGATCGATGCCCACGGACCGCGCTCTGCTCATGGTCCAGCATGTGTATCTCATCCAAGGCGGCCTGATCCGGAGCATGGAGATCAGGAAGGCCTATTGAGGTTTGCACAATCAGGCGACCACCTTCCCCCACCCTAACCCTCCCCCGCTTGCGGGGGAGGGCCAGGGGGGCGAGCAGCGTGGGACGTAACGCAATTACGCGAAGGTCAATAGGGTCGGCAGCGAGGAATGCGATCATGATCAGCCAAAGGACGGGGTTAGCCCTCGCACTCGTTGCTGCATTGTCAGCGGGCTGCGCGGACCAAGGTGCCAAACAGATGGCAACCAGGCCCAAGCCTGGCGCAGTCGAGGCAGGAGGCACTGGCGAGCGCACGGTTGTACTGTTCAGGGCGGTGGTGGATGTTGCCGGTCAGCCCTTGGAAGAGCCGTGGTCGCCTCATTTTCCCAGCGGCCTGCGGCTGTTCACGGTCGTCGGACCAAAGGATGCTCGGCTGACTTCGCGACACAGCTTTCTTCCAGGCCGGCCCGATTCGGCCGCCAGCGACGCTGGCTGGGCCTTCCTGGCACTGCCCCCGGGCGCCTACCAGTTGGTGTTCGAGGGCATGGCCATCCGTTTTGCGATGGCTGGTGCTCAGTTCACCAGCGCAGAGGCGGTGCCGATAGGCAGATCGCCTCCTTCGGTATTCGTTGTGCCTTCTGACGCGAGCCTGTTCTACATCGGCACGTTTAGCTTTACCTGTCACGAGCCGACAAGCAGCCCGGACTCTCTCAAGGTCGAGTGTACGAAGTTGGAGGTGCGCGACGAAGCGCAGCTCGCGCGCCAGATCGCGCAGACTTCGCTGAGCCAGTATGGGCCCATGCAGGAAGCGTTAGCGTCAGTACCCCAAGCGAAGCGCGTCCCTTGAACGGCCGCCCCACCGGCCACGCGCATGAACACGAAGTCAAGAAGGTGGATTCTGGTGGCAGGGCTGGTGGTTGCCGTGACCGGAGCCGGCATCGCCTGGTGGTGGCTGCGGCCTGCGCCTCTGCCTCCCGGATTGGCCGTCGGCAACGGCCGCATCGAAGCCACACAGATCGACATCGCGACCAAGCTGGCCGGTCGCATCAAGGAGGTGTTCGCCAACGAAGGCGATTTTGTCGAGGCCGGACAGGTCGTCGCGCGGATGGACACGCAGGTGCTGGAAGCCGAACTGCGTCAGGCCGAAGCGCAGGTGAGTCAGGCGCGCAACGCCGTGGATACGGCGAAAGCCGTGGTGGCCCAACGGGAGAGCGAGCTCACCTTTGCCCAGAACACGCTCAAGCGCTCCGAGGATCTGGTGCAGAAGGGGTTTATCAGTCCGCAGAAGCTCGACGGCGATCGCATGGCGATGCTGACGGCCAAGGCGGGTCTGGTGGCGGCGCGCTCCCAAGTGGTGCAGGCGCAGTCCGCCATCGAAGCCGCGCAGGCGACCGCGGAGCGCTTCAAGGCCGATCTGGATGACAGCGTGCTGAAGGCGCCGCGCGCTGGCCGCATTCAGTACCGGCTCGCCGAGCCGGGCGAGGTGCTCCCCGCGGGCGGGAAGGTCGTGAGCATGCTCGATCTGAGCGACGTCTACATGACGGTGTTCTTGCCCGAGATCACGGCGGGCCGGCTGGCCATCGGCGCTCCAGCGCGAATCGTGCTCGACTTGGCGCCGCAGTACGTCATCCCAGCCAAGGTGAGCTTCGTCGCCGCCGAGGCGCAGTTCACGCCCAAGACGGTGGAGACTGCAGCAGAGAGGCAAAAGCTGGTGTTCCGGGTCAAGGCCCAGATCGACCCTGAGCTGCTGCGCAAGTATCGCACGCGAGTGAAGGCGGGGCTGCCGGGTCTGGCTTACGTTCAAGTGAACCCGAACGCGCAGTGGCCGGCGAACCTGGAAGTCAAGCTGCCTCCGACATGAAGGCGGTGGTCGAGCCGGTGGTGAGCGTCGCTGGCGTCGGTCTGCGCTATCGCGGCACGCCGGCGCTGGACGGCATTGACCTCGCTGTGCCGGCCGGCGCAACCGTCGGTTTCATCGGGCCCGATGGCGTGGGCAAGTCCAGCCTGCTCGCTCTCATCGCCGGCGCGCGCAAGATCCAGCAGGGCAGCGTGCGCGTGCTCGGCGGCGACATGCGGGACAGGGGCCACCGCAACCGCATCTGCCCGCGTATCGCCTACATGCCACAGGGTCTGGGAAGGAACTTGTATGCCACCCTGTCGGTGTTCGAGAATCTTGATTTTTTCGCCCGTCTCTTCGGGCAGCCGCGCGCGGAGCGCAGGCATCGCATCGACGAGCTCCTGCGCGCGACTGGCCTGGCTCCATTTGCCGAGCGGCAGGTGGGCAAACTCTCCGGCGGGATGAAGCAGAAGCTCGGCCTGTGCTGTGCGCTGATCCACGACCCCGACCTGCTCATCCTCGATGAACCCACTACCGGCGTCGATCCCCTGTCTCGGCGCCAGTTCTGGGAGCTGATCGAACGCATCCGCGCGCGCCGGCCGCACATGTGCGTGCTGGTGGCCACCGCGTATTTCGACGAGGCCGAGCGCTTCGAGCGGCTGGTCGCGATGGACGGCGGGAAGATTCTCGACTTCGACACGCCCGGCGCTCTCAAGTCCCGCACGGGCGCTCGCACGCTGGAGGAGGCGTTCGTCGGGCTGCTGCCCCAGGCCAAGCGCGACGGGCATCTGCGCCTGATCATCCCGCCGCGCCGCGCCGGCGATCATGAGATCGCGATCGAGGCGCAAGACTTGACTCGGCGCTTCGCGGACTTTCTCGCGGTAGATCGGGTCAGCTTCCGCATCGCGCGCGGCGAGATCTTCGGCTTCCTCGGGTCGAACGGCTGCGGCAAGACCACCACCATGAAGATGCTGACCGGGCTGCTGCCAGCTTCGGATGGCAAAGCGTGGCTGCTTGGGAAATCCGTCGATGCGCACGATCTGGCGACGCGCAGGCGAGTGGGCTTCATGTCACAGTCGTTCTCGCTGTATACCGAGCTCACGGTGCGACAGAATCTGGACCTGCATGCCCGTCTGTACCACTTGCCGCGCGCACGGATCGGGCCGCGCATCGACGAGCTGGTGCAGCGCTTCGGCCTGTCGGAGCACCTCGACGAGCTCGCGGAGAATGTTCCGTTGGGTGTGCGGCAGCGGCTGTCCCTGGCGGTGGCGGTGATACACGAGCCCGAGATGCTCATCCTGGACGAACCCACCTCGGGCGTCGACCCGGTGGCGCGCGACCGCTTCTGGGAGCTGTTGATCGAGCTGTCGCGCAACCGCGGGGTGACCATCTTCATCTCCACCCACTTCATGAACGAGGCGATGCGCTGCGACCGCATCTCGCTGATGCACGCGGGCCGGGTGCTCGCCCAGGACTCTCCTGCCCGGATTGTGAGTGACGCGGGCGCCCGGGATCTCGAGGAGGCGTTCATCCTGCACTTGCAACGAGCCGAGTCGGCTGCTGCGGGTAGCGGTGCAGAGACGAGCGAGGTCGAGTCGCCCGATCCACGGCAGGGGGCCGAGGCCCTGGTTGGTGACGAGGAGCAGATCCGGCGCTCCGCTGTGACCAACGGCGCGGGACGGTCAACGGGTGGTATCGCACAGAGCCTGGCACGCCTGTGGGCCTATGCTCAGCGCGAGGCCACCGAGATCCGCCGGGATCCGATCCGCCTCGCCTTCGCCCTTCTGGGGCCTGTCGTGCTCATGTTCGTGTTCGGATACGGCATCTCCTTCGACGTGGAGAACCTGTCTTACGCGGCGCTCGACTGGGACAACTCGCCTGAGAGCCGAGCTTATCTGGAGAATTACTCCGGCTCGCGCTACTTCAAGGAACAGGCGCGTCTGCTCGGCGAGGCCGACCTCGAGACGCGCCTGCGCGCCGGCCGGATCAAGTTCGCGGTGGAGATCCCTCCCGGCTTTGGACGCGACCTGCGGCGCGGCCGCTCGCCCGAGGTGGCGGTGTGGCTCGACGGTGCGATGCCGTTCCGCGCCGAGACCAGCCGCGGCTACGTCGAGGGCGTGCATCAGGCCTTCCTGACGGAGCTTGCGCGCCGCGCCGGCCAGCCCGCGCCTGCGCTGCCGCTGAAGATCGAAACCCGCTTCCGCTACAACCAGGACTTCAAGAGCGTCTTCGCCATGGTCCCGGGCATCATCATGATGCTGCTGGTCCTGATTCCGGGCGTCATGACGGCGCTGGGTGTGGTGCGCGAGAAGGAGCTCGGTTCGATCACCAACTTCTACGTCACGCCCACCACGGGGCTGGAGTTCCTGCTGGGCAAGCAGCTGCCCTATGTGGGGGTGGCGTTGCTGAACTTCGCGACCGTCCTGGCCTTGGCGTTCTTCTTGTTCCAGGTGCCGGTCAAAGGAACCTTCTTCGCGCTGACCCTGGGTGCGTTGCTCTATGTGATTGCGACCACGGGATTCGGGCTGCTGATATCCAGCTTCGTGAAGACCCAGATCGCGGCAATCTTCGCCACGGCCATCCTCACCACGCTGCCGGCGATCCAGTTCTCGGGCATGCTGCTGCCGGTCTCGTCCATGTCCACGGACGCGCAGGTGATCGGCCGCGCCTTCCCCAGCACCTATTTCCAGCACATCAGCGTCGGCACCATCACCAAGGCGCTGGGCTTCAGTTCGGTGGCGGGAGATTTTCTGGCCCTAGGCGTAATCATCGTGGCCATCATTGCGCTGTCGCGCGCGGCCATCAAGACCCAAGAGGCCTGATGCTCGGCGAGCATCTGCAAAGTATCCTCTGGCTGGGCCGGAAGGAGCTTGCGAGCCTCGCGCGGGACGCCGCGATGGTGGGGTTGATCCTGTACGCGTTTACCTACGCCGTCTATGGCCCGGCGAAGGGCGCGCAGATGGAGTTGCGCAACGCTTCCGTCGCGATCGTGGACGAGGACCGCTCCGAGCTTTCTGGACGCATCACGGACGCGCTGTTGCCCCCGTTCTTCAAGCGGCCGCGGCAGATCGGCCTGAACGAGGTCGACGCGGCCATGGACGCCGGCCGCTACACGTTCGTCATCGACATTCCACCACGATTCCAGGCCGATCTCGAAGCCGGCCGCAAACCGACCGTCCAGCTCAACGTGGACGCCACCGCCATGAGCCAGGCCGGGCGCGGCGCAGGCTACATCGAGAGCATCATCGCGCAGGAAGTGGGGCGATTGCGGGGTGCGCCGTCCGACGCTCAATCGCCTGTGCGGCTGGTCACGCGCGCCAAGTTCAACCCGAACCTGATCGAGACCTGGTTCCTGGGGGTATCTCAGATCATCAACAATATCACGATGCTCGCCATCATCCTGTCCGGGGCCGCGGTGGTGCGCGAACGTGAGCACGGCACCATCGAGCACCTGCTCGTCATGCCGCTCACGCCCAGCGACATCATGCTGGCGAAGGTGTGGTCCAGTGCGCTGGTGATCGTGGTCGTGTCCACGCTGTCGCTGCGCTTCGTCGTTCAGGGCATGCTGGACGTGCCCGTGGCCGGGTCGATCCCGCTTTTCATGGCGGGCACCGGCATTTACATGTTCTCGGTCGCCTCGCTGGGCATCTTCCTGGCCACCATCGCACGCTCGATGCCCCAGTTCGGCCTGCTCGCCCTTCCGGTGTTCCTGGTGCTGAACATGCTATCCGGTGGCACGACACCGCTGGACAGCATGCCTGAGTGGCTGCAGAAGATCATGCAGTTTTCGCCCACGACGCATTTCGTCAGCCTTTCGATGGCGATCCTGTATCGCGGCGCGGGGTTCGCTGAGGTGTGGCAGAACTTCGCGGCGGTGGCCGGCATGGGCCTGGTGTTCTTCCTGGCCGCCCTAGCGCGGTTCAGGAGGACGGTGAGCGTGATCCAGGCGTGAACCTCGACGCGTTGACTCTGCTAACCTGTCGTGTATGAAAAGCGTTCTATTGCAAGGGGGGGCTGTCTGGGACGGGAGCGGAAAGCCAGCGTTCCCCGCCGATGTCCTGGTTGCCGGCAACCGGATCGCCGAGTTGTGGCCGCAAGCCTCGCGGGGAGTTGAGGCCGCAGCGCGGATCGACGTGTCAGGGCACACGATCATCCCGGGGTTGGTCGACGGTCACGCGCACCTGCCATTTCTGCATAAAGCCGACATCGTCGAGACAGGCGACGTCCCGCCCGAGGAGCACACGCTCCAGACGAGGCGGCATGCCCGCATCGTGCTCGACGCGGGCTTTACGTCGTGCGTGAGCGGCGGGTCGGCCAAGCCGCGCCTCGATGTTGTCATCCGGGACGAGATCAACGCCGGAAACACGCCGGGGCCGCGAATGCTGGCTGCCAGCCCCGAGCTGACAAATACCGGCAATCTCGGCGACGAGCGCCGCATGCACATCTATCGCGAGTCCATCGCGCTGGTGGTCGATGGCGCGGACGAAATGCAGCGCACGTGCCGAAGCCTGCTGCGTGAGGGTGTGGACACCCTCAAGTTGAACGTCTCCGGGAATCAGACCATACCCGGCTCCCGTCCGCACCAAACCGTCATGCGCGAAGATGAAGTGGAGATCGCCGCGAGAACTGCGCATGCACACGGCAAGCGAATCGCGGCGCATGTCCGCGCCGCCGCCTCGATTAAGATGGCGCTGAGGCACGGGATCGACATTCTGTATCACTGCGAATACGCAGATGAGGAGTGCCTGGATCTCCTAGAAGCGGCCCGCGACAGGGTCTTCGTCGCGCCGGCGGTCGGGCTGCTGCACAACACGATCTTTGAAGCCGAACAGTGGGGCATCACCTACGAGAAGGCGAAGGCCAACGGCGTCGTCGACCAGTTCGAGCGAGCACAAGAGGTGTTTGCCGAGCTACGCAAGCGCGGAGTGCGGGTCCTCGTGGGTGGCGACTACGGATTCCCGTGGACGCCGCATGGCACCAATGCCCGGGATCTCGAGCATTTCGTGCGCTTTTTCGGGTACTCCGATGCGGAGGCCCTGGTGGCGGCCACGCGGACCGGCGCTGCGGCGATGATGCTCGAGGGTGCGGCCGGCGAGGTGGCCAAGGGTTTTCTGGCTGACCTGGTGGTCGTCGCAGGCGAGCCGCAGAACGACGTTCGCCTCCTGCAGACGCCGACCAATATCAAGTTGGTGATGAAGGATGGGCGGATCTACAAGAATCTGCTGTCTGCGGAATGTTATTGACGCTTGCGACTTCGTTAACAAGGGTTCAACACGTGGGACGTTGAGATGCTCCAGAGCATGAGCCTGTCTTTTGAGGACGCCAAGCGCGTCGCCTCCGCGGCTCGCGCGGAAGCCGAGAAAAACGGCTGGGCGGTGGTCATCGCCGTGCTCGACGACGGCGGCCACCTCATGTACCTGGAGCGCATGGACGGAGCACAGAAGGCGTCAAGCCAAATCGCCGAGAAGGAAGGCAGGACCGCGATCCTGTTCAAGCGGCCCACGAAGGCCATCGAACAGACCGTGCTGGAGGAGCGCGTCAGCATGCTCGGCCTCCCGGGCGCGGTGCCACTGGACGGCGGCGTCCCGCTGGTGAAGGACGGGCAATATGTCGGGGGAATCGGAGTGTCGGGCGTGCAATCGTTCCAGGACGGGATCATCGCGCAAGCCGGTGCGGCGGCGTTGTAAGCTGCTCGCGCTGCGTGCGGTTTACCTACGAACCGCGTTGTAACTCCACGGAATCAAGCCCCAGAAACCTTCTGTGATTCAGGTGTGACGAAGCATGCGCCGACCATCCGCGTAGGCCTCGGTATTACTCAAACGCGGAACGACCGGATGCGGCCCAGGACCGGCCGTTGCCGCGTGAGGTCCAAATGATCGAGAAACGGACATTCACACCACCAGACCGGACCGTGGGCACCGTGCGTAATCTCTGACGTCATTCAGCATCGGTAGTGGTTGATCCTAAACGTCGTCCGACGAGCGCCGACTATCAGACTCTGATACTCTTTCATCGGTGATCTCGCGCGTCTTTTGGCGAAGACTCGGAGAAGCACACTACGACCCTCGCATAGCTCAAGCCCTGGTGGGTCCCGGCATAGCCGGGGGTTACCTCACTGATTTAGCCGTTTTAACATCGCGGCCCGACCCGCTCGAGGCTGCTGTAAGTCGGGCCCCTGGTCGGGCCTCCTGCACCGACCCCACGACAACTTGCGGCGAAACGCGCAAGCGCAGATACAAGTTTCACCTGGGACGGGGCGGATTCGACTCGCCTATGATTAGTCTCGATTTGCGCGATCTGAGCATGAAAGATCGCTGACCAGGCGATGCCCATAGGATGCGACATGAACAGAACCCGATCCGGCTTTTGGCGTGACTTCTGGGCGTTGTTCAAGCCCTACTGGTTCTCTGAAGACAGACTGATCGCGCGCCTGCTGCTGCTCTCCATCATCGCCTTGACGCTGGGGATGGTGTACATGAACGTGCGGATCAACGAGTGGCAGAATCTCTTCTTCAACACGCTGCAGGACAAGGACAAGGCAGAGTTCTATCGACAGATTCTGCGCTTCGCGCTACTCGCGGCGATATGGATCGTGATGTCGGTGTATTCACTGTACTTCACTCAGATGTTGCAGATCCGGTGGCGCCGATGGCTGACCGACAAGTACCTCAAGGACTGGCTCACGGACCGGACGTACTATCCGATGCAGCTCAAGGGGAGTCAGACCGATAACCCGGATCAGCGCGTAGCGGAGGACCTGAAGATTTTCGTCAACCAGACCCTGGGCCTGTCGGTCGGCCTGATCAACGCGCTGGTCACACTGGTGTCCTTCGTTGGAGTGTTGTGGGTGTTGTCAGGCCCATTGGTCATTCCACTTGACGGACGTGAAATCGCGATTCCAGGTTACATGCTTTGGGCGGCGTTACTCTATGCCGCCCTCGGAAACGGGTTGGTCAACAAGATCGGGAAGCCGCTCATCGGGCTGAATTTCAACCAGCAGCGTTATGAGGCGGACTTCCGCTACAGCCTGATGAGGTTCCGTGAAAACATGGAGGGTGTAGCGTTGTACCGTGGTGAGGATGACGAGCTGCGAGGGTTCGGCACCCGTTTCAACAGCATCTACTCGAACTGGTGGGCGATCATGAAGCGCCAGAAGCAGCTCACGTGGTTCACTTCCGGCTACGGACAACTGGCAGTGATCTTCCCCTTCGTGGTCGCGGCGCCTCGCTTCTTCTCCGGTGCGATCGCGCTAGGCGGCCTGATGCAAACCGCCAGCGCTTTCGGGTTCGTGCGGGAGTCCCTGTCCTGGTTCATCAACGTATACACCAGTTTTGCGGAGTGGAAGGCGACGGTAGATCGCCTCATCGGCTTCCACCAAGCGATCGAGGCTACGCAACGCGCACAACGGAAGAATCCCGGTGTCGAGCTGGTGAGCGGACCCGAGGGTTCACTGAAGTTGGATCGATTGGAGCTGGGCCTGCCCACTGGCGAGACGCTGGTTTCGGACGCAAGCCTGGACATTACCAGCGGTTCGCGGCTCTTGATCCAGGGGCCTTCCGGATCGGGCAAAAGCACCTTGTTCCGCGCGATTGCGGGCATCTGGCCCTTCGGGCGAGGACGCATTCTGCACCCCGTCAATTTCGATCGACTCTTCCTGCCCCAGCGCCCCTACTTTCCACTTGGCACCCTGCGCGAGGCTGTATGCTATCCCGCTCGCATAGAAGCGTTTACCGATGTTGAGATCGCAGAGGCACTCACCGCCGTCGGTCTGCCACATCTGCTTACGCGGCTGGATCAGTCGGCTGATTGGAGCACGCAACTTTCAGGAGGCGAGCAGCAGCGGGTGGCTTTCGCGCGCGCTCTCCTGGAGAAACCCGCCTGGCTGTTCCTCGACGAGGCGACCTCTAACCTGGATGACACCAGTCAGGCGGAGTTGTACGAGTTGTTGACGAATCGACTGAAGCACACGACCATCGTCAGCATTGCCCACCGCAACGAGCTGGCGCGCTTTCACGGCCAACGGCTGGAGCTGCGCCGGGGGATGCGCGAGGTGTCGAGGCTGGCCCCACAGCCCGTGTAGACCCGCTGCCGCGCAATCGAACCTTTATCGTCCAGCATTGCCCACGGGTGTCACTTCCCGGCGGTGACCGGTATGCCCGCCGCGCTGAAGTAGCGGATATATGCGATCCAAGACAAGTGCGACGTCATTGATCTGTCGATGACTTCTAGATACTTCGCAGCGGGCCAGGCGAGTAGAACGCGTCTTGCTGACCAGGACGCGTGGACAATCCAAACGATTTCTTCGGCTGGCTCGCAGTGCAACCACCCTTTGTCGAGGTGGCACTGGGAGCGTTCTTCTGTCTGATTGTTGCGCCCGCGCTCCTAGCCGGCGTCGCCATGGCGGTGACGGCATTGGAGGGCCTCGCAGAGACGCACCTGGCTCCGCTCTTCGCATCTCGACGGGCGGGTGCGGGAAGCCATCCCCCTCGCGCGCCTACTCAACTATCTGGTATGCGCCGGGTGGGGTCAGACCCATCTTCTACACTTTGATTTGGAAACCTCGTCACCGGCGTGTGTGCCCAATGCCTAGTGACTGAGATCGTGCCCGATAGGTCCGAGGCGGGACGATACTACCGTTTGGACTTCTGCTCCCGGTGCATCTGGCGCTGAGCCGCCTGGCTTCGCTCGCTCTTGGGGCCTAATTTCCTCAGCGTTCATCTGCTGCACAACGTGGTGCGTCATTAGGAACTATTTTCGAACGGTCGCTTGTGACCGTGCAGCGAAGTACGCGAGGGTCCGCTTCTCTCAAGCCCGACAGGCAGCTCAGGGTCGGGTACCGACAGTCGCTAAGCGGCCAGAAGCAACGGTCGTTCAGACGGTCCACAAGCCTGCGATCATCTGGCGAGATGGCTTGTTGCGTAGACCTGACGCCTTCGGCGAGATTGGCCCGAGCTCGCGGCAGCGAGGGAGGTGACCAAGAGGATTCGGTCGTTTCTCTCGGTGCCGCGTGTTAGTTTTTTAAGGCAGCCGGTACGCGAACTTTTGTGTGCAAGTGAATTGGCCGTTGGTGCTTAAGACTTTGCACTGAAATGGCGCCGAACCTTGAATTCCGCTTAACTTGCGTCACACCCGTAATCTGAAAGGCGGCTCAAAAGGGTCCGAAACCAACGGCCAACCTTACATAAAGGAACAGGCGTCCAGGACTCTCGGCAACGGGGCAGGGAGCCCGGATCGGTATGCGATTTGTAAGTGCCGCTCTGATAGCCTCACCAAGAGCGACCAACTGAGAGTCCAAAGACTCTGGCGCAACGTGGTGTTGGACCTCCAATCCGCGGCGTTCTGTAATAGCTCAGCCCACAGCCCTTGACGAGTCGGGAGATCAGCACCCAGCTTAGCCCTTACGCCGGGAGGGAGAATCTATGCACATGATGATGCGTTTCACGGCAGCCACCGCACGGTGGGTTGTTTCTGCCGTTTTGTTGTCCTTTGTATCCGCCGGTTGCACCCCGAAGGACGCCCCGGTGGCGGGCCAGGAGATCCTCTTTTTCCCCTCCCTCGCCTCAGTTTCGGCCGACGGCCAGTCTTGGTCACTTACCGTTCAGGGACGCATCTTCGAACCGGCCGCGGGCAGCATTGGGCGCACGGAGTTGATCGAAGCCATCGCCAAAGCGGCCGATCTCGACGACGATGAGGCGAAATCCGCCCTCTTCCACGAGCGTGCCGGTTACTTCCTTTCCGACAGCGAGAAAAACAGGCGCGTCTCCGTGAGGATCGGCGACCAGACCTTCTCTCTACCGGCTTCCGACAAGGCGGGTTACTTCACTGCCCAGATCCCACTGGCAAAGGACGATGCCTCGAAACTCGCTACAGACGGCGTGATCTCTTTTGAATCCCTGCCTACCGCTGCCAATCCGGGGCGCTTCCCGGGGAAAGTGACGCTCGTGCCGGAAGAGGGCGTATCCGTGGTGACAGACATGGATGACACCATTAAGGAGACCCACGTGCTCGACCGAAAAGAGATGCTGAAGAACACCTTCGTGCGACCGTTCGTGGCCGTGACAGGAATGCCGGCGCTTTACCGCTCATGGAAAGAGGCCCTTGGTAGCCGCATCCAGTTCCATGTGGTGTCCGCAGGTCCCTGGCAATTCAACCAGCCGCTCCGCGGTTTCACCGAAGAGGTCGGATTTCCCTCCTTCACCTGGCACATGCGCTCCGTGGACATCAATGCTGCCAATCTCAGGGAGCTAAAACCGGACCCGTATCCTTTCAAGGTCCAAACGATCGAGGCGCTCATCAGGCGCTTCCCGAAGCGCCACTTTGTGTGTGTGGGTGATTCCGGCGAGAAGGACCCGGAAGTGTATTCGAAGATCCT
>JBGPOV010000028.1:0-37063 GCA_041488255.1 Gammaproteobacteria bacterium | reverse complement strand
TCGTTGACGTTGGCCACGTTCAGCGCGAACACATCCGAGGCGCTGGCCCGGGCGATGTCGGTGGCGGTGACCTGGATGCTCAGCGCGCCCACGTCGGCGTTGGACGGGGTGCCCGAGAATGCGCCCGTGGTCGCGTCAAACTTCAGCCAGGAGGGCAGCGCGGAGCCATCGGCGAGCTTGGCGCTGTAGGTGAGCTTGTCGCCCACGTCGATATCGGAGAAGGTGTCGCCAGGCACGACGAATGAGAAGGCCGCATCCTGCGTGGCGCTCTGATCGGCGATCGCGTGCGCAACCGTGGGCGCATCGTTGACGTTCTGCACCACCAGGTTGAAGGTGTCTGAAGCCGAGAGGCCACCCGGATCGGTGGCGGTCACTTTCACTGCCATGCTGCCGACGTCGCCGTTGGTCGGGGTGCCGCTGAATGTGCCAGACGCGGCGTCGAATTGCAGCCAGGACGGCAGCGTATGGCCGTCGGGTGTAGTAGCGGCCAGCGTCAGCGCAGCACCCTCGGGATCGACGAACGTCCCGGCGGGCAGCACATAGGTGAAGGCTGCGTCCTGCGTTGCGCTCTGATCCGCAATGGCGATGGCCGTTGGCGCCTGGTTCTCACTGGGGAATAGATTACCGGTCAGGGCATAACTGCGCGCAGCGTCTCCACCGGCTGCAGCCAAGGACCGCTTCGGGCTGCCCGGGCCCACCAGCGCGACGGTGACGGACGGATCGGCCGAGGAAGGATCGGGGAAGGCGGCGTCAACAAGGCTGGCCAGGTCGTAGACGTGAGCGGTGCCGTCGGGGTCGAAGAACTGCACGCGGTCGATTGCCTCATCGGTCCGCGTCGCCATACCACTCCATGGGTCAAACCAGGGGATGGTGATCGTATCTGTAGTGCCGACTATGCCCAGCGTCAGGTTGCCGCTCGACGGGTCCACGGATGCAACCAGGTCGGAGGGCGCAACGCCCCCGCCGAAAGAGATGGTGTCGACGCCGCTACCGTCCCAGTCCTGGTTGTCGATAGTGACCTGGCCGTCGCCACGGTTGAAGCAGTAGACGTCGTCGCCGGCGCCGCCGGACATGAAGCCGCCGTCCTTGCCGGCGGCCATGACGTCGTTGCCGTCTTCTCCGTAGATGGTATCGTTGCCCGAGCCGCCGCTGATGACATCATCGCCGGCGCCGCCGAACAGCTGGTCGGCGCCAGCTCCGCCGTCAAGCTTGTCGTTCCCGCCGTTGCCGAGCAAGGTGTCGTCGCTCAGGCTGCCGTGGAGGAAATCGTTGCCATCGGCACCGGTCTGAGTTCCGATCACCCCTTGGCCCGGGCGAGCGAGCAGGTCCGCCAGGCTCACGCTGGTCCCATCGTCGAATTGGAACTGCATGTTGATGACCGGGGGCGCCGGCGTGTCTGTGGCCACGACCTGCGGGCCGGCGAGACCGAAGACCATTCCCGCTTCGTTGTTGAGCGCGACGGCAAATTGGACCGGGGTGCTCTGCGGCGTACCGAAGTCGGCGGTGGCGCCCATCTGGACCATGACATCGCTGGGCTTAATTCCGGGGCCGAACTGGATCACGTTGCCAGCAGGCGCGTTGATCCAATCGATCAACGCATTGAATGCGGCCAGCGCTGCGGCCGGATCGACCGTGCCGGGGACATAACCGCTGCCCCAGACATAGTTCTGGTGCATGGCGCTGAGCGTGGACGAGATGTCATACGGCAGAGCGTCGACCAGGCTCTGGTTGGCGGTGCCAAAATAGCCGTTGCTGTAATCGGTTCCGGTGAAGGTCGATAGCTCCGCCAGGCCGCTCTCGGCGGCAGTCAGGAACTGCGCGTACTGGTAGGTGCGCGGAAGCGCGAAGCTGATCGAGTCTACCCCGTCGCCCAGCTGATAGTTGATGGTGTTCAGACCGTCAGTAGCATTGATTGTATCGTTCGCCATGATCAACCTCCGGAAAAGCCGTCTACGATGTTCACTGAATGTTCAACGCCGACTCGCGCCGGCGATGCGATTTCGTTCGGGTGCGACTGGACACTGCAGTGTCCAATGCGGCGGAATTCTCGCTCGCGCTCTGATGCGGGGGGGGGCGCGAGACGATCCTGGAGTGCCGGTGGACTGAGTACCGGGTCTTCAGACCTGTCGCGCGACCATACCGGTTGCCCGAGCGTAACGCGGTGTGCATTTCGAGCGGACTTGTCTGTGATTGCGTGAGTCGGTTCGTCTGGCGCGAGAAAGTCAAAGGAAGTTCTCGGCGCGTTGCAAGGCCGGAGAAATGTCTCCGCCGGCAGACATCGAGGCGCAAGCGAGATGCCACGCAGGCGCGGCGCTGTGAAAGACTGTCAAGCGCGGGAATGGTCCCGGAATGCGCGCATCGAGACATTCGCGCACCACCCGCAATCGACCCTGCAATCCGTTGTAAGGGCGGGCAAAGCCGTTGTGCGAAGATAGCCGTGCGAAGTGCGAACCAGCTGGAATTCCGGCTGATCCGAGGCGAGTGGGTGACGCCAGCGTGTCGTGCGACGATGGATGCTAGCGCCGTTGCGGGTCGGGTTCCGGACGCCCCAGGTCAGGGGCGGCGATTTTCGCAAGCCTCATGCCAGCAACTATTTGAATTTGTTAACTGTTATAGACGCGTCAATGAACGGCCGGCACCTGTTCTTCGGCGCCGTCCGCGCGGCGCGGGGCCAAGGACAGGGGGCGCACGACACCACCGGGGCTCGGTTCCGACCCCGCAGTTGGCTTCTCCCCCAAGCGGATGACCGCGTCGAAGGCCAGCCCACGCGGCGCTTGGTGGGTGATGAACAGGACGGTGGTGGTTCCCTTGAACTGGTTGATGGTGCGCGCGAACTGCTCGCTCGTCTCCACGTCCAGGTTGCTGGCGGCCTCGTCGAACACCAGGACGGCCGGCTCTTTGAGCAGGGCACGCGCGATCGCGATGCGCTGCTTCTGGCCGCCGGACAGGCCCACCCCATGCTCGCCGAGCACGGTCTGGTAGCCCTGCGGTAGGCGCTCGATCACGTCGTGGATCTCGGCTTTGCGACAGGCGTCCATGATCTGGTCGAAGGTGGCGCTGGGGTCTGCCATGGCGAGATTGTCGTAGACAGTTCCCGCGAACAAGATCGTATCCTGCGGCACGA
Organism: Gammaproteobacteria bacterium; assembly: GCA_041488255.1. Lineage (GTDB taxonomy): Bacteria > Pseudomonadota > Gammaproteobacteria > Burkholderiales > SHXO01 > SHXO01. The sequence continues at coordinate 33,939 of JBGPOV010000028.1, read as the reverse complement.
TGCCGAAGGACTGGCGCAGTTCGTTCGCGGACAGATTTCGGATATCGCGGCCGTCGACCAGTATCTGGCCCTCCGTGGGTGGGTAGAAGCCCATCAGCAGCTTGGTCAGGGTGCTCTTGCCCGAGCCGGAGGCACCCATGAGCACGGTGAGTTGACCGGGCCTGAGGCTGAGGTTCAGGTTTCGATAGACGAATGGATGCTGCTGACTGTAGCGGAAGCCAAGATCGAGCACCTCGATGTGCCCCGCGCTGCGCGGGCTGCGTGCCGGTACTACCGTGTAGGGCTCCGTCGGAAGGTTCATCACGTCCCCCAGGCGCCTGACGGCCACCGAGGCCTGCTGGAACTCTTGCCACAGCCCGACCAACCGCAGCATCGGCTGCGACATGCGATTGGCGAACATCTGGAACGCCACCAGCATGCCGATGGTGAAGCCGTCGCCATGCATCACCAACAGCGCACCTCCTATCAGTATGGCCAGCGTCATCGCCTGCTCGAGCGTGCTGGCCACAACGTTGAACGTGTTGGCCAGCTGGCGCGTCGAGAACCCCGCAGCCAGGTAGCTCGCCAGGTATTCGCCGTAGCGCCGCTCGAGCAGCGGCTCGGTCTGCAGGCTCTTGACCGTCGCCATGCCGACGACGTACTCGGTGACAAAGGCCTGGTTGCGGGCTCCGAGTAGGAACTGCCGGTTCAGCCGGGAGCGGAAGATCGGCGTCACCGCGAGGCTCAGAACGCTAATTGTGGCCAGGCAGCACAGCGCGATCAGTGACAGCTGCCAACTGTAGAAGAACATCACACCCAGGAAGATGAGTAGAAACGGCAGATCCAGGATGAGCGACACTGCGGCGCCGGAAAGGAAATCCCGGATCGTCTCTACACCATGCAGCCGGGACACGATCACGCCGGTAGGCCGCTGCTCGAAATAGCGCAGCGGCAGACGCAGCAGGTGTCCGAAGACGTGGCTCCCGAGCACCGCGTCGATGCGGTTGCCGGTGTGGATGACCAGGTACTGGCGTAGCCAGGTCATGACGGTCGAGAACACCATGAACATAACCAGGGCGAACCCCACCACCGCCAGCGTGCTGTGGGTCTGATGCACGATCACCTTATCTATGATCGCCTGGGTGAACAGCGGCGTGGCCAACGCCATGAGCTGGATGGCCAGCGAGGCCAGCAGCACATCGCGAAAGATGCGTTTATGTTTGACCAGCTCGGGAATGAACCAACCGAACCCGAAATCCTCCCGCGCAGCCGAGTCGGAGGGACTGCCGTCGTCGGCGCGCCGGCCTTGCTTCTCGGGACGCCCTAGTGCGAACAGCACTGGCTCGAACTGGCTCTGAAACTCCTCCGCCCCGATGGTCTCCCCGGCTTCAGAGCCCGCCCGGAAGAGCAACACCCGCTCGCTGTCCGTCTTAAGGATCAGCGCTGGGCCCTGGTCGGCTTTGCGGCTCAGCGCCATGGCGGGCAAGTCGTAGGCGCGTATCCCGCCGCGCGAGAGGGCCTGCTCGCGGAGGCGGAAGCCGAGCGCCTGGGCCGCGTCGCACAAACTGCCCACGGTATAGGGCGGCGGATAATGCTGGAGGATCAGGCGCGCGTCGAACGGCACCCGGAACAGCTGACACATACTGCCCAGCATCCACAGGAACTGGTCACGCTGCAGGGGAGCAGGTAGATGGAGTTGTGGCGACTGGGGTTTGGGTTTGGGCTTGCGCAGGCCGAGCACGAGGGGTTCTCCAGAAGCGGGGATTTACGCCTGGTCGAGCAACGGGCGTGCCACGCGCTCTCTTGCCGGCGGAGCTTGCCGGGGTCAAAGTGCAGCCCTCGGTTGGTGCACTGCTCTGGTGGAGCGTGAATCGGTGCGGGGGCTCTGGGTTGAATCGGGGGACGCGGTGCCGTCTTGGCCCGCTGAGATCTGAGATGGGACGACAAGCGGCGCGGAGCTTTGTCAACCCCTGCTTACCGCAGATGGGGTTGCTCCACGGCCGAGCCCGAACCGTACGCGTCTGAATAGGTCCGGGCGAGGCTAGCGGCCGCCCTGGTTGACTCGGCTTCGCCTCCCGGGCGTGGGAGCCGTTTCAACCCGCGCCTCGGGCGGCGGATACCGGGACGCCTTCTTCTGCCCGCGGAACATCGCCTACTGAGGCTCAGGCGTAGTATCGGGCCGAGCCACCGCCACGCGCGTCCTGCCCCTGCCGCCGTTGTGATCGCGGGTCAACAGCGCCGAGAGCGCCGCATGATCGGAAACGCGCGCCCAGTGCAGCCCCCGGTGCACATGGGCCAGCTGCACCCGGAAGCCGCGCACGTAGATGCGGTCCAGATGGAGCACGGGCAGCACGGCCGGGAAGCTGCGGGCCGGACCGCGGCCGTAGGTCTCGAATACCTCGGACATATTCAGAGCGCGCATCAGGTATTCGCTCGCGCGCCTGGTCCAGTCGTTGAAGTCGCCAGCGATGATGAGCGGAGCGTCATGCGGCACGAGGCGCTCGATGCGGCTGGCCAGCACTTCCAGCTGCTTCTCACGCCAGATGCGCAGCAGGCCCAGGTGCACGTTGATCGTATGCAGCCGCTCTTCCCAGTCCGGCAGCTCGATTTCGCAGTGAAGCAGACCGCGCCGCTCGAGACGGTGCATGGACACGTCTTCGTTGTCCCAGCGCACAATGGGAAATTTGCTCAGGATCGCATTGCCGTGGTGGGCGTCGTCTACCACCGCGTTGCGGCCATAGGCAAAGTCCTGCCAAACCGCGTCGGCCAGAAACTCGTACTGGGGCGCTCTCGGCCAGTCGTCATGGCGCCGCGCGAAGCGGGCGTGGAACCCGACCACCTCCTGGAGGAACACGACGTCGGGGTCCACCGATTGCAACCGGTCCTTGAGGTCGTGCAGGCTGACGCGGCGCTTGAACTGGGCGAAGCCCTTGTGGATGTTGTAGGTCAAGATATGCAGGCTTTGCATCCCATCTCCGTTGCCGGCTTCTCTATCGGGGGCGGCGTCACCGTTAGTTGCTGCTCTGCTGCAGTTTACGGATTGCGGCGGCGTTGCTCCAGGAGAAGCAACGTTGCGCCGCTTCCTCCCAGGGCAGCCACACGAAACCGAGATGCTCACGCGGCGCGACACGCACCTGAACCGGGGCCGGAAGCAGCAGGCCGAAGACGTGCTCGGCGTTGCGCATCACTCCCGGCGCGTAGCGCCAGCGCCACTCGGGGAAGATCCCGTATTCGTTGTGCAGGCGCCAGTCGGTGAGCCGGTGCTGGCGGGCCTCGAGCCCCGTCTCTTCCAACACCTCCCTGACCGCGGTCTGTTCCAGCGTCTCCCCCTCATTCTGGCTGCCGGTCACAGATTGCCAGTAGCCAGGATGGTCCGCGCGCTCGAGCAGCAACACCTCGAGGTCCAGTGTGTGCACCACCACCAGGACCGAGATCGGGATCTTGTACTTCAATTCAAGTCTTAGCGGTCTCGGGCGTGCGCAGCCGGATGTGCAGCTCGCGCAGCTGGCGCTCGTCCACGGGGCTAGGCGCATGCGTGAGCAGGTCTTGCGCGCGCTGAGTCTTGGGGAAGGCGATCACGTCCCGAATCGACTCGGTCCCTGCCATGAGCGCAACGATACGATCCAGACCGAAGGCCAGGCCTCCGTGGGGGGGCGCGCCGTACTGCAGGGCATCGAGCAGAAACCCGAACTTGGCGCGCGCTTCTTCCGGCCCGATGTCGAGCGCCATAAACACCTTCGACTGCACGTCCTGACGGTGGATACGCACCGAGCCACCGCCGATCTCCCAGCCGTTGAGCACTATGTCGTAGGCCTTGGACAGCGCCTTGGCCGGATCGCTGTCCAAGTAGTCCTCGTGACCGTCCATCGGCGCAACGAATGGATGATGCAGCGGGTCCCAGCGCTTCTCCTCCTCGTTCCACCCGAACATGGGGAAGTCCAGCACCCACAGCGGCTTCCAGCCAGCCCGCGCAAAGCCCCTCTCATGGCCGATCTTCGCGCGCAGCGCACCGAGCGACTCGTTCACAACTCTCGCGTTGTCGGCACCGAACAGCATGAGATCGCCGTCTCTAGCGCTGCTGCGCTCGACGATGGCTTTCAGCGCCGCCTCGGGCAGGTTCTTGACGATGGGCGACTGCAGACCCTCGCGTCCCTTACCGACCTCGTTGACCTTCACGTACGCCAGACCCTTCGCGCCGTAGATGCCCGCGAACTGGGCGTAGGCATCGATCTCGCTGCGCGTCAGTTGGCCACCGCCGGGGACGAGCAGCCCGGCCACACGGCCGCCGGCCGTATTGGCCGCGCTCGAGAACACCTTGAACTCGACCTCCTTCATCACGTCCGTGAGCTCGGTCAGCGTGAGCGGCACGCGCAGGTCGGGCTTGTCGGAACCGTACTTGGACATCGCCTCGGCGTAGCTCATGCGGGGAAACGGATCCGGAAGGCTCACGTCCAGTACTTCCCTGAACAGCGAGCGCAGCATCTGCTCCATCAGCGCGGTGATCTCGGTTATACCGAGGAAGGAGGTCTCGACGTCGACCTGGGTAAACTCGGGCTGGCGGTCGGCGCGCAGATCTTCGTCGCGGAAGCATTTGGTGATCTGGTAGTAGCGATCGAAGCCTGCGATCATGAGCAGCTGCTTGAACAGCTGCGGGGACTGCGGCAGCGCGAAGAACTGCCCGGCGTGCACGCGGCTCGGAACCAGATAGTCGCGCGCGCCTTCCGGAGTCGATCTGGTCAGCATCGGCGTCTCGACATCGATGAAGCCGTGTGCATCCAGAAACCGGCGCATGCTCATCGCCACCCGGTAGCGCAATCGCAGGTTGCGCTGCATGACCGGCCGCCGCAAGTCGATCACGCGGTGCTCCAGGCGCACGCTCTCGCTTAAGTCCTCGTCGTCCAACTGGAACGGCGGCGTGAGCGAGGAGTTGAGGATCCCGATGGTCCGGGCCAGGACCTCGATTTCCCCGCTGTTCAGGTTCGGGTTGACCGTGCCCTCCGGGCGCGGGCGCACCTTCCCTTCGACTCGGACGACAAACTCGCTGCGCAGCCGGTCGGCGATGGCGAAGGTGTCTGGCGTGTCCGGGTCGCACACGACCTGCACGAGCCCCTCGCGGTCTCTGAGGTCGACGAAGATCACACCGCCGTGATCGCGACGCCGATGCACCCAACCGAACAAGGTAACGGACTGTCCGAGGTATCTCCCGTCGATCAGTCCACAATAATCGGTACGCATGATTAGAGAGCGCAGAAGATCTTTGGTCTGTCAGCGGGCGCGTTTGGACGCGCTCAGGCGTCGGGCGCGGCGTTTGCCGTCGCCGAACGGCGCTGCGGGCTGGGCGAGGCCACCCCCATGGAGATGACGTACTTGAGCGCCTCGTCCACGCTCAGGTCCAACTCGATCACGTCCGAACGCGGCACAATGAGAAAATATCCCGAGGTCGGGTTGGGGGTTGTGGGAACATACACGCTGATGCGCTCGCTGCCCAGCTTGTCGGCCACTTCGCCGCCGGGCGTGCCGGTGAGGAAAGCGACGGTCCACGCGTCGCTGTGCGGGAAGCGCACCAGCAACGCTTTGCGAAAAGCCTGCCCTTGGCTCGAGAACAGCGTGTCGGACACCTGCTTGACGCTGTTGTAGATGGTCTTCACGAACGGAATGCGGGCCAGCATGCCTTCACCCACGCGCACCAGCCGCTGGCCGATGATGTTGGCCGCGAACACGCCGGTGAGGAACAGCACCAGCAGGGTCAGCACCGCGCCCAGGCCCGGGATGTTGAACCCGAGCCACGCTTTGGGCTGCACGGATTCCGGCAACAGCAACAGGGTGCTGTCCATGGTGCTCACGATCAGGTTTAACACCCAGAGCGTGATGACCAATGGGATCCAGATCAGGAGCCCCGTGATGAAGTATTTCCTCACCGGGCGGGGGCTCCCACATCGCTGTCTGGCGTCATTGGGTGGGCTGGCAGGCCGGGCAGGCGCCCGCGCCACACTCCGCCGTGCTCTTGGTTTCTGCGGAGGGCTTTCCGCTGTCACCCGCGGCCCGATCCGTCTTTGACTCTTCCTTCGCCTTGGGCCTGGAACCACTATTCTTGAAATCGGTGGCGTACCAGCCGCTGCCTTTGAGCTGGAAGCCAGCCGCAGAGACGAGCTTGGCCATGGTCGGCCGACCGCAGCTTTCGCAGTCGGTGATCGGCGCATCGGACAGCTTTTGCAGATACTCCTTCTCGAAGCCGCACGCTGCGCAGCGGTATTCGTAGATCGGCATGTCTACCCCCTGAATGCTCGAAGAAACAAGATTATATCGGACCCGTTACCCCCTTTATAGGGGCGCGACAGACTGAATCCAAGAGCGCGACTAACATGACTGATGCTTCGCGGCCTGTGTGGCCCTTCCCGCATGTGCTCGCCCACCGCTGCGGGGGCACGCTGGCCCCGGAGAACACCCTGGCTGGCCTGCGCGCCGCCGCCCATCACGGGTTCCGCGGCGTGGAGTTCGATGCCAAGCTGACGCGCGACAGCGTGGCTGTCCTGATGCACGATGACACCCTGGATCGCACCACCGACGGCCGCGGCCCAGTCGCGCAGACCGATTGGCGTGCGCTGCAATGCCTGGACGCGGGCAGCTGGCGCGAGCTGCGCTTCGCCGGCGAGCCCGTTCCAACCTTGACCGCGGCGCTGCACTTGTGCGCCAAGCTGGGCCTGTGGCCGAACGTCGAGATCAAGCCGTGTCCTGGCCGCGAGCGCGAAACCGGCGCCGTTGTAGCGCGCCAGGTGCTCGGCCATTGGGTGGACGCCGCCCCGCCGCTGCTCTCGTCGTTCTCACCGGCCGCGCTGGAAGCGGCCCGCGAGGCCGCGCCGCAGCTTCCGCGTGGACTCCTGGTCGGCGCGGCGCCCGGCGATTGGCGCGAGCAGGTCGCGCGACTCGGCTGTTTCTCACTGCATTGCGATCAGCGTGCCGCGACCGGCACGCTGCTGGAACAGGCGGTGGCCGCCCGCTGCCCGGTGCTGTGCTATACCGTTAACCGCCCGGACGAGGTACGCGAACTGCTAGCCCTTGGGGTCAGCGCGGTGGTCACCGATCGGCTGGACCTGGTCTCTCCCGGCTAGTGAAGCCGGACACGGACGCGCTCGCGGATAGGGTCGCCCGAAAGCAACCGAGTCGCTTGCGGCTTGGTCGAGGCCATCGCAGGAAGAGTTGTGCTCCAGTGAGCCCTCCCGCTCGATCCCGGTCAGGCTGGTCATTGTGCGCCGACGGCCGCTGATCAAGCCGGCATTTGCCGGCCATCGCGTGCGCTCAAAACTCCCGAGAAACCGCGAACACCACGCCGGGGGCGCATGCCCGATCGCCCAGCGGGCAGCGCTCCGCCGGAATATTGGTCGCAACCACGCTCAGCTCGAAGTTCAGCCCGAGCCACTCGGTGGCGACCCCGAGCTTCGCATCCCACTGGCTCGGGGGCGCAGCACCGAGCTGCGGGTAGTTCTGCGGGCCGCGTACGAGATAGCCTAGATGCCCGACGAGCGCCAAGCTGCGCGTCAGCTTGACCGCGCCGTCGATCTCTGCATACCAGGCCGGTACGCCGCTGCCGAAGTAATCATCGCTGTAATGCAAGCGGGCAGCGGCACCATCGAGTGAAACGCCGGCGAACGCCTCGTTGAAGCTGTAGGTGCCTCTTACCGCGGACGCCGGGTAGAAGTAACCCGCGACGCCAACGTCTAGAGCAACGCGTTCGCTGAGCGCTCGGGCATAGCCCGCGTACGCCTGAGCGCCTAGCTCGGGGTTGGCGCCGTCGAGGCGCACGGTTTCGACGAGCGCACCGGCGTACAAACCGCTCGCGTGGTCGTAGGTGACCTCCGCCTCCGCGCCTGGGCCCCGGTCGGTCAACGATATCCCGCGGAATCGAATGTCCGACAGGACAGCGACGCTTCCTGAGATCTGCGCCGCGGCATCCGACGCGAGCAAAACCAGCCCCACACACAGCCACAGGCGGCGCAAGGCGCCGGCCTCAGGATGCGGAGGTTCTGGCGCGCCCCCGAGCGCCGCGAGTGCTCGCCCGGCTGCAACAGGCGCAGTCCCGCCCGGGCGCAGCCTCCGCCAGGGCCGCGCAGGCGTCGAGGACAGGCTCGCCGCCGGCGCCGGCTGCCTGGTTGCGCATCAGCAACGCACGCACGCTGGCTGGCGTCAGTCGCGGAGAGTGCTCGAGCATCAGCGCCGTCAGCCCGCTGACATAGGCCGCGGCAAAGGACGCACCCGAGAAGAAGCCCCAGCTCGCGCCGGGCGCTGTGGTCAGGATGTCCCGGCCGGGCGCGAGGACCGCGCCGTCGGGTGGGCTGGGCGAGCCGCTCGCGGCGACCGCGATGACGGCCGGATGCATAGCAGGGAAGCTCGGCCCGTTTGCGCTCGACGCGCCCACCACGACCACCTGATCCTGCTCCGCCTTGTCGAGAAGCCGCTCCAGGAGGCGGTCGTGCGGGCCCGTCAGACTGAGGTTCAGCACCCGCACGTGCTCGTTGAGGGCGAACTGTATGGCCTTGGCCAGAGTGAAACTGCTGCACAGCCCGGCCCCGTCGGCCGGCTCCCAGCAGGCGCGCAGCGCCAGCCCCCGCGCACCTGGCGCCATGCCCACTACGCCGACTCGGTTGCCGGGCTTGGCGACGATGATGCCGGCCACTGCGGTGCCATGCACCTCGGGTACGAGGCGCGCACCGTCCACGAAGTTGCGCTCGACAGCGAACTGCCCCTGGAGAGCGGGATGCCGCGTGTCCACGCCGGTGTCGATCTGCGCCACTGTCACGTTCTTGCCCGTGGCCATCCGGTGCAACGCATCGAGCTCGAGCTGCTGCGCGCTGGTCGGCAGCGCATAGTGGGGATCGTCGTGAGCGGCGACGCGAAACAAGTGCTGGGGTTGGGCCGATTCCACTCTTGGGTCCTCGGCCAGGCGTGCTGCCACCTGTGCCGCCGACTGGCCGGGCGGCAGCTCCATCAGGAAGCAGCGCACGCCGAGCGCTGGCATGGGCCAATCGCTCACCGGGTTCAGACCGTGGTCCCGCGCCAGGTTCTGCGCGATCTGCAGGGTCCGCGTGCGCGATGCGCTCGAGCCATACGGGGAAAACAGGGCAGCGCCCGGACGGTAATGCCGCACCGGAAGCTCCGTCACCATCACCAGGACCTGCTGTTCGGTTGCGACATCCGGCGGCGCGCTACCGGTGCGTGCCGGCGTGACGGATGAGCAACCCGCCGCCAACAAGAGCAGAACCGAGACGCACGATCTCAGCAGGCGAGTCATCTCGGCGCCGGTGCCTGGGCCGGCACGGGCTCGGCGAAGGCCACTGCGGGATCGGTGCGCAGCAGCGCGAGCGCGGCTTGCTGCCGGCCGTCGGGCACTTCCACGGTATAAGCGCCCACAGACGAAGGCCCGTCCACTATCCGTGCGTCCACCCGCAACAGCGATCGCCGGATCTCGTGCTCCGGGCGCTCACCCCGGAATACCACGACCAGCGCGCCTCGGCTGAACGCCACCGGCGGCGCATCCCCCAAGGTGTGGTAGAGCGCGGGCGCCGAGCGCCCCGGCAGCAGGGGGACGACCAGCGCGCTGGCCAGCAACAGCACGAGGGCGAGTTGCGCCACTAACACCCCCCGGGCCCATGCTGGGGCCTGATCCCAGCCTTGCCCCAACAAGCGCCACAAACGCCCGACCCCGAGCCCCGCTTCCTCTTCGCCCAACCGCGCACGCAGCCTCGCCAGCCCGTCGGTCACCGCCGGGTCCCGCTCTTCGGACGCCACTGCAGCCTGCAGCGCACGTGCCGCGTCAAGGTCGCGACGGCACGCAACGCACTGCGTTACGTGCCGCTCCACTCGCTCGCGTTCACCGCCCTCCAGCGTGCCGTTCGCCAGCCAGGGCAGCAGCTCCGCCGCCTCTCGGTGCACCGGGTCGTCGATACGAAAGAAACGCAGATTCACGACGCCTCCTCCGGTCTCCCGTCCAAAAGCACTTTCAGCTTACGCCGCGCGTGGAACATCCGCGTCTTCACAGTATCCACCGGGCAGCGCACGATCTGTGCGATCTCCCGATAGGCATAGCCATGGTAGTACGTCAGCTCGACCACCGCGCGCTGCTCCGCCGAAAGGCCCGCCAGCGCGCGGCGCAAGCGATTGCGCGACTCGCGCTCGATCAGCACGGTTTCAGGACCGTCCGCCGAGCTGGGCTCGCCGTCCCACGGTATGCGTGTCGGTTCAGCAGCGCGCCTGAGGGCTTTCAGGGCCTTGCGGTAAGCGATGGCGAAGATCCAAGTAGAGACGCGCGACGCACCGTTGAACGTGCCGGCCTTGCGCCACACCACCAACATGGTGTCATCGACGATCTCTTCCACCAGCTGCGAGCGCCTTGTCATCTGCTCAAGGAACCGCGTCAGGCGACGATAGTAGACGCGATACAACAGCTCGAAGGCGCGCCGGTCCCGCTCGGACACGCGCTGGAGCAGGGTTACCTCATCCTCGAGCGAGGGGGCGGTGGGGTCATGCCGTAGATCGGGCTTCATCGATGGGCCCAGGGGTGCGGACACAGTGCCGCAGCGGTTAATCCCCACCCGGGCGCGACTGGTTCAAACGCCACGAGTCCGGCGGCCGCCGGGGACTCAAGCAGCCGCGCGCTGCTCTGCCGGACTGCGAAACTCGGTGAGCAGCTTCGCCTCCTTCTCCTTCGCCGCCGTCAGGCTGCGCATCTTGACGTGCCCGTAGCCGCGAATCTCCTCCGGGATGGAGGCGAGCTCGACCGCCAGCGCATGATTCTCCGGCCGGAGCCCGCCCATGAGCTCTTCGAGCAGCTGCGCATAGTCGCCAACCAACTGTCGTTCGCTGCGCCGCTCTGCTGTGTAACCGAAGATGTCCAGCGCCGTGCCTCGCAAACGGCGCAGCTTGGCCAGCAGCTTGAACGCGCTGAACACCCATGCCCCGAACTCGGATTTGGTGAGCTCTCCCCGGTCGTTGCGCTGGGCCAGCAGGGGAGGCGCGAGATGGAAGCGCAGCTTGTAGTCGCCCTCGAACTGGGACTTGATCTTCTCCCCGAACCCGCCCTCTGCGTAAAGGCGCGCGACCTCATACTCGTCCTTGTACGCCATGAGCTTGAAGTAATAGCGGGCTACGGCCTCGGTGAGACCGGTGAGGCCCTTGGTCTTTCCGCTTTCGGCGTGCCGAACCTTGTCCACCAGCGCACGGTATTTCCGCGCGTATGCAGCGTTCTGATAGCCGGTGAGAAACTCCACGCGGCGCTGGATCAGCTCGTCCAGCGACTGTGACAACCTAGTGCTGGCCGCGACTTGCGCCTTGGGTGCGATGATCCGCTCGACCGCCGCCGAGTCTACCGCGGCGCGACGTCCCCACAGGAACGCGGCCTGGTTCATCTTCACCGCCGTCCCGTTCAGCTCGATGGCCTTATCGATGGCTTCGGCGGACACCGGCATCAAGCCTCTCTGGTAGGCGTAGCCCAGCATGAGCATGTTGGCGGCAATGCTGTCGCCCAGCAGAGCCGTGGCCATGCGCGTGGCGTCGACGAAGTCGGCCTGTCCCTCGCCCACGCCCTTGCTGATGGTGTGCCGGAGCGACTGATCGGGGAACTCGAAATCGGCCTTGCGCGTGAACTCACCGGTCATTTGCTGGTGCGTGTTCACCACCATCCGGGTGACGCCTGGCCGGGTCGTGTCCATGGTCTTCTGGCTGGCGCTCACCACCAGATCGCATCCCAAGACCGCATTCGCGCCACCGGAGCCGAGGCGCACGGTCCGGATATCCTCGGGGTTGGCGGCGATCTGCAGATGGCTCCACACCGCACCGCCTTTCTGCGCCAGTCCGGCCATGTCCAATCCGGCGAAGCCCTTACCCTCGAGGTTCGCGGCCATGCCCACGATCGCGCCGATGGTCACCACACCGGTGCCGCCGACCCCGGTGACCATGACGCCGTACGGCTTGTCCAGTGCCGGAAGGCCGGGCTCGGGAACCGCCGCAAACAGCACGTCGGTCCGCTCGCCCGCCGGTGCCAGCGTGCCCTTCCGCAGCTGCCCACCATGCACCGTGACAAAGCTCGGACAGAAGCCTTTGACGCAGGAGTAGTCCTTGTTGCACGATGACTGGTCGATGGTGCGCTTGCGGCCGAACTCGGTGTCCAGCGGCAGCACCGACACGCAGTTGGACTTCACCCCACAGTCACCGCAACCCTCGCACACCAGATCGTTGATGACCACGCGCTTGGCTGGATCGGGATAGAGGTTGCGCTTGCGCCGCCGGCGCTTCTCGGCGGCGCAGGTCTGATCGTAGATGATGACAGAGGTGCCCTCGATCTCCCGCATCTCGCGCTGCACGCGATCGTAATCGTCCCGATGATGGATCTGTACACCCGCGGGGACGCCGGCATCTGGGCCGTACTTCTCCGGCTCGTCCGTGACCACGACACATTTGGCTGCGCCCTCGGCCAGCACCTGGGCGGCGACCCGCGGCACGGTCAGGTTGCCATCCACGTGTTGGCCGCCGGTCATCGCCACCGCATCGTTGTACAGAATCTTGTACGTGACGTTCACGCCCGAGGCCACGGCTGCGCGCAACGCCAGCAGGCCCGAGTGGAAGTAGGTGCCGTCGCCGATGTTCTGGAAGACGTGCCTGGTCTTGACGAAGGGCGCCTCGCCGATCCAGCTCGCGCCCTCGCCGCCCATCTGGGTAAACCCCGCGGTGCTACGGTCCATCCACTGCGCCATGAAGTGGCAGCCAATCCCCGAAAGGGCGCGGCTGCCGTCGGGCACGAGGGTTCCGGTGTTGTGCGGGCAGCCCGAGCAAAAGTACGGCGTGCGCTCCATCGCCGGCTTTTCCGGGGCACGCGATGCGAGTTGCTCCTGCTCGGCCACGCGTGCCGCGAGTTGCGTGTCCCGCGCGTATTCCAGAATCCGCCGGCCGATGGAGATGGCGACGTGGTTGGGGTCCAGCGCGGCGTTGCTCTGAAACAACTCCAGCCCGTGCTCGTCACGCTTGCCCACGATCTGGGGCATATCAGGCTTGCCGTAACAGATCTCCTTGAGCTGAGCCTCGATGAGCGCGCGCTTCTCCTCGATCACGATCACCTTCCGCAGGCCTCGGGCGAAGCGCAACGCGCCCTCCGGCTCCAGCGGCCAAGTCATTGCGACCTTGTAGATGCGCAGGCCGAGGCGCCTGGCCTCAGCGTCGTCTATTCCCAGGTACTGCAGCGCCTGACGCACGTCCATGTAGGACTTGCCGCAGGTCATGAGCCCCAGGCGCGCGTCCGCCGCGTTGACCACGATGCGGTCGAGCGCGTTGGCGCGCGCGAAGGCCCTCGCTGCCTCGACCTTGTGCTTGTGCAGCCGCTCCTCCTGCTCCAGCGGGTGATCGGGCCAGCGAATGTTGAGGCCGCCCGGTGGTGGCGCGTAGTCGGCGGGAATGCGGATCTGAACGCGGTCCGAGCTCACGTCCACCGCGGCCGAGGCGTCGATGGTGTCCTTCATGCACTTGAGACCGGCCCAGCAACCGGAGAAGCGCGACAGCGCCCAGCCGTAGATGCCGTAGTCGAGCAATTCCTGCACGCCGGCCGGGTTCAGGATCGGGATCATGGCGTCCACCAGCGCGAACTCGCTCTGGTGGGCAGTAGTGGAGGATTCACAGGTGTGGTCATCGCCCATCAGCACCAGCACGCCGCCCAGCGGATGCGTGCCGGCCAGATTGCCGTGACGGAACGCATCGCCGGTGCGGTCCACGCCCGGCCCCTTTCCATACCAGATGGCGAACACCCCGTCGTGCTTGTTCTCACCGTGGAAGTGCGCCTGCTGGGTGCCCCAGCAGGCAGTCGCCGCGAGGTCCTCGTTCACCCCCGGCTGGAACACGATCTGGTGCTGCTCGAGGAACTTGCCTGCACTCCACAGCTGCAGATCGTAACCGCCCAGCGGACTGCCCCGGTACCCGGAGATGTAGCAAGCGGTGTCGTCACCAGCCGCCTTGTCGCGCAGATGCTGCATCATCGGCATCCGCACGAGTGCCTGCGTGCCGGTGATGAAGATGCGGCCGTTCTCGAGCGTGTATTTATCGTCGAGCGAAACGTTGCGAAGGGTCATGGGAGCAGTGGTCCGGCGTCAAGAGCGACCGATCCGGCAAAGGCGCGACGATTCCGTCCGGGCCTCAACAGTGCATACTGCCACAAAAAACAAGTCGGATAAACCGCTGCTTCAAAAGGGAATTCCCAGCCTGCCACCGGCGCGCCCTCAAAAGGGTGTGGGGACCTTGCTCGTGTGCGCCGCGCTGCTCAGATAGCTATAGGCGGCGCGGGTTTCTTCCAAGCCGAAGCCCTTGCCGATCCAGGGGTGCAGGGGAGGGCTCAGAACGGAATGTCGTCGTCCAGGTCGTCGAAGTTCGCCGGCTTCTTACTGCCGCCCGCGGGCTTCCCCGAGGGCGGCGCGCTGGCAGAAGGCTCGGGCTCGCGAGCGGCGTCGCGTGCAGGCGGCTCGGCACCGCCGCCGGCTCCCCGTCCGCCCAGCATCTGCATGCGATCGCCGCGGATCTCCGTGGTGTAACGCTCGTTTCCGTCCTTGTCGGTCCATTTGCGCGTCTGCAGGCGCCCCTCGATGTAGACCTGGCTGCCCTTGCGCAAGTACTCGCCGCAGATCTCCGCCTGGCGCCCGAAGAAGGCGACCCTGTGCCACTCGGTTTGCTCCTGCTGCTCACCGTTCTTGTCCTTCCACTTCTCGGTAGTGGCCAGGTTCAGGTTGGCCACCGCGTCGCCGCTTGGCAGGTAGCGCACCTCGGGGTCGCGCCCCAGGTTGCCAATCAAGATTACCTTGTTGACCGATGCCATAATCAGGTCTCCCCTGCAATGAGCTCGAGTACGCTTTGTTCGTCGAAGCGCGCGCTGTCCACGTTCAAGTACGCCATCCCCTCTCCCGCCAGCACCATTGCCTCACGCACGCCGCTCACGCTTGCAAGCTTACGCGACAGTCCGTCGGCGCGCTTGGGGTCCAGGCGTGGGACCGAGTAGGCGCGGGTCGCGCCAGGCTGCGGCCCCCGCATCCCCGCGGCTACTGCGAGCCACAGCAGCGTGAGAGCGGCACAAAACCCGAACACCCACGAGGCGCCCAGGCGCTGCGAGATCAATCCGCCGACAGCGGCCCCTACGAATGTCCCCAAGGATTGCACGCTGCCGTAGATGCCAACCGCCGTCCCCTTCGCAGCGGGTGGCGCGGCGCGCGAGATGAAGGACGGCAGGCTCGCTTCCAGCAGGTTGAATCCGGAGAAGAACAGCAACAGCGACACGGCGATCCCGGCCACCGTGTGGCTTAGCAGCATCAGCCCAAGCTGGCCCGCCATCAGCACGGCGATGGCGCCGAGGAATGCGACCTTCTGGCGGCCCCGGCGCTCGGCCAGGATCATGGGGGGCAGCATCAGGCCAAACGCGCCCGCCATCACTGGCAGGTACACGCGCCAGTGGCTGGCCGCCAGAACACCCGCATCGCGCAGCTCGAAGGGCACGACCACGAACAGAGCCATCAGCAAGGCGTGCAGCACGAAGATGCCGAGGTTCAACCGTGCCAGCTCGGGGTCGCGCAGCACGCTGGTGAACCCTGCGGCGGGATCCGCCAACGCCGGGGCGACGGCGCGCGCGGGGTCCGGGATGAGCCAGCGCACCACAGCCATCGCAGCGAGCGCCAGCACACCGGTCAGGGCGAAGATTCCAGGCACACCGACGACCCGGTTGAGCACGGGACCGGCCACCATCGACACACCAAAGGTGATGCCGATGGTCACGCCGATGATGGCCATCGCCTGGGTGCGTTGCTCGTCGCGCGTGAGATCGGCGGTGAGCGCAATCACGGCGGCGGAGATGGCGCCGGCCCCCTGGATTATCCGGCCCAGGATCACCATATCGATGTGCTGGGCAGCCGCGGCGATGAAGCTTCCGGCCGCGAACAGCAGAAGCCCAAGGTAAATCGTGCGCTTGCGGCCCCAGCGGTCCGACAGCCAACCGAAGGGGATCTGAAGCATCGCCTGGGTCAGCCCGTACGCGCCCAAGGCGAAGCCGATCCACATGTGGTCTGCGCCGCCGGGCAGCTGCTCCGCGTACAGCGCGAACACCGGCAGGATGATGAACATCCCCAGCATACGCAGGCCGAAAATCCCGGCCAGCCCAAGGCTTGCGCGCAGCTCGGCGGCGGTCATCGAGCTTCCTGGGAGCATCCTGCGGGGAACCGAGCGAGCGCGTTGGGAAAAGTCTGACTGCTGCAGTATATTAGCAGGTTGGCTCGCTCTCCCGGCCATGGGACTTCGAGGCGAAAGGACACCGATCGAGATGGACTTCATCCGGGTGCGCGGCGCGCGCACGCACAATCTCAAAAATATCGATCTCGACCTGCCGCGCGAGCGGCTGATCGTGATCACCGGCCTTTCGGGGTCGGGCAAGTCCTCGCTCGCCTTCGATACGCTCTACGCCGAGGGCCAGCGCCGCTACGTAGAGTCGCTCTCGGCGTACGCCCGCCAGTTTCTGCAGCTCATGGAGAAGCCCGACGTGGATCTCATCGAGGGCTTGTCGCCGGCCATTTCCATCGAGCAGAAGGCAACCAGCCACAACCCGCGCTCGACCGTAGGCACGGTCACGGAGATCCACGACTACCTGCGGCTGCTGTTCGCGCGGGTCGGCGATCCATATTGCCCGGACCACAACATCAGACTGCAGGCGCAAAGCGTGTCGCAGATGGTCGACCATGTATTGCAGCTGCCGGGGGACACGCGCCTGATGATCCTGGCGCCGTTGATCGTGGACCGCAAGGGCGGGCAGCACGAGCTGTTCGAGGACTTGCGCGCGCAGGGCTTCGTGCGGCTGCGTCTCGACGGCGAGGTCCACGACATCGACAACCTGCCCAAATTGGCCAAGACCAAGAAGCACACAATCGAGGTCGTGGTGGACCGTGTCAAGGTTCGGCCGGAAGTCAAGCAGCGTCTGGCCGAGTCGTTCGAGACCGCGCTGCGCCACTCGGATGGCCGGGCGCTGGCGGTGGAGATGGACACGGGCAAGGAGCATCGATTCTCGGCGCGTTTCGCCTGCCCCATCTGCAGCTACTCGCTGCCGGAACTGGAGCCGCGGCTGTTCTCTTTCAACAACCCCATGGGTGCGTGTCCGCGCTGCGATGGGCTGGGTAGCATCAGCTTCTTTGACCCTAAGCGGGTCGTCGCGTTTCCGCACCTGAGCCCGGCTTCGGGCGCCATCAGGGGCTGGGACCGGCGCAATCAATTTTACTTCCAGATGCTGCAAGGCTTGGGCAGCCACTTCTGCTTCGATCTGGAGACGCCCTTCGATGAGCTGCCCAAGGCCGTTCAGGAGGTGGTGCTGTACGGGTCCGGCCGCGAGAAGATCCGCTTCACCTATGCCAGCGAGCATGGCCGCGCGCGCACTCGCGAGCACCCTTTTGAGGGGATCATTCCGAACCTCGAGCGACGCTACAAGGAGACAGACTCGCTGGTAGTGCGCGAGGAGTTGGCCAAGTACCTGAACACCGCAGCCTGCCCCGAGTGCGGCGGAACGCGGCTT
Source organism: Gammaproteobacteria bacterium (assembly GCA_041488255.1). Lineage (GTDB taxonomy): Bacteria > Pseudomonadota > Gammaproteobacteria > Burkholderiales > SHXO01 > SHXO01. Next base: position 16,394 of record JBGPOV010000028.1, on the reverse strand, counting down.
CGGCGCGAGGCGCGTTATGTGTTCGTGGGCGAACAGCCGATCTATGCCATCAGCCGGATGCCGCTCAACGCGGCGCGGGAGTTCTTCACCGGCTTGAAGCTAGCGGGCGCGAAGGCCGCCATCGCCGAGAAGATCGTGGCCGAGATCGCGAGCCGCCTGCAGTTTCTCAACAACGTTGGCTTGGATTATCTGGCGCTCGACCGGTCGGCGGAGACGCTGTCCGGCGGCGAGGCGCAGCGCATCCGGCTGGCGAGCCAGATCGGCTCCGGACTGACGGGCGTAATGTATGTGCTGGATGAACCGTCCATCGGGCTGCACCAGCGCGACAACCACCGGCTATTGTCGACGCTGAAGAGCCTGCGCGACATCGGCAACACCGTGATCGTTGTGGAGCACGACCAGGAAGCGATCGAGTCGGCTGACTTCGTGGTCGACATGGGCCCGGGCGCCGGCGAGCACGGTGGCCAGGTGGTCGCGATGGGTACCCCTGAGGATGTGGCGCACAGCCCTGCATCTGTCACGGGACAGTACCTTTCGGCAAAGCGCAGCATCCCCACACCCCTGCTGCGCAACGCCTCGCAACCGGAGCGGTGGCTGCACCTGAGCGGCGCGCGCGGCAATAATCTCAAAAACGTCGAGCTCGATCTTCCGCTCGGGTTATTCGTGTGCGTGAGCGGCGTGTCCGGCTCGGGCAAGTCCACCTTGATCAACGACACGCTCTACCAAGCGGCGGCACGACACCTGTACGGCAGCGCCACTGAGCCCGCGCCCTGCGACGAGATACGGGGGCTCGAGCATTTCGACAAGGTGGTGAACGTCGATCAGAGCCCGATTGGGCGCACCCCGCGCTCCAACCCCGCCACCTATACGGGGCTGTTCACGCCGATCCGCGAACTGTTCGCCGGAGTGCCCCTGGCGCGCGAGCGCGGCTACGGCCCGGGCCGCTTCTCCTTCAACGTCAAGGGCGGGCGCTGCGAGGCATGCCAAGGCGACGGTGTGCTCAAGGTGGAGATGCACTTTCTGCCAGACATCTACGTCACCTGTGACGTATGCCATGGCCGGCGCTACAACCGCGAGACCCTGGAGGTCCAGTACAAAGGCAGGAACATCCAGCAACTGCTGGAGATGACGGTGGAACAGGCGCACCATTTCTTCAACGCCGTGCCGGCCGTCGAGCGCAAGCTGCAGACGCTGCTCGAAGTGGGGCTGGGCTACATCAAGCTCGGCCAATCGGCCACGACGCTATCGGGCGGCGAGGCGCAGCGCGTGAAGCTGTCCCTCGAGCTGTCCAAGCGGGACACGGGACGCACGCTTTACATCCTCGACGAACCCACCACCGGGCTGCATTTCCACGACATCGAGTTGTTGTTGGGCGTGCTCCATCGGCTCCGGGACCACGGCAACACCGTAGTGGTGATCGAGCACAACCTCGATGTGCTCAAGACCGCAGACTGGATCGTCGACCTGGGACCGGAGGGAGGCGATGGCGGCGGCCAGATCGTCGCCGCAGGCACCCCCGAGCAGCTGGCCGAGCACCCGACCAGTTACACCGGGCGTTACCTGAAGGCCGTTCTGAGCCGGCCCCGCGAGCGGCCCGTGCGCGCCGCAGCCGCGGCCTGACAATGCGTCCGACTACTTGCCGCCTTTGGCGGCCTTACCTGCATCGTGAGCCGCTGGCCGATCGAGCAGCTCGACAAGTGCCATGGGCGCGTTGTCACCGCGGCGGAATCCGTACTTCAGGATGCGCAGATAACCGCCGTCGCGGTTGGCAAAGCGCGGGCCCAGCTCGTCGAACAGCTTGCTCACCATCTCGCGGTCCCGCAGGCGGTTGAACGCCAGCCTGCGGTTAGCCAAGTTCGGCTTCTTGCCCAGCGTGATGATGGGCTCGGCCACGCGCCGCAGCTCCTTGGCCTTGGGCAACGTCGTCGTGATCGCCTCGTGGCGCAGCAGCGAGTTGGTCATGTTCCGCAGCATGGCCAGACGATGGCTGCTGGTGCGGTTCAGCTTTCGCAGTCCCAGGCGGTGACGCATCTTGCACCTCTATACGCGATCTTTCTCGAGCCCCAACCCCACGGGGGGCCAGTTTTCCAGCTTCATCCCCAGAGTCAGCCCACGAGAGGCAAGCACTTCCTTGATCTCGTTGAGCGACTTGCGTCCCAGGTTGGGGGTCTTGAGAAGCTCGGTCTCGGTGCGCTGAATCAAGTCACCGATATAGTAGATGTTCTCCGCCTTCAGGCAATTGGCCGAGCGCACCGTGAGTTCGAGGTCGTCGACCGGGCGCAGCAGTATCGGGTCCACCTGCGGCGTCTTCGGCTGCTCCACCGTGGCCGGTGTTCCTTTGAGGTCGGCGAAAGTCGACAGCTGGTCCATCAGCACGCGGGCGGAATAGCGGATCGCCTCCTCGGGCTCGATCACACCGTTGGTCTCCACGTCCATGATCAGTTTGTCGAGGTCCGTGCGCTGCTCCACTCGCGCCGACTCGACGGCGTAGCTGACGCGCTTGACGGGGCCAAAGGAGGCGTCCAGCAGGATGCTGCCGATGGCGCGCCCTTCCTTGGCGCCGGCGCGCGCAGTGGCCGGGATGTAGCCGCGTCCCTGCTCCACCTTGATTTGCATGTCCAGCTTTCCGCCCACCGCCAAGTGAGCGATGACGTGCCCCGGGTTGATAATCTCGACGTCGTGGGTGGTCTCGATGTCGCTGGCGGTGACCACGCTCTCGCCCTGCTTGCGCAGGTTGAGCACCGCTTCCTCACGGTTGTGTAACTTGAGCACGATGCCCTTGAGGTTGAGCAGCAGGTCGACGACGTCTTCCTGGACGCCGTCGATGGTCGAATACTCGTGTAGCACCCCGCTGATGTTGACTTCGGTGGGCGCAAAGCCGGGCATCGAGGACAGGAGAATGCGACGCAAAGCATTGCCCAGCGTGTGGCCGTAACCCCGCTCGAACGGTTCCATGGTCACCTTGGCGTGGAACTGCCCGAGGCTCTGTACGTCGATGATGCGCGGTTTGAGAAGAGTACTGCTTTGCATAGCGTTGTGCCTCTACAGGGACGAAATGTTCGCGACCGCGGTCCGGTCAACCAACCGGCTACGGCCAGTGCGCCATCGCGGTGCTACTTGGAATACAGCTCCACCACAAGGGATTCGTTGATCGTCGCCGGCAGCTCGGAGCGCTGCGGCACGGACTTGAATACGCCTTTCATGGCCTTGCCGTCCACTTCTAGCCACTCGGGGAACCCGCGCTGCTCGGCCGCCTCGACCGCGCCTTTGATGCGCAGCTGGGCTCTCGCCTTCTCGACCACTTCCACAACGTCGCCTTGGCGTAACTGGTAGGACGGGATGTTGACGCGCCTTCCGTTCACCAGGATGCCGTTATGGCGCACGATCTGGCGTGCTTCGGTGCGCGAGGCGCCAAAGCCCATGCGATAGGCCACCGTGTCCAGTCGGCTCTCCAGCAGCTGCAGCAGATTTTCACCGGTAATGCCCTTGCGTCGGTCCGCCTCGGCGTAAACCTTGCGGAACTGCCGCTCGAGCACGCCGTAGATGCGCCGCACCTTCTGCTTCTCGCGCAGCTGCGTTGCATACCCCGACGGCCGCGACTGCTTCTGGCCGTGCTGGCCGGGCGCGTAGCTGCGGCGTTCCACGGGACACTTGTCCGTGAAGCATTTCTCGCCCTTCAGAAACAGCTTTTCGCCTTCACGCCGGCACTGGCGGCACTTCGCGTCGAGATTTCTTGCCATGTTGTAGAGTTCCCTCCTCTAAATGCGCCGCTTCTTCGGCGGCCGGCAGCCGTTGTGCGGGACTGGTGTCACGTCCGAGATGCTGCTGATCTTGAAGCCCACGTTGTTGAGCGCCCGCACCGCGGATTCACGCCCCGGGCCCGGACCCTTGATGCGCACCTCCAGGTTCTTCACACCACACTCCTGGGCCTGACGCCCCGCCTTCTCGGCTGCCACTTGGGCGGCAAACGGCGTGCTCTTGCGCGAGCCCTTGAACCCCGAGCTTCCCGAGGTGGCCCAGGCGAGCGCGTTGCCCTGACGGTCGGTGATGGTGATGATCGTGTTATTGAAGGAAGCGTGAACGTGCGCGATGCCCTCGGCCACGTTCTTCTTGACCTTCTTGCGAACCCTGGTAGCTGCTTTTGCCATGTGTGGTCGATCCTCGCGCTCTGCGCGAAATTACTTCGTCGGGGTGCCGCCGCCGGCTTTGATGGCCTGCTTGCGCGGCCCTTTGCGCGTGCGGGCATTGGTGCGGGTGCGCTGGCCGCGAACCGGGAGCCCGCGACGGTGGCGCACCCCGCGGTAGCAACCGAGGTCCATCAACCGCTTGATGCTCATGGACACCTCGCGCCGCAGATCGCCTTCGACCGTGAGCTTGGTCACGTGATCGCGCAGCTTGTCCATCTCGGCGTCCGACAGATCCTTTATCTTGGTCGAACGCTGGATCCCGGCAGCGACACACAGCCTGCGCGCGGTGCTCCGGCCAATGCCGAAGATAGCAGTGAGAGCGATCTCGGCGTGCTGGTGGTTCGGGATGTTGACCCCGGCTATACGAGCCATAACAGTCCTCAGCCTTTGGGATTGAACACGCTCGACACTAACCCTGGCGCTGCTTGTGGCGCGGTTCGGAGCAGATCACCCGCACCACGCGGTTGCGGCGGACGATCTTGCAGTTGCGGCACAGCTTCTTGACCGATGCTTGTACTCTCATGTGTGCTCCTTGTGCGTTCACTTGGCGCGGAAGACGATGCGCCCGCGCGTGAGGTCGTAGGGCGTCAGCTCCACGGTCACCTTATCACCCGGCAGGATGCGGATGTAATGCATGCGCATCTTTCCGGAAATATGTCCCAATACCACGTGCCCGTTTTCCAGCTTGACTCGGAAGGTCGCGTTCGGCAGGGTTTCCAGGATCTCGCCCTGCATCTGGATCGTGTCTTCCTTCGCCATGCGCTTGAGACTTACCTCGTCGGGAATACGCCGCCCTTGAAGTTCGCCTTCTTGAGCAGGCTCTCGTACTGGTGGGACATCACGTAGGCCTTGACCTGGGCCATGAAGTCCATCGTCACCACCACGATGATCAGCAACGACGTGCCTCCGAAGTAGAACGGTACGTTCCACTTCACGATCAGGAACTCCGGCAGCAGGCAAACCAGGGTCACGTACACCGCGCCGGTCAGCGTCAGGCGCAGGATGATCTTTTCCACGTACTTCGCGGTGTGGTCGCCGGGCCGAATCCCGGGCACGAAGGCGCCCGATTTCTTCAGGTTCTCCGCTGTCTCCTTCGGGTTGAACACCAGGGCGGTGTAGAAGTAGCAGAAAAACACGATCGCCGAGGCGTACAGCACCACGTACAGGAGCTGGCCCGGATGCAACTCGGCGCTGATGTCGCGCAGCCAGTAGGCGCGCTCGCTGGTGCCGAACCACCCGGCCAGCGTGGCCGGGAACAGGATCAAGCTGGACGCGAAGATCGGCGGGATCACGCCCGACATGTTGAGCTTGAGCGGCAGAAACGAGCTCTGCCCGCCGTAAACCTTGCGCCCGACCTGGCGCTTGGCGTAGTGCACCGGGATACGCCGCTGCCCGCTCTCCACGAACACCACCACCGCGGTCACCAGCACGGCCCCGGCAAACAGGAGCAGCACCAGTGGTATAGAGAACGCCCCGGTCCGCACCAGCTCCAGCGTGCCGCCAATGGCGCGCGGCAGGCCGGCCGCAATGCCGGCGAAGATGATCAAAGAGATGCCGTTGCCGATGCCGCGCTCGGTGATCTGCTCGCCCAACCACATCAGGAACATGGTCCCGGTGACCAGCGTGACCGCCGTGGTGAACCGGAACACAAGCCCCGGGTCGACCACGAGCCCCCTCTGCCCCTCTAGCGCGATGGCAATGCCCAGCGCCTGGACCGTGGCCAGCGCCAGCGTCCCGTAGCGGGTGTACTGAGTGATCTTGCGCCGCCCCGCCTCGCCTTCCTTTTTCAGCGCCTCGAGGGTGGGCGACACCACGGACATCAGCTGCATGATGATGGAGGCCGAGATGTACGGCATGATCCCCAGCGCGAAGATGGTAAAGCGCGACAGCGCGCCACCCGAGAACATGTTGAACATGTCCAGGATCCCGCCGCGCTGGGCACGAAACAGCTCCGCCAGCCGCGCTGGATCGATGCCGGGCACGGGGATATGAGCGCCGATGCGGAAGACGATCAGCGCCGCGAGCAGGAATAGCAGACGGCGCTTCAAGTCTGTGAAGCGCCCTGCCCCGCCTAACAATCCTTCATTGGCCAAAGCTCATTTACCTTTGTCTTTCGCGATGCCATCTTTCGCGATGCCCTTGCTCTTTGCGCCGCTCTTCGCGCCCGCGCTCGCCTGGGCTTTCGCGCCGCCCTCGGTTGTGGCACCGCTGGCCGACTCCGCCTTCTCGCCGCCCTTGGTTTTCTTGGCGCCGGCCGCCTCAACCTTCGCAGCAGGTGCAGCCTTCGCGGCGGCCTCAACCTTCGCCGCGGCCTCAACCTTAGCCGCCACCGCCTTCGCCTTCTCGGCGGCCACCTTGGCTTTTTGTGCCCTCTTGCCCGTAGCCGGCTCCGCCCCGGCGCCACCAACCAGCGCGATCACACTGCCGCCGGCAGCCTCGATCGCCGTGCGCGCGCCCTTGGTTGCGAGCACCCCCTGCAGCTTCACGGCACGCTCGATCTTGCCCGACAGGATCACCTTGGCCCGCAGAGCCGCGCGCGGCACGATGCCGGCCTGCTGCAGGCTGGCGAGGTCGACCGTGGCGGCCTCGATGCTGTTGAGCTGAGACAGCCGCACCTCGGCCGTCAAACCGTCAGTCAGGGAAACGAACCCACGCTTGGGCAGGCGCCGCTGCAGCGGCATCTGCCCGCCCTCGAAGCCCACCTTGTGGTACCCGCCGGAGCGCGCTTTCTGCCCTTTGTGGCCCAGCCCTGCCGTCTTGCCGTGGCCGCTGCCGATGCCACGGCCGACACGTTTGCGCGCGTGCTTGGCCCCCCCGGCTGGTTTCAGTGTATTGAGCCGCATCTAGTCCTCGAGCTTGAGCAGATAGCCGACCTTGTTGATCATGCCGCGCACAGCCGCAGTATCCTCCAGCTCGACGGTGTGGTTGAGCCGGAGCAGCCCCAGCCCGCGCACCGTCGCTCGGTGACTGGCACGCGTGTTGATCGGACTGCGTACCAGCGTCACCTTGATGGTCTTGGCACTGGTCTTACCTGTCCCGTCTGCTGCCATTGTCAGCGCCCCGTGATCTCTTCGACGCTCTTGCCGCGCTTGGCGGCAATCTCGGCCGGCGTCGTCATCGACGTGAGTGCATCCAGCGTGGCGCGCACCACGTTGTAGGGGTTGGTCGACCCGAAGCACTTGGCCAACACATTCTGCACGCCCATCACCTCGAACATCGCACGCATGGGCCCGCCGGCGATGATGCCGGTTCCGTCCGAGGCCGGCTGAAGCAGGACTTTGGCAGCGCCATGCTGGCCGATTACCGAATGGTGCAGCGTACCGTCCTTGAGGCTGACCTTGACCATCCTGCGGCGCGCCTCTTCCATCGCTTTTTGGACCGCCACCGGCACTTCACGTGCCTTGCCCTTGCCCATGCCGATACCGCCGTCGCCGTCGCCCACCACGGTGAGCGCGGCGAAACCCAGAATCCGCCCCCCCTTGACCACCTTGGTCACGCGGTTGACGGAGATCATCTTCTCGCGCAGGCCGTCGCTGCGCTCTGCGCTCTGAGTTGCTCCTCTCTGCGGTGCTCTCGCCATGATATTGATGTCCTTAGAACTTGAGGCCGGCTTCGCGCGCCGCCTCGGCCAGCGCCTTGACGCGGCCGTGATACCTGTACCCGGAACGGTCGAAGGCAACCTTGTCGATGCCCTTCTCGCGCGCCTTCTGGGCAATGCGCTGGCCGACCAGCGCCGCCGCCTTCACGTTGCCCCCATTGGGGATCTGCGCGCGCAACTCCTTGTCCAGGGTAGAAGCGCTGGCGATCACGTTCGCGCCGGAGGCGTCGATCACCTGGGCGTAAATGTGCAGATTGGAGCGATGGACCGTAAGCCGCGCCGCGCTTTGTTCCGCGATCCTGGCGCGGGTCTGTCGCGCCCGGCGCAACCGCGACTGCTTCTTGTCGATCATCTGTTCACCGTCCGCGGCTTGGCCCGTATTACTTCTTCTTCGTTTCCTTCAGGATCACCACCTCATCCGCGTAGCGCACGCCCTTGCCCTTGTAAGGCTCCGGCGGGCGGTAGCTGCGGATCTCGGCGGCTACTTGGCCGACCTGCTGCTTGTTGATGCCTTTGACCAAGATCTCCGTCTGCGTCGGCGTTTCGACCTTGACGCCTTTCGGGACCCGATGCACAACGGGATGCGAGAACCCGAGCGTCAGGTTGAGCTTGTCCCCCTGCGCCTGGGCGCGGTAGCCTACGCCGACCAGCGTGAGCCTGCGCTCGAACCCCTTGGTGACACCCTGGACCATGTTGGCCAGTAGCGCTCGCAGCGTGCCGCTCATCGCATCGGCCTGGGTCGACTCGCCCACCGCTTCGAACACGACCTTGCTCGCCTCGCGCTTGACCGTAACGTTGGGGCTCAGCGGCTGCGTCAAAGTGCCGAGCGGCCCTTTAACCGTCAGCTCCACCGCGCCCACGGTCACCTCCACACCGCTCGGCACTGCGACAGGCATTTTCCCGATTCTGGACATCTTCGCTGACCTTTAAGCTTTTCCCGCCTGAGCGTGTCGCGCCGCCTGGTTCGCGCTCAGGCCACGATGCAAAGCACTTCACCGCCCACGCCGCTGGCACGCGCCTTACGGTCGGTCATTACGCCGCGGGAAGTGGACACGATGGCGATACCCAGGCCGTTCATGACCGGCGGGATATCCCGGCTGGCCTTGTAGATGCGCAACCCGGGACGGCTTACCCGCTCGATCTTCTCGATTACCGGGCGCCCGGCGTAATAGCGCAGGCCGATCTCCAGCACCGTCTTGGGGCCATCTTGGGTGACCTTGAAGTCCTCGATATAGCCCTCGTCCTTCAATACCTTGGCGATGGCGGTCTTGAGCTTGCTCGACGGCATCGCCACCGAAGTCTTCTCCGAAGCCTGGGCATTGCGTATGCGCGTCAGCATGTCGGCGACCGGATCACTCATGCTCATGCATCCCTCCTGCTACCAGCTCGCCTTGATGACACCGGGGATCTCGCCACGCAACGCGATTTCGCGGAGCTTGTTGCGCGCCAGGCCGAATTTGCGGAACGTGCCACGCGGCCGACCGGTGAGGGCGCAACGGTTGCGCAGCCGTACCGGGCTGGCGTTGCGGGGGAGCTGCTGAAGCCGCAGCCGGGCCGCGTAGCGGTCCTCTTCGGACAGCTTCGGGTTCTGGGTGAGGGCGATCAGTTCCGCCCGCTTGTGAGCGTACCTCTTTACCGCAGCGCGCCGCTTCTGCTCACGATTGATCAGTGCCAGCTTGGCCATGCACATCCTTCAGTTTCTGAACGGGAAGTGGAAGGCCGAGAGCAGGGCTTTGGCCTCCTCATCGGACTTCGCGGTGGTGGCGATGCTGATATTGAGTCCCCGCACCGCGTCGATCTTGTCGTACTCGATCTCAGGAAAGATGATCTGCTCCTTCACCCCGAGGTTGAAGTTGCCGCGCCCGTCGAAAGACCGCCCCGAGATCCCGCGGAAGTCGCGGATGCGGGGGATCGCGATGGAGACGAGGCGGTCGAGGAACTCGTACATGCGAGTCCCGCGCAGCGTGACCATGCAGCCCACCGGGTAGCCCTTGCGGATCTTGAACGTCGCGATCGAAGTGCGGGCCAGCGTGACAACCGGCTTCTGACCGGCAATCTTGGTCAGGTCGGCCACCGCGTTGTCCATGATCTTCTTGTCGCCGACCGCCTCTCCCACCCCCATGTTGAGGACGATCTTCTGGATGCGCGGCACTTCCATCACGGATTTGTAGCCGAAGCTCTTCATCAGCTCCTGGACCACCACGTTCTTATACTGCTCCTGCAGACGCGCCATTGGTTACAGTCTCCCCACCGGGGTCAAAATCTCCGGATCAGCCCTCAAGCGTCGATCATTTCACCGTTGGACCTGAACACCCGCACGCGGCGACCGTCGTCCAGCATCTTGATGCCGACGCGGTCTGCCCGCTTCGTGGTCGGGTTGTAGATCGCCACGTTGGACAGATGCAGGGGCATCTCCTTGTCCACAATCCCGCCGGCCGCGCCCTTCGTCGGGTTGGGACGCTGGTGCTTCTTCACCAGGTTGATCCCCTCCACCAGGACGTGCTCGGCATCGACCACACGCAGCACTGCACCGCGTTTCCCCCTGTCCTTGCCGGCGATGACCACGACGTCATCGCCCTTCTTGATCTTGCGCATCGCCCCCGATCCTCGAAATGGCGGTTGGTCCTCAAGTTGGCCCCGTTACAGTACTTCCGGTGCCAGGGACACGATCTTCATGAAGCGCTCGGTGCGAAGCTCCCTGGTCACGGGCCCGAAGATGCGGGTGCCGATGGGCTCGAGCTTGTTGGTGAGCAGCACGGCGGCGTTGCTATCGAACTTGAGCAGCGAGCCATCCTGGCGTCGCACTCCGCGCGTGGTGCGCACCACAACCGCGCTGTAGATCTCACCCTTCTTTACGCGCCCGCGCGGGGCAGCATCCTTCACGCTCACCTTGATGACATCGCCGATGCCGGCGTAGCGCCGCTTCGATCCGCCCAGCACCTTGATGCACATGACGGAGCGCGCGCCGGTGTTGTCGGCCACGTCGAGCATCGTCTGCATTTGAATCATTTTGTATTCTTCTCCAACTTCCTCCGCCGGCCTGGTGGGCCTCTGGCGGCCAGTCTTGGACCCCGTTGGGGGGTTTAGATACCCGGGGCCCAGGCGCGCGCTCGGGTGGGAAGCCCCTCTTGCCTTCACTCCGCCCGCTTGGCAAGCCCCACAGCCCCGGTGCAGCTGCGGAAAACCGGGCATTGTAGAGCGCGGGGCCGGCCAGCGCAAGGCGCCCATCCGCTGGGGGATCTACTCCTCGCGCGCCTTCTCCACCAGCTTGACTACCCGCCATGCCTTGGTCTTGGCCACCGGCCGGCATTCTTCGATCAGGACTACATCCCCGGGGTGGTATTCGTTCTTCTCGTCGTGGGCGTGGTACTTCTTCGAATGCCCAACAAACTTGTTGTACAGCGGATGCGGCACCCGCCGCTCCACGACGACGGTAACGGTCTTGTCCATCTTGTCGCTCACGACCCTGCCGGTCAGCCGCCGGCGCATGCCCGTCTGCTGAGTCGTCACCGCTTCGCTCATGCTTGCCTCGCTTTCTCGGCCAAGATAGTGCGCACCCGCGCGATCGCGCGGCGCGTCTTGGACAGTTCGCTGGTGTTGGTCAGCTGCTGGGTAGCCTGCTGCATGCGCAGGCCGAAGTGCGCCTTGAGCAACGCGCCAAGTTCTTGATTCAGTTCTAGCGCGCCTTTGGCCCGCAGTTGCTTCGCGTTCATGCTTTACCCCAGTTGCCGGGACACAAACGTGGTGGAGATGGGCAGTTTGGCCGCCGCCAGCCGGAAGGCTTCCCGCGCCAGCGTCTCGTCCACCCCGTCCATCTCGTAGAGCACCTTGCCCGGTTGGATCTCGGCTACGAAGTACTCGGGGTTGCCCTTACCGTTGCCCATCCGCACCTCGGCCGGCTTCTGTGACACCGGCTTGTCCGGGAAGATGCGGATCCAGATGCGGCCGCCGCGCTTGATGTGTCGCGTCATCGCTCGCCTTGCAGCTTCGATCTGGCGCGCGGTGAGCCGGCCGCGGCCGGTGGCCTTCAAGCCCCATTCCCCGAAGCTCACCTTGGCTCCGCGGGTAGCCACGCCCTTGTTGCGGCCCTTCTGGTACTTGCGAAACTTGGTCCTAGCTGGCTGCAACATGCTTGGCTCCTGCTCGTCTGGGCTTCTTCTCGATCTCGGGCGGCGGCGCGGCTGGCTGCTCGCCCTTGCCCAGCACTTCGCCCTTGAACACCCATACCTTGATGCCGATCACGCCGTAGGTCGTCTTAGCCTCTGCGAAGCCGTAGTCGATCTCGGCACGCAGGGTATGCAAGGGCACGCGGCCTTCGCGGTACCACTCGGTTCGCGCGATCTCGATACCGTTCAAGCGCCCTGCGCTCATGATCTTGATGCCCTGGGCGCCGAGCCGCATGGCGTTGGTCATGGCGCGTTTCATGGCGCGCCGGAACATAATGCGCTTCTCCAGTTGCGCCGCGATGTTGTCCGCGATGAGCTGGGCATCCAGCTCGGGCTTGCGCACCTCTTCGATGTTGACGTGCACCGGCACGCCCATCAGCCGTTGCAGCTGTCCACGCAGCGACTCGATGTCCTCGCCCTTCTTCCCGATCACCACGCCCGGACGTGCGCTGTGGATGGTGATCCGGGCGTTCTTGGCCGGCCGCTCGATCACCACCCGGCTCACGGCCGCGTGCGACAGCTTCTTCTTGAGGAAATCGCGGACCTTGATGTCCTCATTGAGCATGCCCGGGAAATTCTTGGTGTTGGCGTACCACCTCGAGCTCCAGTTGCGCAGGACCGAGAGGCGGAAGCCGATGGGGTTGATTTTCTGGCCCATGTGTTCTCCTTGAGATGCCCACTCAATCGCCGACGGTCACGAAGATGTGGCAGGTCGGCTTCATGATCTTCGATGCCCGGCCCTTGGCGCTGGCGCGGAAGCGGCGCAGGAACGTGCCGCGCTCCACGCAAATGCGCTTGACCTTCAGCTCGTCGACATCCGCGCCGTCGTTATGCTCGGCGTTGGCGATAGCCGACTCCAGCACCTTGCGGATGATCCCCGCCGCCTTCTGCGGGCTGAAGCTGAGGACGTTGAGCGCCTTGTCCACGGGCAAGCCGCGGACCTGATCGGCAACCAACCGGCCTTTCTGGGCGGACAGCCGTACGCCGCGCAATGTAGCCTTCGTTTCCATGTGTGCCCCCTATTTCTTGGCTGGCGTCACCACCGCTTTTTTGTCGGCCGGATGACCCTTGAACGTGCGCGTCAGGGCGAATTCGCCCAGTTTGTGTCCCACCATGTTCTCGGTGATGTAGACCGGAATGTGCTGCTTGCCGTTGTGCACGGCGATGGTCAGGCCAACGAAATCCGGCAGCACCGTGGAGCGCCGAGACCAGGTCTTGATCGGGCGTTTGTCGTTCGTCGCCCTGGCCTTGTCCACCTTGGCCACGAGGTGGTGGTCGGCGAACGGCCCCTTCTTGACTGAACGTGCCATGCCCTACCTCTCTCCTTATGCTCGGTGCCGGCTGCGCACGATCATGCTCTGCGTGCGCTTGTTCTTGCGCGTCTTGTACCCCTTGGTGTACTGGCCCCACGGGGTTACCGGGTCGCGTTTGGTGCCGGTCTTGCCCTCGCCACCGCCATGCGGGTGATCGACGGGGTTCATGGCCACGCCGCGCACCGTCGGACGGATGCCGCGCCAGCGTTGCCGGCCGGCCTTCCCGACCGATTCCAGGTTGTGCTCTTCGTTGCCGACTTCGCCGATCGTGGCGCGGCAATCCACGTGTACCCTACGGATCTCCCCGGAGCGCAGCCGCAGCTGCGCATAGGTCCCTTCGCGCGCCAGCAGCTGTACCGAGGTGCCCGCTGCTCGCGCCATCTGCGCCCCCTTGCCGGGGAGCATCTCGACGCAGTGGATCGTGGTGCCCACCGGGATATTGCGCAACGGCAGCGCATTACCTGGCTTGATCGGCGCATCGGCTCCGCTCACTACCTGCTGCCCCGCGCTCAGACCCTTTGGCGCGACGATATAGCGGCGCTCGCCGTCCGCGTAGCACAGCAGTGCCAGGTGGGCGCTGCGGTTCGGGTCGTATTCAAGGCGCTCGACCTTGGCCGCAACGCCGTCCTTGTCACGCACGAAGTCCACGATGCGATAGTGTTGCTTGTGCCCGCCGCCCTGGTGCCGAACGGTCACGTGGCCCATATTGTTGCGGCCGGCCTTGTTCGGCTTGCGCTCGATCAAGCCGGCGTGGGGCTTGCCCTTGTACAGCTCGGGCGTGACCACCTTGACTAGCGCTCGGCGGCCAGGAGATGTCGGCTTGACTTTGATCAGTGGCATTACCCCCCCCCGGATCGCTTGGTTTCGCCGGCGGCGAAGTCGATCTCCTGGCCCCGCTTGAGACCGACAAACGCCTTCTTCCAGCTGGGCCGTCGGCCGACGAAGCGGCCGAAGCGCTTTTGCTTGCCCTTCGTGTTGGCCGTCTGGACGCTCGTCACGTCCACTTTGAACATCAGCTCCACCGCGGCCTTTATCTCCGGCTTGGTCGCGTCCGGCGCAACGCGGAAGATGAACTGGTTGTGCTTCTCGCCGACGAACGTGCTCTTCTCGGAGACCTGTGGCGCGATCAGGACCTGCATCAGGCGCCCCGGGCTGAAGCTTTTCTTGGCGTTGAAGCTTCTCGCAGTCATGCCAGCATCTCCTCGAGCTTGGCAACCGCATCCCGGGTCAACAGGGTCTTCTCGAACTTGAGCAGGCTCACCGGGTCGGCGTTTTTCGGTTCCACCACCAGCACGTTGGGAAGGTTGCGGGAAGATAGGTACAGGTTCTCGTCGACGCTGTGGGTAATGACCAGGACATTGGCCAGCCCCATGCCCTTCAGCTTCTGCGCCAGCAGGCTGGTCTTGGGTTGCTCCAGCGCGAAGCTTTCCACCACGCACAGGCGCCCCTCACGCGCCAACTGCGACAGGATCGCGCAGATCCCGGCACGGTACGCCTTGCGGTTCACCTTGTGGCTGAAGTTCTCGTCCGGGCTGTTGGGGAAGATCTTTCCCCCGCCGCGCCACAGCGGACTCGAGGCCTTGCCCGCGCGAGCCCGGCCGGTGCCCTTCTGCTTCCACGGTTTCCGTTTGGACTTGTTGACCTCACCGCGTGCTTTTTGCGCGCGGGTGCCCAGGCGTGCGTTGGCCAAGTAGGCAGTCACCAGCTGGTGCACGAGGGCTTCGTTGTAGTCCCGGCCGAAGTGCGCGTCGGAGGCGGCCATCTTCGCCCGCGGCTGACCTTGCTCGTCGATGACCGGCAGTTCCATTTACGCCCTCACTCTGACCGTCGGAGACACCACGACGTTGCCGCCCTTGGAGCCGGGCAGAGAACCCCTGATCATGAGCAGCTGGCGCTCGGCGTCGATGCGCACGATCTCCAGGTTCTGCATGCTGGAGCGGACGTCGCCCAGGTGCCCCGCCATGCGCTTGCCCGGGAAGACTTTGCTGGGACTCTGGTTCTGCCCGGTGGAACCGGGCTTGTTATGCGACACGGAGTTGCCGTGGCTGGCGCGGTTAGAGGAGAAGTTGTGCCGCTTGATAACGCCGGCAAATCCCTTCCCGAGCGTGGTGCCGCTCACGTCCACCTTCTGCCCGACGGTGAAGATGTTCGCCCCGACGGTGGCGCCGGGCTTGAACGCGGCGGCCTCCTCTACGCTGACGGCGAACTCCTTCAGAACCGAGCCCGCTTCGGTTCCGGCCTTGGCGAAGTGGCCGGCCATGGGCCGGGTAACGCGGCTGGCGCGGCGCTTCCCGAAGGTGACCTGCACCGCGGCATAGCCGTCGTTCTCCGCGGTCTTGATCTGGGTCACGCGGTTGTTGGACACGTCCACGACCGTCACCGGGACCGCATCCCCCTCATCGGTGAACAGCCGTGTCATGCCTACCTTGCGGCCGACCAGTCCTAGACTCATTGTTCTTCCCTCTCAAGCGTTGCTGGCTACAGTTGGCCAGGTTCCGTGACGAGCGACCAGTGACGAGTGACAAGGAAGAAATTCGGCGCTCGTCAATTGTCACCTCTCACTTGCCACGCCCTTAGAGCTTGATCTCCACATCCACCCCGGCGGGCAGGTCGAGCTTCATCAGCGCGTCCACTGTCTTGTCCGTGGGGTCGATGATGTCCATCAGGCGCAGATGAGTGCGGATCTCGAACTGATCGCGCGAAGTCTTGTTCACGTGTGGAGAGCGCAGCACATCGAAGCGCTCGATACGCGTGGGCAATGGAACTGGCCCCTTCACCACCGCGCCGGTACGCTTGGCGGTCTCTACGATCTCCAGAGCCGACTGGTCGATCAAGCGATAGTCGAACGCCTTTAGCCGGATCCGGATCTTCTGGTTCTGCATGGCCATGCTCTAAGCTCCAGTGAAGGGATGAATGAGTGAATGTGCGAATGAGTGAACAGCGCCCGGGCCCTTACCCTTCACTTCTTTCACCCCTTCCCTTCCTTCACTCCAGGATCTTGGACACCACACCGGCGCCCACGGTGCGCCCACCCTCGCGAATGGCAAAGCGCAACCCCTCTTCCATGGCAATGGGCACAATCAGCGTCACCGTCATGGCAATGTTGTCTCCCGGCATCACCATTTCCGTG
>JBGPOV010000027.1:0-37453 GCA_041488255.1 Gammaproteobacteria bacterium | reverse complement strand
TCTGCCACACCTCATTCACGCGGCCGTTGTTGATCCAGAACTTGTACTTCGCCTTCTGATCGGCCACCGTCTTGGGCAGACCCGGCCAGGGCGAAGGCTTGAATTCGGCCTTACCGTCCGCGGTGCTGAACTTACCATCCATGTACAGCATCTCGGTGCCGACGAGCTTGCCGTTCTTGTACTCCTTGATCGGCAACTGCACGCCGTTGTTTCCCGCTGCGCGCAGCCGCTCGTAGGTGGCGATGTTGCCGGTATCCCCGCCCTGGCTGTCGATGGGCCCGACTCCGGGTTGACCGGCCCGGCGGAAGCCGTCGTTGAACGCGTCTTCTTCGGTCTTCCACTCGAAGCCCGAGAAGCGCTTCACCATGTTCGCATTGCCATCCTTCTGGTACATCGCCTTGATGGTGTTGGCGATGGCCGCGGCGATCAGGCAGTCGGGCTTGGCTTCGCCCGGCGGGTCCATGAACTTTTCCGACAAGCGCAGTCGGCGCTCGCCGTTCATGGAGGTGAGATTCGACTCGCCAGGATGCGCAGCGGGTAACAGCAGGTGCGCCGCCTCGACCAACTTGGTCGGGTAAAGGTCGATGCTGGCGACGAACAACCCGCCGTTGCTGCAGGCGTCGTAGATGACGTTCACCAACTCCTCGGGCGAAGCGCCGCGTGCCTTGCTCATGGCGCTCTTGACGATCTGGCTGCGCTCGAGCACCACTTCACGAAGCTGCTGGGCGTTGTTGCTGGTCTGGAAGTTGTTGCACGCCCACCAGGTCATCATCTTGCCCTTGCCGTGGATGATCTCCTGGTCCACGTAGATCTTGTGGTCACCGGGATAGGGCGGCCGAGTGTATCCCTCCTGGTGACCGCCCATGCGAACCACGCCCGTGCCCCGCCGGCCCACGTTGTGGGTGGCGAGCACCAGGTCTACGAGTGCCGACTGGATCAGGTAGTTGTCGTTGCCCCAGATGATTCCCTTCTCGTAGGTGTGGCAGGAGTGCGGACGCTGCCCCCCGGCCTTAGGCTTGTACGCCCACTCCGCCGCCGTGCGCAGCTTGTCCACCGATACGCCAGTGATCCGGCTCGCCTCCTCCAGGCTCAAGCGGTTGGCTTGTACTGCCGCATCGAAGCCCTTGGTGTACTTAGCGATGAAGTCCCGGTCGATCCAGCCCTGTTGCACCACATACGTGAAAAGCCCGTTGAAGAGTGCGATGTCGGTGCCGGGTTGGATGTCCAGGTGCAGCACCCGGCCGGGTGCGATCTGTTCCGCGATAGCGATAGAGGGTGTACGGCGCGGGTCTACGAAGATGGCTTTGCCTGGCCCTACCTGCTCACCAGGGAACCATTTCTTCTTCTTGTCCACTGTAGCGCCCTGCAGGTTGGGCACCCAGTGCGCGAGAAAATAGTTGGTCTGGGTTTCGTAGGGATTGCCCCCGATCGACCAGATTGTGTCGGCGACTTCGGCGTCCTCGTAGCTGTTGTTGAGTTCCCCGACTCCCATTTCCCGCGTCGCGTGGCACTCGGAGTTGTAGGCCGGGCGATTGTGGATGCGCACTACGGGGGTCTGGATGGCGCTGAACATCAGCTTGCCGCTGCCCCAGGTGTTCTCGAAGCCGCCGCCGGCTCCGCCGTGGTCGAATGCGGAGAACATGATGTCGCTCGGCCCGTCGCTGTCCAGGATCTTCTTGATCAAACCGCCGTAGACGGCGAGCGCCTGGTCCCAGCCCGTGTCTAGCCATTGGTCCGCAGCATAGAGCCGCGGATAGTGCAGTCGCTCCTTGCCCACACCGGAGTCGGTATACATCACCGAGGCCATCTTGCCGCCGCGGGTGGAGGACAGTCCCTGATTCACCGAGCAATCCTTGTCCGGGACGATCATGATGTTGTACTGCTTGCCATCGTTGTCCGTGATCTGGTTGGTCATGGCGGGTGTCATGATCACCGCCATGGCTGGCAGCTGCTTGCGGAAATCCAGTCCGAGCGCGTTTGCGTCTGGCGCACGGCCCCCCTCGGTGTTGGAGTCCCATTTGTACACGTGATAGCCGCAGCCGACGATGCAGAAGTGGCAGGTCATGTTGGTCTTCTGCGCGTTGACCGGCGGCAGGGCGATGCGGTCCTTGTATGTGGCCATGGTCGCCTCCCTCAGAGAATGTTGGACTGACGGCCGTAGATCAGGCCATTCACACCTACCGCAGCCACCGAGCCGTCCTTCGCGTTGTAGCGCAGCTCGATCTGGGGGAGGTTCTCGGTTGCCTGGCCGCAGATCATCTGGCCGCCCAGCTCGGCGTCGAACATGCTGAAGTGACACGGGCACTTGAAGGTGCGCTCAGCTGCGTCGTAGCTTACGGGGCAGCCCATGTGCGTGCAGAGCATGCTGTAGGCGACGATGTCGCCGTCCGGACCGACACCGCCCGGGACTTTTTTCCCCATCTTCACGAGCGTGCAAGGCGACGACGCGTCCGGATAGCTGAAAGACTGAGGCGCGTTCACCTGCAGTGCGGACGCGTTTGCGACCGCCTTGCTCGGGTACGGCAGTGTGACGCGTCCGCTCGTTGTGGCCGCCTCGGCGGTGCCCGGTACTGCGACGACGCTCGCAGTGGCCGCCACCGCGCCGCTGACTTTCAGGAACTGCCTTCGAGTGACTTCGAAGCTCATGACGGTCTCCTTGTTCTCGATGTTATGGGCGCGGGATGTCTCACGCGTCTCTCTCACAAGGCAATGCCCGTTCCAGAGGATCTCTTTCTAGAGGCACAGGTAAATCAGGCACTTGGTTCGTAGGATCTGCGGTGGAGTTACGGGCTAGTAACTTCACCCCCGAAGGGACCAAATAGACGTTACCGTTCGGTAACGTGCATCCACATCCCGATCATCAGACTATTGGCGCAGCCCGGGAAAGCGCTACCATAGACGGAGCAAAGAAGGGCGCAGCTAGCTAACGCGCCACGACAACACACTCGAAGGAGGAGGCGATGACTGCGCTGCGGGATGTGGTGCGCCGCGCGTCGTTCTCACGTTGGTCTCTGGTGGCTGCGGCGCGCGTTCATGTTCTACGACGAGCGCACCGGTTGCCGCGCGAAGCTGCCGCGTTGTTGGCCTGCGCGGCAATGTTCGCGCTTTTGCTTGTGGCGCCGACTCTGCTCGCTGCCGACAACGCCCTCTCGCGGCCCATCCGATTCGGCACCACCGCAGTGATCCTCGAAGACCAAGTTGCGATTCTGCGCTCGTGGAAGGGGTACTTGGAGGAGCGGCTGGGGAGGCCAGTGCGCTTTGTCCATCGCGGCAGTTATCAGGAAATCACCGAACTACTGTCTAAAGACCAATTGGACTTTGCCTGGGTCTGTGGTTATCCCTATGTGCGCAATCGATCCTTCATGCGGCTGCTCGCTATTCCCATATACGAAGGGCGGCCGCTGTATCAGTCCTACCTGATCGTACCTAAGTCGGACACGACCACACGGTCGTTCCGCGACCTCAAGGGGAAGATCTTCGCGTATTCCGATCCCAACTCGAATTCCGGCTTTCTCGTGCCTTCATATGAGCTGGTGCGGTTAGGGGAGAACCCGTCGATCTTTTTCCAGAAGAGCTTCTTCACTTGGGCTCACAGCAAAGTTGTAAACGCTGTAGCAGCAGGGCTTGCGAACGGCGGTGCTGTCGACGGCTATGTGTGGGAGACGCTGCAACAGACGCACCCCGACCTCACCGCCCAGACGCGCATAGTGCGAAAGTCCGCGCTGTACGGGTTCCCACCGCTAGTGGCCCGGGCCAGCATGGGGGAGAGAGACTTCCGCGCTATGCAGGAAGTCCTGCTCGGTATGAGTCAGGATGCCCAGGGGCGCCAGCTCCTGGCTCGGCTGAACCTGGACGGCTTCGCGCCCGATGATCCGCACGTGTTCGATGGCATCGCCGAGATCCTCGCCTACGTCCAGGCGCGGCAGCCGGGCTTAGTGGGCTCCGGCGTGGCCGCCAACGCGAGCCGTGCGCCTAGGTTGGAGGCCAACTGACATGGGCGCGCCGGATTCGGGTGTGACCTTATCCCGGGACAAGACAAGCGGCGACGCACTCGAGACCAGTAGAGCCGTACCACTGACGCCCGGTCGCTACATAGCCCTACCACAGTTGCGCTTGCCCTTTCGCAATCTCAGCTACCGATACAAGATCCCACTCAGCGTGAGCTTCGTCATCCTGGCGACGGCGTTGGTGATCTCCACGGCGCTGGCGCTGCAGGCTTATCATGACGTGCGCCGCGAGCTGGTCGCAGGCGCTGAAAGCCTGGGAAAGACGCTCGCCCGCACGCTCGCGCCGATCATGCTGCGCGACGAGATGTGGTCGGCCTACGAAATGATCGTTACGCCCTTCGAGGGCGAACCGGCCCAGGACTCGCGTGGCAAGGTCACCGTGGTGCTGAACAGTGAGAATCAGATCTACGTGTCCTCCCACCCTTCCGTGTTCCCAACACTGCAACCGCTCACCGCAGCTGGCGCTGAGTACACTGGGTTGGCCGCCCGGCTGGCGAGCGCTTCTCCCAAGGCGCCCACTGTGCTCGAAGGCGTGGTGCCCGGTCACTTGGTGGTTGCGGTGCCGATTTTGTCAGACGACTTGACCTTGCTTGGTCGTGTGCTGGTGTTGTATTCAGAGTCGCTGCTCCTGCAGCGCATCGAGGCGACCTTATTGCAGGTCTTGGTCTCAACCTTGGCCGTGCTGGCAGTGCTGCTGCCGATTGGCTGGTTCGCGGGTAACCGCATCGTGGAGCCGCTGGTGCGGCTGGCGGCTGTATTCGGCAAGGCGGGCAGGGAGCCCTCGCCGCGCATCGCGCAGAACCTCTATACCGGAGGCGACGAGATCGGCCAGCTTGGCCGCCAGTTCCAGGGGATGCTGCATGAACTGGAGCAGAAGCAAGCCCTTGAGAGGCAAATGATCGCTGCCAGCCGCTTGGCCTCAATTGGGCGGCTAACCGCCGGCATCGCGCACGAGATCAACAATCCGCTGGGCGGCATGCTTAACGCGATCAATACCTGTAAGCGGCACGGCGATACCGATCCCGTGACCGCGCGTTCCATCTCCCTGGTCGAGCGGGGACTGGTACAGATCAAGGAGACGATCGCTGCACTCCTGGTTGAGGCAAAGATCGAAAGCCATGCGTTGACGCGCGACGACCTTGAAGACGTGCACACCCTGGTGCTCCCCGATGCGGCGAGAAAGCGCCTTGTAGTGCGCTGGAGCAACGAAATCGCAGGATCAGTGCCGCTACCATCGACTCAACTGCGCCAGGTGCTGATCAATCTGCTGCTCAATGCCGTGCAGGCCGCATCGGAGAATGGCTACGTAGCTTGCAGCGTTCGGACCGAAGCCGAGCATCTGGTGATCGATGTTTCGAACGATGGCGCACCCTTGAGTGCGAAGCAGCTGGAACATTTGTTCGAGCCATTCAGTAGTGAGGAAGGTACAGGTCTTGGGTTGTGGGTCGTCTATCAGATCACGCACCAGCTGGGAGGCGAGATCCGAGTGACCAACGGCCCGCCCCTGACTCGCTTTGACGTGCGAGTTCCGTTGGAGACAGCACGGTGAGCCACGCCCCGCGGCTGTGTCTGATCGAAGACGACGTCATCATGGGCGAGTCGCTGTGCGACCGTTTTGCGCTCGAAGGCCTGACCTTTGACTGGCACCGCGACGGGCACAGTGCTCTGCGAAGCATAGGCCACGAGTCGTACTCCGCGATCATTAGCGACGTACGGTTGCCAGATGTGGATGGGGAGGATCTGCTGCGCACCTTGCTCGCAACCGGCGTGCGGCTGCCGCCCTTCCTCTTCATTACCGCCTACGGTTCCGTGGATCGCGCGGTAGAAGCGGTAAAGCTCGGTGCAGCCGATTACATCACCAAACCCTTTGACATCGAGCAGCTGATCGAGAAGACGCGCAATCTGATCGGTGCCCAGCGGCCCCAAGCGGCCGATGTGAGCGGGACCCCGGTCCTACTAGGTGTGTCTCCAGCCATGCGTCGGATCGAAGAGCTGCTACCGCGACTAGCGTGCCACGGTGACACGGTGCTCATCACCGGCGAGTCTGGTGTGGGCAAGGAGCGGGTTGCGCAGCTTCTACATACTTTGCAACCAGGGTTCGGCAGCAGACCGTTCGTCGCGGTCAACTGCGGGGCATTGAGCGAAAGTCTGCTTGAATCGGAGTTGTTTGGTCATGAGAGAGGGGCCTTCACGGGCGCCGGACGCTCCCGCCGCGGCTTGTTCGAGCAAGCCGAGGGCGGCACCTTGTTCTTGGACGAGATCGGTGACATGTCGCCGCTCATGCAAGCGAAGCTGCTCCGCGCAATTCAAGAGCGGCAAATTATGCGCGTAGGCGGGGAGCGCGCGATCGCAGTAAACCTGCGGCTGATATGCGCCACCAACAAGAACCTGCGGCAGTTGGTCGAACAGGCCCGTTTCCGTGAAGACCTGTTCTACCGCGTCAACGTTATACAACTGCGCATCCCGCCGTTGCGCGACCGGCAGGAAGACGTGCTGTGGCTTGCGCGCCGGTTCCTAGCTGAATGCGCCGGCGCATCTGCGCAGCCGCGCCGAATGAGTGCCCAGGCGGAGTCCGCATTGCTGCGCTACCACTGGCCCGGGAACGTGCGCGAGCTGAAGCATGCTGTCGACCGCGCGTGCATCCTTGCGCGCGCTCCTCTCATCCAGCCGTGGGACCTGTTCCAGAGCGACGGGCTGCAGGATCAGGCGGATGGCCCTACACCAGACACAACGCTTGCAGCCTATCTGAGCGATTGCGAACGCGAGTTCATCCTCCGCGCTCTCGAAGAGCACCAGTGGCGCGTGACTGAGACCGCCGACGCTTTGGGCATTAGCCGCAAGAACCTGTGGGAGAAAATGCGCAAGCTTGGCATTTCCGGCAAGTCAGAGCAGTGATGCGCGCGAACTCGGAGACCGGAAGCTCAGTCGTTGCATCAGCTGGACAATGGACTTAGCTTGCGCGTTGCGAGGCCTGCTGAGAGGCTGTGTAGCTACCTTCGGAAACGGCCCTACAAGTCCGCAAACGGCTTGCCATCCAGGCTGTTGCCCTCGGCGCCGCTCTTGACATCGTACACCGCCCCCTTGACCTCGCTGTCGGTCGGAGGCATCACTCTCCAGGTGCTCACGCTGTCGGTAATGGGGTCCACGGGCACACTGCGGATATAGCGCAGCGTGACGAGCTCCTCCAGCGACTCGGGATAGCGGCCCTTGTCGCCGTGAAACTTGTCTATGGCGTCGCGCATGATGGCCAGGTCCTGCTTCAGCGTTGCTTCCTTGGCCCGCTCGACATGCGCGAAGTAGCGCGGCACGGCGATGGTGAGAAGCAGCGCGAGGATGGCCAGGACGATCATGAGCTCGATGAGAGTAAAAGCGCGAACATTGAGGCCTAAGCAGTGGGCCGGCGCGCTGCCTTCGGCTCCCGCGGCGGGGGATGAGGTGGCCTCGTAGACGTAGTTTTTGCTGGAGTGCGCTCCCGTTCCAGCCAGTCCAGACCCCTCGGGACAACACGCTTGCCCGAGCACTCGGTGAAGAGTAGCTTTCACTCGTCACCCTCACCACTGCCTGTACGGCACTCCATTGAGCCCCTTCGCGCTCGACAGCGAGTACACGTCGAACACTTCCTTGCCCTCGCGCGGATCGTCGGGGGGGCTTTCGTAGCTGCGCAGGCCCCATGTCTTCTCGGCGGGCACTTCCGAGTCGGCGAAGAACGGGTCGCGCGGAATGCGGCGCAGAAAGTAGATCTTGCGCTTCTCGAGATCCTTCTCGTTCGCAACACCGGCGGCGAGAACCCCCAGTGACGGCGGATAGCCGGTTTCGTCTGCCTTCCTGGCGACGCGACCTTCGTCGGCGGCCTGTTTGTACGCGTCGATTGCGGTGCGCATCTCGCGCAGTGCCGCGTGCAGGGCCTGTTCCTTGGAACGCTGGTTGGCCAGCTCGGCCAGCGGCATCAGGCCGGCGGCCAGGATGGCGACTATGGCCACCACAATCACCAGTTCTATCAGAGTAAAGCCGCACGGCGAAAGACGAGAGGCATCACCTGTGACGACTGAACAGTGACGCCTCCTGCCCCTGGTCCCAGCCTGCATCGCAAGAGCGAACGGGAGTGACGAGCCAGTCTGTGGCGCTCTCATCCACTTGCCACCCGTACCATACGACTCATTCGCCGTCACGTGACGTGGGTCGCTTGTCACCCGTCGCGATCACGGGGTGATAGTGATGTCGACAGGCGCCGGCGGCAGCATCGGCAAGCTTCCACCGGCGGCGTCAAGCCCGACTACCTGCTCCGCGCGCAACTGTGCCCGCCCCTGCTGCGCTACGACCTTGAACCGGACCGAAGCGGTACCCTCCACCTTCAGCGGCAGACGGCCTGGTGCGGACACGGCCGCGCCGAGCGGTTCGAGCTGCGCCGGATCATAGACCAGCTCCAGGCGCGCGCTGACCGCCGGGGTGCCCGGCGGCAAGCCGACTGAAATGAGGAACTCGTTGCCGGTCTTGGCTGCGAGCGGCGCGGCCATCAGCAGCCCGGGCAGCGGTTCTGGCGCTGTCGCCTCCTGCCCGGGGCCAGCAACCGCGGGCCCCGGCGCAGTGGGTTGCCGCACCGGCCCGGCGCCCTGCGCTGGCGCCAGCGCGAGCGCGCCGGGAGCCGTTTGCGCGATGCGCAGCGGCGGGCTGCCGATCGAGGAATCCGTGCCCACGGGCGTGTCGAGTACCGCGCTCTGCGGCCAGTTGATGGTGCGCACGATCCGAGGGGTGATCAGCAGGATGATCTCGGTTTTCTCACGGTCGTCGGTCTGATTCCGGAACAGGCGCCCCACGATCGGAATGTCGCCTAAGCCAGGGACCTTCTGCGCGTTGACACGGTCGTCGTCCTGGATGAGGCCCGCTAGGATCTGCGTCTCACCGTCCTTGATCTGAAGCACCGTCGCCGCGTTGCGAGTCCCCAGCTGATAGGCGATGGTGCCGTTAATATTCAGCGTTTGCGTAATGTTGCTAACCTCCAGCCCTACCTTGATGGCGACCTCGTCGCGCAGGTAGATGTTGGGTTCCACATCCAGCTTTAGCCCGGTGTCGAGGTAGCTCACGGAGGAGGAGACACCCACGTTGGCGGTCGACGTGGTGGTGATCACCGGAACTTTCTGACCGATGTGGACCTTGGCTTTCTCCCGGTTTTTCACCCGGACCTTGGGGTTGGCCAACAGCCTGTTGTCGCTGTCCGTCGCCAGCAGGTTGGCGACGATGGCCGGGTTGGCGGTAAACCACACGAGCCCGTTGGTCGTGGTCAAAGGTATGTTGGCGGGCGGTGTCGTCGTCCCCCCCGTACCCGGAGTGCTGCCGGTGGAAAGCGCAGGATTGCCGTAGCTGATGCTCGTCGGCCATTGAATGCCCAGCGTCTGCATCCGGGTGCGCGAGACCTCCAGGACTGTCAGCTCGAGCATGACCTCCGGCTCAGCCAGATCCAGCGACCGGATCAACCTGTCCACCACGTTCACCGCCTCGGGCGTGTCCTTGACCACCATCAGGTTGAGTTTCTCGTCGATGAACACGTCCGGAGTCTTGACCATCCCCTTGACCAAGTTGACCGCCTGTTTCACGTCAGCATTGGCCAGATAGAAGCTGCGCACCACGAGCTCGCGGTATTCCTTCTGCTTGGCCGGGGTGTTGGGGTAGACCAGCACCGAGTTCTCGTTGAGCAGCTTGCGGTCGAGTTGATTCGTAAGAAGGATCAACCTGACCACATCGTCGATCGAGCTGTTGCGCACGAAGATATTGATCTTGGTGTCGGCGCGCACATCGCGGTCGAATACAAAATTCAGGCCGGAGGTGCGCGAGATGACGTCAAACACGGACTTCAAACTGGCGTCGCGGAACTCGAGGGTGATGGGTTTGCTGAACGCCGACTTCAGCACGGGCGGCGCCAACGCAGCCCGCCTCTCGTAAATGCGGCTGAGGAGGTCTCGCGCCTCCACCAGCCCCGGATTCTGCGCGAGCACCGCTTTTAGAACGGGCTCCGCCCGGTCCAGCTCACCGGCGTCCACATCCGCGCGCGCGACCCGGATGGCAGCGAGATTCTTGCGCCTCTGGTCTATCAGAGCAAGCCCGGTCTGAGCCGGCTTGTTGGCGGGGTCATAGCGCAAAGCTCGCTGGTAGTCCACCTCGGCTTTGTCCAGCTCTCCGGAGCCGCGGAACAGGTCGCCTTCGGCCACCCAGCGTGCGACCACCAGCGCCTTGTCCTGCTCGTAGGTCTGGCGATACTCGAAGTTGTTCGGCGCAGCCTTCACCGCTGCCTCGAGCTTCGCCAGGGCACCGACGCTATCGCCTGCGGCCATCATCTCACGCCCTTGCGTATAAGAGCGCCACCCGCACGAAACCAGCAGGCAACAGGAGACGATAGCCAAGAGCGCTGAGAGGCGTGCCATCACTGAGCTCCGATGGGGAGAGTCTGTCGTTGGCCGAGCGGCAGATAGGTCAGCACCACGGCGCTGTCGCTCACCTCCTCCACCTTGTAGGTGTTGTCGATGACGTCGCCGGCCTTCACCACTAGATTGCGCTCGCCCACGGTCAGGAAAACCGTAGTGCTGCTCTCTTCCGCCAGGCGGCCCATATACGAGAAGGGAAGCGGCGGCGCCAGCGGCGGGGGCGCAGGCGCGGCTACCGCGGCAACGGCCGCGGGGCCCCTTACCTTGGGTGCCGCGGGCCGGAAGCTGCGCGGGCCGAACGGGTCGCTGTCGGGCTCCGCCACCGGCGCGCGCCGCAGCTTGGTAAGATCCAGCGCCGGCGCCGGCTGGGTGGGTGCAGGCCTGGAATCGCCACGTGTTCGCGGTGTAGCTTCGGCCACCGCACCGGCGCTTGCCTCGGTCACATCGGTGAGCGTGTCGGCCCAGCGGACTGCGGCCAGTGTCATGGCCAGGGCACTGATCAGCAGTGCGGCACGCAGCTTGGGGTTGAGCTGCATCATTCTGCCCCCAGAAACACACTCAAGCGCACTCTGGCTTCCAGCTCGGGCTGATCGATGGACTCACGCTTCAGAGTCAGCTCTTCCAGCGCCGCGGAGGGCACCGCTTCCAGCACATCGTTGACAAACCCGCGCACTCGGGCGTAGTCGCCACTGACAGGCAGGGTAATCTGGTAGCGCACGAGGGGGAAATCCGCTTCGCGGGTAAGTTTGTATTCGCCTTTCGCCAGGACCACCTGGTTTCGGATGCCCGCGCGGTAGATGCGCCCCAGCAGCTCCGGCACGTCGTGCGTGAGCGGGAAGAACGCATAGAAGTTCGACAGCCTGCTGCGCCCGCTGACCAGCGAGCTCGCGGTGCCGCGTTGACCCAACCGCGAGCTCAGATTCGCCGCCTCATCGTTCAGCGCATGCAGATGCTGCCGCGCGGACTGAATGCTCACCACACTGAGCGCGGCGGTGAACAGGACGAGGCCCAACCCAACCAGCCCGGCCCAGCGCAGGTTGATGAGCGCGCGCTTGACGGTCCAGGCGGTGCGGGTCACGGCCAGCGGCGCGCTCATCGGCCCTCCCGCCAGCCGGCGGACAGCGTGAAGGCGACCGGCTGTCCCGGCTCCTTGGTCTTGAGCTCGTGACCCATCAGCACCACGTCGCGCAGCCGCCCGGTGCGTTCCAGCCGCGCCATGTAGGCGAACACTGCGGGCAAGCTGCGCGCCTCGCCCCCGAGCAGCACACTGCGGCTGCGCGGGTCAGGCTGTACCGCCAGCAACGCGACGTTGCCGTCCTCCGCCGATTCGATGGCCGAGAACAGCTCGCCCCAGGGCACGTTCATCGACTGCAACACCGCGTTGGCTTTCTTGAGCTGATCTCGCACCTCGGGAGTGTCCTGGTCCTGCTCCGACAGGGCGGGCAGCGAGCGGCTAGACATGCCGCGTAGCGCGCTCACGTGTGACTCTCGCTGGGATACCTCGCGCCCCAGGTGGCTTTGATAGGACACCGCAGCCAAGGCAGCCAGCGCTCCGATCAAAAGCAGCCACGGGCCAAACCGCGAGCCGCTCCCGCCAGGATGCAGGAAATCGAGTCGTATCGCGCGCACGGTCATGATGGCGAAGACCTCGGTTCAACCGCTAGCGGCCGCCAACCGCGGATCCGACGGGAGCCTGGCGGCGCTGGCGCTCTCTAAGAGACGGACCACCCGCCAGCCCGGCACTGTGAACTCAGGCACGTCGGCCGGATTGTGGCCACACAGATACAGCACTCCGCCCTCGGGTGCGGCACCCACCACAGCCTCTTGCTTGAGCAGCGTAGGCAGCATCTCGGGCAGCGGACCATCGAGGCGGCGGCTGCGCACGGCTTGCCAGCCGGCGCGCACGCGAAATGCGAGACTGATACGCCCCGGCTCAGCGGCGGCAAGGCAGAACTCGGGCTCCTTCAACGCCGGCCTGTGCTGGTTGATGCAGTCAGCCAGGGCCGGCGTGAGCGATTCGACCCGCGCCCCCGCTCGCGCCACGACATCGCGCAGTGAGGAAGCCAGCGCTCGGTCTACCGCACAGGCGAAGGACCCCTGCCCGGCCGGCTGCTGGTCGAGGCAAAGGTCCCAGCCATCCGATACATGGCCGTAGACATCGCGAAAACACAAGCGGGCGAAACCCAGCCGCTCGCTGTCCCCGACCAGCTTGGCGCTCCAGGGGATGAGCAGGTAACGCACGAAGTGGTCCGACAGCACGATCTCGACGCGCCCGGGCGTGCCGCGCTGCTCGCGCAGCGTTGCCGCGAGCACCTCGACAGCTGCACGCCACGTTTCCGGTGCGCCTTCATCGCCGGCCGCGCCCGCCCCGACCGCGATGGTGCGTGCGGAGCGCACGCGCGGCCGCGGGAACACGGCCCGCCGCACGAACCCCACCGACGCAGGCCGCAGCTCCACGCGCCAGCGCTCGCCGCCTAAAGTGCTACCCAACCAGCGTGACACGATTGATCTCCTGCAGCGTACTGTCGCCGCATCTCACCACCGCGAGCGCTGTCTCGCGCAGGAAACGCGTGCCCTGCTTGCGCGTCGCCTCCTTGACCCGGCGGATCGGCTCGCGCGCGGTGATCAGCTCGCGGATCTCGTCGTTCAATACCATGATCTCCGAGACAGCTTTGCGTCCGCGGAAGCCGCTGCCGCGACAGTGCCCGCATCCGCGCCCGGCGCGCAGGTTCCAGCCCTGCACCTGCTCGGGCGTGAGGCCGGACTCGGCCAGTAGCTGCAAGTCGGGCACGACGTCTTGTACGCAATGGCTGCAGTTCACGCGTACCAGGCGCTGGGCGGCGATGCCGTTGAGCGCCGAGACGAAGCTGTACGGGTCCACGCCCATGTGTGTGAAACGGCCGAGCACGTCGAACACGTTGTTGGCGTGCACCGTGGTAAACACCAGATGACCGGTGAGCGCGGCCTGGATCGCGATCTGCGCAGTCTCGGAGTCGCGGATCTCGCCCACCATGATCTTGTCCGGGTCGTGGCGCAAGATCGAGCGCAGTCCGCGAGCGAAGGTCAGGCCCTTCTTCTCGTTTACCGGGATCTGCAGCACGCCGGGGAGTTGGTACTCGACCGGGTCCTCGATGGTGATGAGCTTGTCCGCACCGTGGTTGATCTCGGAGATCGCGGCATACAGTGTGGTGGTTTTGCCGCTGCCGGTAGGGCCGGTCACCAGCAGCATGCCGTAAGGCTCGCTCGACAGGCGTCGCAGCGTGGCAACAGCCTGCGCGTCGAACCCGAGCGCGTCCAGGTTGAGGCCCTTGACATGGTCGGTCAGGCTTTGCTTATCCAGGATACGCAGCACCGCGTCCTCGCCGAAGATGCTGGGCATGACCGATACGCGGAAGTCGATCTCGCGGTTCTGGGCCAACACTTTGAAACGTCCGTCCTGCGGGATGCGGCGTTCGGCGATGTCGAGCTCGGCCATCACCTTGATGCGCGAGATCACCTGCTCAGCCATGTCCAGGCCCTGCGCGGTACCCATCATGCTGAGCACGCCGTCCAGCCGGTACTTGATCACCAGCTGCGTGGCGGTGGTTTCCAGATGGATATCGCTGGCGCCGGCCTTCAGCGCGTCGTACAGCGTGGAGTGCACCAGCTTGACCACCGGGCTGGCGGCTTCGCTGATGGCCTTCAGCGACAGCTCTTCCAGGCGGCTGCGGCCGCCGTCCCCCTGCACCGCCTCGGTGAGCACCGAGTCCATGGCGCGCATGCTCTCGCCGTAGCGCGCCAGGTAGGCCGCAACATCGGCCGCGTGCGCCAGGCACCACTCCATGCTAGGGGGCACGCGCTCCTCGGCCCACGGACGTAGTGCCGGGTCGAAGGGATCGCCAAACGCCATCACCAGCGCGCCGTCCGGCGTGCGGGCGAGAACGCACCCGTGCGCGAGCGCCTCCGTGTAGGGCAGCAAGTCGAACGCCGGCTCGAGGCGGTCGAGCTCGTGCATGAACACCACGGTATAGCCGAGCGTGGCGCCCAGCGCCGCAACGAAGGCCTCGGGCGGCAGCCCAGACTGCTCCTCCAAGATGTCCACGGCGCGCTTCCCGCTCGCCTGCGCGCTTTCGCACGCTCGCCGAGCGTCCTCGGGGAGTATGAGCAGCGCCGATTCCAGTTCGCGCGGGTTCAATGCATGCTCCCGGCCAGCTCGAAGATCGGGAAGTACATGAGCACCACGATACCGCCGATGACCACGCCGATCAGGGCCATCAGCAGCGGCTCGAAGATGCGCGTGAACCGCTCGACCCAGCGCGCCAGCTCCTCCTCGTGGAACGCGGCGATGCGCTCCATCATCTCGCCCATCTGGCCGGTGCGTTCGCCCACGCGCAGCATGCGCAGCGCCACCGGCGTGGTCAGCGCTTGCGCATCCAGTGACATCGAGATTGGCCGGCCCTCGCGGATGCTCCGGTTCGCCTCCTCCAGCCGCTGCTGCAACTCCTGGTCGAGCAGCCCCGACACCATGCTGAGCGCCTGGGTCACGGGCGTCCCGCCGGCCAGCAGCATTCCCACGGTGCGGTAGAACCGCGTCAGCTGGTACACGCGCGCACGCTCGCCCACTGCCGGAATACGCGCGAGCTGGCGGCTGATCCACTGCTTGGCGGAAGGCTGGCGCAGCCACACCACGAGTGCGACGATGCCAGCGGACAGCAGCCCGAGCAGCAGGCCGCCGCGCTTCTCCACGAACCCACCCCAAGCCATGAGCAGGCGCGTCAGCCAAGGCAGATCTCCGCCGATGTCCTCATAGATATGGGAGAAGCGCGGCACCACGTATCCGAGCAGGAACAAGCAGACCAGGCCGCCCACGACGATCAGGATCGCGGGATAGATCGAGGCGCTGACCAAGTGCTTCTTGACGCCGTCGAGCTGAGTTTGGTACGTGACGTACCGTCCCAGCGCCTCCGGCAGGCTGCCACTGCGCTCGCTTGCGCGCACGGTCGCGACATACAGGTCGGGGAATGTCTGCGGAAACGCTTGCAGGGAAGACGAGAAGGACTGGCCTTGCTTGAGGCGTTGAACAAGTCCGGTCAGCACAGCGGCGGTAGCGCCGCGCGACTCCTTCTCTGACAGCGTCTCGATCGCCTCCAGCAGGCTGATGCCCGAGCGCAGTAGAGCCAGCAGTTCTTGCGTGAACAGCACCACCGGAAAACGCGCCGGCCCGAACGATTGCGGCAGCGGCAGCGCGCGCGCGCGCCGCACTCCCAAGACCATGTAGCCCTGCGCTTGCGCCTGGTCGTTGGCGTCGCGCTCGTCGCGCGCGTCCAACTGCAGCACGACCACCGCTCCTGCGCCGGACTTCACCGCTTTAACCTGGTAACGCATCGAAAATCATCGGTGCCGAGTAACGCACAAACCCCCGCGGCGCTGCCAGCCGCACCCATGAGCTCGGCTTTCAACAGCCGGTCGGTAGACCGCGGTCTCGCTGCCATGGAACAGTCCTGCCCTGCTACTCACTTTTTTCCGGTCGCCTCCCACCCATCGCTCGTCACTCGCACTCGTCACTCAATAGTTTGCGATGTCGGCGTCCTCCCCGGTACCGCCTGGTTGGCCGTCTTTGCCCAGCGAAACCAAATCGTACTCACCGTGCTCGCCGGGCTGACGATAAATATAGGGATGGTCCCAGGGGTCCGGAGGCACCGCCTTGCGCAGATAGGGCCCACCCCACTTCGGCTCGCTCGTGGGCCGGGTGACCAGTGCGGCCAGACCCTGCTCGGTGGTCGGATAGTGGCCGGTATCGAGCCGGTACTGATCGAGCGCCTTGTCGAACGCGTCGATCTGCGCGCGCGCAACCTGGATCTTCGACTTGCCTTCCTGCGCGAAGTAACGCGGCGCCACGTAGCCCGCCAGCAGCCCGATGATCACGATGACCACCAGCAACTCGAGGAGTGTGAACCCGGCGTGGGGATGTCGAGACATGTGCGCCAAGCTTCATTCTAGACTTCGCGTCGCGCTGCGCCCGCCGTCCCTGCGCGGCGCCGCGACAAGGGCGCAGGAGGGGCGCTGTTAGAGCTCTTCGCCCGCCGTACACGAGAGGCGCTAGCGTAAGACCCGCGTGTGACAGGCCGGTTAAGCCCACTTCAGCTATGTAACACCCGCCCTTCCAGGGCGTCAAGCCGCACGTCATCGGGCAGCGACAACCCCGCATACGGCGCGCCCGATTGTGAAACCGTTTTTTCACCTGAAACCGAGCGCGCCGTGCTCGGCGCAGGATCCTGACGAACCAACGCGTTGCGCCGACCATCGTCTGCAATCCCGCTTGCTGGCGATCATGCCCGGCGGGCGACTCTTCCGAGCCGCCGACGGCCTCGGCGTCACACCACGCTAGTCCGGCGCAACCGATCGATCTCGTCTCGTCCCATCCCGAGCAGTTGTGCGAGCACTTCGTCGGTGTGCTGACCCAGAAGCGGTGGTGGCGCGTCGTACTCTACCGGCGTTTCGGACAACCGCAGCGGGCTGCCGACCAGCGCAAGCGCTCCCAACAGCGGATGCTGTACTTCGACGCGCATGCTCCGGTGACGCACCTGCGGGTCCGCGAACACCGCGGCGATGTCGTTGATCGGACCACAGGGTACGCCGACTGCCGCCAGCTTCTCGGTCCAGTACGCCACCGGCTTGCCGCGCACCAGCGCCCCCAGCGTCGAGATCACCAGCTCCCGATTGCGCACGCGCGCAGCGTTCGTGGCAAAGCGCGCGTCGCGTGCCAGCTCGGGGCGTCCAGCGGCGTCGCACAACTTCGCGAACTGGCTGTCGTTGCCCGCTGCCAGCATCAGCTGACCGTCGGCGCAGTCAAACACTTGCGACGGGACCACGCTCGGGTGGGCGTTGCCGCCGCGGCACGCCACGATGCCGGCCGAGAGGTAGGCCTGCGCGATGTTGATCATCGAGGCGACCTGCACGTCTAACAGCGCCAGGTCGATGTGCTGGCCTTCGCCGCTGCGATTGCGATGCAGCAGCGCTGCGAGGATGCCGCTGACCGCGTAGATCGCGGTCATCATGTCCGTGACCGCGACGCCGACGCGCTGCGGTCCGGCGCCCG
This sequence comes from Gammaproteobacteria bacterium, assembly GCA_041488255.1. Taxonomy (GTDB): domain Bacteria; phylum Pseudomonadota; class Gammaproteobacteria; order Burkholderiales; family SHXO01; genus SHXO01. The sequence continues at coordinate 19,952 of JBGPOV010000027.1, read as the reverse complement.
GCTCCCCATCGCGCTCGCCGGTCACGCTCATCAAGCCTCCCATGGCCTGGACGATGGGGTCGTAGCCGACCCGGGCGCTGTAGGGGCCGGATTGACCGTAGCCCGTGATCGAGCAGTAAACCAAGCGCGGATTGAGCGCGCGCAGGCGTGAATAGTCCAGACGATAGCGCTGCAGGTCGCCGACCTTGTAATTCTCTGTGAGTACGTCGCACTGCTGCGCCAGCCGACGTACGATCTCCTGCCCTTCGGCTGTAGAGAGATCCACCGTAACGGACTTCTTCCCGCGGTTGCAGCACGCGAAATAGGTGCTGCCCGACGTCTCTGCGCCACCGGCCTGGTCGAGAAACGGCGGCCCCCAGCCGCGCGTGTCATCTCCGGTTTTCGGCCGTTCGATCTTGATCACCTCGGCGCCGAGGTCTGCGAGCGTCTGCGTAGCCATCGGGCCCGCCAGCACGCGTGTGAGGTCGAGTACTCTTACTCCTTGCAGCGGACCAGGCATTCGGCTCTGCGCTGTCCTACTTCAGCAGGGGCCTCAATTTGCTCATGATTTCGGGCGCGTCGGGCTCCACCTGGGTGGCGAAGCTGTATACCTGTTTGCCGCCGGGCACGATCAGATACTTGTGAAAGTTCCACTTCGGCGGTTGGCCAGTCGCCTCGCGCAGCTGCCTGTAGAGGGGATCGGCGCCGGGGCCGGTCACCGAACTCTTCTCCACCATGGGAAACTCGACGTTGTAGGTGAGCAAGCAGAACTCGCCGATCTCCTGGTTGGTTGCGAGCTCCTGGCGGAAGTCGTTGGAGGGAAAGCCTACGACCATAAGGCCATTGCCCCTGAAGTCCCGATATAGGCCCTCGAGCTTCTCGAATTGGGGCGTGAAGCCGCACTTGCTCGCGGTGTTGACGACGAGGATGGGACGGTCGGCGAAGTCGCACAGGTTGATCTCACCGCCTTGCAACGTCTTGTACTGGTGATCCAGCAGCGGCGGGCAACCGGCCGCGACGGCGGGCGACACGGATGCGAAAAGAAACGTGAGGAACAGTGCGGTTTTCACGATCGACTCCTCAGAGGGCAAGGCGTGAGCAAGCCTCGAAGTTTAAAGCCTACCCACTCTTGCGTGCTGGTGCATCCCGGTTCCACTGTGCCCGCAGTCCCGGGGCCCGCGGGGGCGCCGCTCGACCGATGCGGGCGCCCGCGGGATGGCTTCCCGGCGCCCTCGTGCGCGGTCTATATTGACACTCATGAGTGCCGAACGCTCATTTGAGCCCATCACCCGTGCTGACCTCAAGCGGCTCGCGCGCATTGCCGCCGAGGATCGGGAGGATTTCTTCTCGCGTCACCGCGAGTTTGCCATCCTCTACCGTAAGCGTCTGCTGTGCACGGCCCTGGGCGGGGACGCAGCCCTGCACCGTCTGAACGGCCTGACCGGCATGCGCCACTTCAGCGTCTGGTCTTTCTATGCCGAGCATCCCGAGGCGCCGTTTCCGTTTCGGCGCTCGGGCCGCGCCGATTTTGGCGAGTCGAAGTTTGGCCGCGCCCCCGACGCTCCCGAAGGCTACCAAGGGCGCCGAGTGGAGTTGCAAGGCCGTTCCATCCAAGCGGCACCCGGCAGCAACCCGGTGGACGCGCTGCAGCGCTACCTCAAGGCGGGGGCAACCCGGTCGGCACGGGAGCTGGCGCAGAAGGCCGTGGTCCTGATCGGGCCGGAGGCCGTCCTCGGCGCGGAGGTGTGGCCCACGCTGGCACTGCCGCCTGTCCGGTAGTCTCCCGGAGCTTGCGCAACCTCTGAGGCCTCGCGCTTGCGGCCGCTTAAGACGCCTCCTGCGCGATCAATGCCGCCAGCTTGAACACGGTCAGAGGCGCCGAGCCCTCCGCCTTGTTGCTCGCGATGACGAAGGCCGCGTGACCAGCAACGACGGTTTCGAGGCACAGCCGCGCCAGCGCGACGCGTGTCGGGAGATCTTCGTCCACGAGGCGCGTGAATGGAGAGTAACGCTCCCGAGCCTCTTCGTAGCCGTAACCCGGATGCAGGTTCCAGCGCACGACCAGTGGACCCGGTGCCAGCTTGCCCAACAGTCGGGCTTGCTCGCGAACGGCCGGCTGGCGCGGATGCAGTCCCAGACAGTGCCTTGCACCGGTGTCGCGCAGCGCGGCCAGGTAGTCGTCGGTAAGTAAGGCGGCGTCGCGCAGCTCCACAGAATAGAGCGGCCCGAGTGGCAGCCGCGCCAGGAACGCGCCCAGCCGGTGTGCGAAAGCCAGCGGCTGCCCGGCAACCGCCCGCCACAACGGCGGGAACTGGAATACGAGCGGGCCGGCTTTCCCCCCCAGTCCTTCGACGGCGGGCAGGACGAATCGCTCCGCCGCAAAAACGCTGTCGAGGAAGTGCGGGTTGTCGGCCGTCCGGCCGCCGCCTTCGGAGCGCAGCCAGGGGCTCACGCACTGGCTAGGCGCCTTGACCAGGAAACGAAAGTCCGCCGGGGTCTGTTGCGCGTAATGGCTAAACTCGGCCGCCGGGATCGGCGCATAGAACGTGCGGTCGATGCCCACGCTGCGCAGGAGCGGGTGGCGTGCATAGGCCGAAAGGCCCTCGTGCGCCAGCTGCGGCTGCTCGTAGGCCGCGGCATAGACCAACCCGGACCAGGTCGGGAAAGACCAAGACGACGTGCCGAGAAAGATCTCCCGCGGAATGTTCTGGGCCAGGGATACCAGCTCCGGCGCAACCGCGGCCGGCAGCACCGGGTGCGGTACGAGTCGGCGCACCGGGTCCGGGGCAGAGAACAGGGTCAGCTGCTCGCTCATGCTCACTCATGTGACGCGTTCACCGCCGCGTCGGGCTGGCGCTCAGCCGCCGCTTCCATTCCGGCCACATGAGCACAGCGACGAGCCTTCCGTCAGCCCCGGACTTCAACTGGCCAAGCTCGTGGCAAACCGCGGGTATGCCTCCGCGATCTCGCCGCGGATGCGCCCGCGCAGAAGCTGCAGGACGCTCGACTCGGGCGCGGGCGTGACGGAGACCTGGCCCGGGCAGTCGAAGTCGAAACCGGTGTTGTCCACGATCTCCTGCACCGAGTGGCCGGGGTGCACGCTCTCCAGGCGGAAGCGGCAGCGGGTGCGGTCGAACGCGAACAGGCCAAGCCCCGTCACCATCTTGTACGGCCCGCCAGGGCGATACACGTTGGACGGGCTGACGCCGGGTGCGCTGATGAAGTCGACCCTCGGTACCATCACGCGCCGGGTATGCTCCTCGCGAAACAGGATGACGCGCGGCACGAGGAAATACAAGTAGGACGAGCCGAAGGAGCCTGGCCAACGCACCTCGACATCCGGGTACCGGCCCGCTCCTACCAGGTTGATATTGGCCTGCCCGTCGATCTGGCCGCCACCTAGGAAGAACGCGTCGATGCGGCCCTGCGCTGCGAGATCGAACAGTTCGACGCCACCGTTGGTGAAGCTGTTGTTGCGTGTGGCGCCAAGAACATTCACGCGCAGAGCGCCGCCGGAGATCTCGCGGGCCAGCAGTGCTGCTGCGCCGGGCACTGGCGATGATGCACCGGTCACCACGTGCCGGCAGCCTTCCAGCAGCCGGGCGATGACAGCGATCAGCAATTCGGTGGAAGTAAAAGCTGCGCTCACGCCAGCGCCTGTGCAGGGCGCGGCGCAACCCAGGCCTGCAGCCAGTCCCGGAAGCCAGAGTCGGTTCGCGCGGCGGCAACGTAGCGTTCAACCGCTTCCTGGTCGGTCGGGTAGTCAGCGCCGAAGCGCAAAGGCCAGGCGCCGCGGCGTGCTTCAGCGATGCCGGTGACATAAAGCGCCGGGATCACGCCAGGCGATCGCTCGGGATCTTCCATCAGGTCGCGCTCCGTGATCTGCTCCACCGTAACCAGAGTGTGCCGCGCGGCATGGGCCAGCGTGAGCAGCTCGCGCCAGCGGCCGATGAATACGTTGCCGTGGCGGTCCGCGAGCGGCGCGTGGAACAGGGCGATGTCGGGCTGGATCGCCGGCAGCAGAACAATGGGGTCATCGGTCCGAAACGGGTTGTCGATCACCTTCCAGTCGGGACGATTGGCCAGCACGTCCGTGCCGATCAGCCCGCGCAGCGGGATGAACGGGATGCCCTTCTGCGCGGCCTGCAAGGCTGCGTGGATGGCGGGACAGGTCGAGTCGAGCACGCGTATCTTCCCGTCGCGCAGCGCAGCTGTGAAGCGCGGCGCCGGGCCGAGCTCCGCTAAGGTGACGGCCGAGGTCTCGACGGTCTCGACTAGCCCGGCGCCGATCATGATCTCGGCTTGCAGGCCGCTCACCGGCACGCAAACCAGGTGCAACCCGCGCACGCCGCGCCGAACCAGCTCGCGCGTGGCGGCCATGGCCACTCCGCAGTTTTCTGAAGGCACGGCCAGCTGCGCCCCGTTCGGGATCATGGCCGCGAGGGCCGGCAGGTCGCACAGCGGTGCGGTGAGCATCTGGCCTTCCGATGTGGTGGGATGACGAGGCGATCGGTGCGCTCGCGCGCTGCAGGTCACGCCTCTCGGGTCGATAATGTCAATTATAGGCGTGGCCGCCCGCCCCTGTCGCGATGCGGCTACACCTGTACTCGCCCGGCCCGTGATCGCTCTCTATAATCGGCGCGCTTCAAACCCCTCGTTCTCCGCTGGACACTAGAAGTTCATTGCGCAAACCCGCCCTTCACGCCGTTCTCAGCCTGACAATCTCGGCCGCCGTGGTGGCCATCGTTCAGGTGCTAGCGATGCGCGGCCCTGCGCTCCCCGCTACCCTCAGCGGCCTGAGAGTGTACGGCCCGTATGCCGCGCTGGCGCTCGCAGGTGCGATGAGCCTGTGGTTCGGCCGCGGGCGCGCATTCCTGGCCGTGCTTTGTATCGCCCTCGGCTACGCCGCCTACCGCTCGTTGCTTGGCGCCGGCCTCCAAGTGCCAGAGGCGCGCACGGCTTTCGCGGCGTTGTGCGTGTTCGTGCCGGCGAACCTGGCGCTGTTTAGCCTGCTGTCGGAGCGCGGGCTGTTCACCGTATTCGGACTGCGACGGCTGCTGTTTATCGCGACGGAAGTCGCGTTCACCTTCTGGTTGATTGAAGCCGGTGTCACCGGCTTTGCCGAGTGGGTTGCCGAGCCTGTGTTCGACTTCGCCTGGCTGCAGACGTCGCCCATCCCGCAGGGGGCACTGCTGGTGATGCTGCTGAGCCTGCTCGTGGTGGCTCTGCGAACGCTGACGCAGGGCGCCCCGGTCGACGCTGCGATGGCAGGCGCGCTGGTTGCGTTCGGCTTGGCCAGCGACAAAGTAACCCAGCCAAACGGCTTCGCCTTGTTCATATCCTGCGCCGCCTTGTTGCTGCTGATCGGCGTACTGCAGGACTCCCGCCGCATGGCATTCCGGGACGAGCTCACCGGGTTGCCTAGCCGGCGCGCGCTGAACGAGCGGCTGATGGGGCTGGGGCATGACTTCACCATCGCCATGCTGGACGTGGACCACTTCAAGCAGTTCAACGACACCTATGGCCACGACGTGGGCGACCACGTGCTCAGGATGGTAGCCGCGGAGCTGGGACAGGTGCGCCGCGGAGGCCGGGCGTTCCGTTACGGAGGGGAAGAGTTCGCGCTCGTGTTCCCGGGGAAAGGCGTCCGGGAGGTGATTATAGAGCTCGAGTCGGTGCGCGCCTCTATTGCGCAGCACCGGATCGCGCTGCGCAGCGCCGAGCGGCCGGCCGAGGCCGAGATCGGGCGCAGCCTGCGAGCCGGACAGACCCCCCGGAAAATCGTGTCGGTGACGATCAGCATCGGCGTGGCGGAGAGCAACGAGAAGCTCAGAACACCAGACGACGTGATCAAAGCCGCCGATCGGGCGCTGTACCGCGCCAAGGAGAAGGGAAGAAACACGGTGAGCAGGTGACGGAGGCCAGCGGCTAGGGCTTGCATGGATAAGCCGCCGTCAGGGCGAGGAACACGAGCAGGTGGGCATCCTCCGGCAGCCGGTCCGGGTGAGCCTCGAGATAATCGAGCACGACCGGCACGCCCTGCCGGGCGGAAAAACCCTCGGGCAGGCAGAACCACATGTCCTTCGCCTCGCGCCAAGAGGCCCAGGCGTGACCCCACACGAAACCGTCGATGAATCCCAGGCAGGCCTGGGCGTCGGCCTGCTGGCTGGCGCTCAAGCCCTCCGAGCCCAGGGCGGGCTGGCAGCGGGTTAGCAGCCGTGTGCCCGGCTCCTTGCCTATGCCGTCCTGGGCCTGCAACGGCGCGGACAGGCCCAGGGTCAGCACGACCGAGCCGGCGGTGAGCTGTTTCATGAACAGACTAAGGTTCATGCCTTCTAGCCTGCTTGGTCATCGCTGTCCCGCCCGGGCCGGGTGACCCTGGCAACGCACGCCGAGGGGAGTTGCCAAACTCAAGGGCGTCAACCACGACCAGGAAACCGGCATCAAGATCGTAATGCGTGCGCTGGAAGAGCCGCTGCGCCAGATCGTCGCCAAAACCCGGGGACGAGCCCTCGGTCGTGTTGGCCAAGGTGCTGGAAGGCAAGGGCAGCTACGGTTGGAACGCTGCGACCGGCGAGTACGGCGACCTGGTGCAGATGGGCGTGATCGATCCCACGAAGGTGGCCTGCTACGCGCTCCAGAATGCGGCTTCGGTCGCCGCGCTGATCCTCACCACCGATGCCATGGTGGCCGAGCTGCCGAAGGACGAGAAGCCCGCACCCATGCCCCACGGCGGCGGTGACATGGACGATTGATCCGATCGCGCACAAGTCCAGGCCCCGCCATGGCGGGGCTTTTTTTGCCCTGGTATCGGCGCTGAAGGTCAGATGACCACAGCCTGAGACAGCTGGAGGCCCGGCGCGTTAGCGCCGGCGGCCGCCGCCATTGGTCTTGGGCCGGGCCTCGTTCACGCGCAGGGGCTGCCCGTGAAAGTCCTTGCCGTTGAGCGCCGCAATCGCGGCTAGCGAGTGCGCCTTGCCCGGCATCTCGATGAAGCCGAAACCCTTGGATGCACCGGTGAACATCTCACGCACGACTTGGACCGACTTGACCTGACCGAACGCCTTGAAGGCCTCCGTCAGTTCGGCCTCGGTGGTTTGGGGTGCAAGGTTGCCGACAAAGATATTCATCTGAGACTCCTGAGTTATCGTTGGGTGATGTTGAACTGTCGCGGTTGTCAGTGGTAGGTTGAACTCGAACCCGCTAGCGGGAATTGCGCGGCCCGCTGCCAAGCAAAGCTGGCACAGCCCGAGCGCGTCCCCGTGCGGCACCTTTGGGCACAGTCGGTTTGCGTACCCCGGGCTGATGCTTGGTCATGCGTGACGCCGGATCACGCTCCCAGCGGGCGGCATCGCCGTCGTGGGAACGTCGCTTGGACCCTTCTGCTGCCTTGTTCCCCTGTGGGCTGGGCCGGCCCCACGAGACCGCGCTCTTTGCCTGACCGCGTGGTCCCGGGGTGCCTCTGCGCCGGGACGGCGCAGCGCGATCCTCGGCCTGCGCAGGACGGGTGCTCGGCGTGCCGGGCTCGAAGCCGGGAATCACCCTGCGCTCCACCCGGCGCCGGAGCAGACGCTCGATCCCGTCCATCAGGCCTTGATCCTCGGAGCACACGAGCGATACCGCCTCCCCAGTGCATCCCGCGCGGCCGGTACGGCCAATGCGGTGCACATAATCCTCCGGCACGTGCGGCAGGTCAAAGTTGACCACGTGCGGGAGCTCTTCGATATCCAGTCCGCGCGCGGCGATATCCGTAGCCACCAGCACGCGCATCTCGCCACGCTTGAAATCCGCCAAGCTGCGCGTGCGCCGCGACTGGCTCTTATTGCCGTGTATCGCATCGGCCTCGATGCCATCGCGCACAAGCTGGAGGGCCAGACGGTTCGCGCCATGCTTGGTGCGGGTGAAGACCAGGACTTGCCTCCAGTCTCCGGCCACGATCAGGTGCGCCAGCAGCTCGCGCTTGCGCCCCGAGTCGACCGGATGCGCCACCTGCGCCACCAGATCTGGCGGAGTGTTGCGCGTTGTGGCGTCGATCACCGCCGGCGCGTTTAGGAATGAGCCGGCGAGCGCCCGGATCTCGTCCGAGATGGTGGCCGAGAACAGAAGGTTCTGGCGCTTCGACGGCAGCAGACCGAGGATGCGGCGGATATCGGGGATGAATCCGAGATCGAGCATGCGGTCGGCTTCGTCGAGCACCAGGATCTCGACGCGGGAAAGGTCTAGCGTTCGCTGCTGCACGTGATCGAGCAGTCGGCCGGGCGTGGCCACCAACACATCTATCCCGGAGCGCAGCGCCTTGACCTGGGGCATGATGCCGACCCCGCCATAGATGGCCGCGGTCCGCAGCGGGAGATACTTGCCGTAGGTGCTGATGGCCTCTGCCACTTGGGCCGCAAGCTCACGCGTTGGCGCCAGGATCAGCGCACGAGGCGTCGAGCCGCGTTGCGGTGCGAGCCGCTGCAGCAAGGGCAGTGCAAAGCCGGCGGTCTTGCCGGTGCCTGTCTGCGCCGCCGCCATGAGGTCGCGGCCGTCGAGCACGAGGGGAACAGCCTGCAGTTGAACCGGCGTGGGCTGCGTGTAACCTTGCTCTGCGACGGCGCGAAGCAACTCGGCCCTGAGGCCGAGATTCGAGAACGACGAGATAATGAAAATCTCCTGAGCACGGCCTGCTTCGGGCTTGACGCCTTCAGAACCGGTTCAGGCAGATGCGGTTGCAGTTGAGGGATTCGAGGACTGCTTTTGACCACGCAGGGGGCGAGACGCGGACCGGATGACGCGAATGCGAGTCCCCGGCCGGCACTATACACGGCTCCAGCGACAAAGTCCCGGGGTTTTTCGGACTGAACAGCAAAGCCGTGTGAGGGGATCGGGCCCGCGCCCCTGTCACCGAGGCGATCATGGAGATCTCCAAGGTGGCGGCCGGCGCCGCCGAACCGTTGCTGAACTGATTGATCGATTCGAGCGTCATAGTCAACAAGCTGCGAGGTCATCACAGTGGAGGAAATCGAATGAGCCGGTATGTCATCACCGTCGACTTTACTTTGCACGAGGGCGCTCTGCGGGAGTTCCTGCGGTTGATTGTCGAAAACGCCAACCGGTCGCGCACGGTGGAGCCCGGTTGCGACTGCTTCGATGTGTTGGTGCCCAAGGACTCCACCAACCGCGTGTTCCTGTACGAGATCTATGAAGACAAGGCGGCCTTTGGCGAGCACCTCAAGGTCGCGCACTTCCTCGAGTTCAACACGGCCTCAGCGCGTCTGGTGAAGGACAAAAAAATCGTTGAGTACAACCTGGAAAACCCCACCGGCCGGTAGCCTCACAGCTGACGCGCTGGGCCGCGCGGTCAATTCGAGGTAGCGCAGCGGTCAGCGCTTCACGCTCGGCTTTCCAGGACAAGGCCTCTTTAATTATGAAGTTACGATCGACTCGATGGGAGAAACGCACGGCGCTGGCGCACTGATTGCGTGTGCTGCGCAGCATGCAATGCCGGCCAGCATGACTGGCGCCGCCCGGGCACCGTCCGCTGGCTGAAAGCTTCGCGAAAGTCGACTAATCGATCGCAACTGCCTGCCAGGACTGGTGAAAATCGCCGCGCAGGCGTAGGATGCGCGTACTTAAGAGGCAGCACACCGGCCGCCGCGCGCAATGAGATCGGCGCGGCTGCATGAGAGTGAGGAACAACAACGGTGGATGCCAAAAAGGAGAGCGTTTGAACCCGACAGACATCGGTCGAGCCGACTATTTTCACAAGGTCGTCGATTGCCAGTGGGCCTGCCCGGCCCATACCCCCGTTCCCGAATACATCCGGTTGATCGCCGCAGGGCACTACAGCGAGGCCTACCTGATCAATTGGAGGTCGAACGTCTTCCCCGGCATCCTGGGGCGCACCTGCGATCGGCCCTGCGAACCCGCCTGTCGCCGTGGCCGCGTCGAGGAAGGCGAGGGACAAAAACCCGAACCGGTGGCGATCTGCCGCCTGAAGCGAGTAGCGGCAGACTACAAAGATGACATCCGCGATCGCTTGCCCAAGCCGGCCAAGCAGAAGAACGGCAAGAGCATCGCGTGCATCGGCGCCGGGCCTGCCTCGCTCACCGTGGCCCGCGACCTGCTGCCGCTCGGTTACCACGTCGTGATTTACGAGGCCGACCCTTTCGCAGGCGGGATGATGCGCACTCAGATCCCGCGGTTCCGCCTGCCCGAGACCGTATTGGACGAGGAGGTGGGTTACATCCTCGACCTGGAGCCAGAGCTACGCGCCGGGCATCGAGTGACAAGCATGAAAGCGTTGCTCGACGAGGGCCACGACGCCGTCTTCGTCGGCTGCGGCGCGCCGCGCGGGCGCGATCTCACCATACCCGGCCGCAAGGAAGCAGCGGCCCACATCCACATCGGAATCGACTGGCTCTCCAGCGTCTCCTTCGGCCACATCGACCGCATCGGGAAGCGCGTCATCGTGCTGGGCGGCGGGAACACCGCGATGGACTGCTGCCGCTCTTCCAAGCGTCTGGGCGGCGAGGACGTGCGCGTGGCGGTGCGCTCCGGCTTCGACGAGATGAAGGCATCGTCGTGGGAGAAGGAAGATGCCATGCACGAAGGCATCCCGATTCTCAACTACCTCGTGCCCAAGGTTTTCACGCACGAGGGCGGCCGGCTCACCGGTGTGGTGTTCGAGAAGGTCAAGCCGGTCCACGACGACTACGGCCACCGCAAGCTGGTGCCCACGGGCGAGCCGGAGCTGCACTTGGAATGCGACGACGTGCTCATTGCCATCGGCCAGGAAAACGCCTTTCCCTGGATCGAGCGCGAGCTCGGGCTCGAGTTCAACCAAAGCGGCCTGCCCGTAGTGGACCCGGTCACCATGCAGTCCACGCTCGCGCAGGTCTTTTTCGGAGGGGACGCAGCCTTCGGCCCGAAGAACATCATCTGGGCCGTGGCCCACGGCCACGATGCCGCCATCTCGATCGACAAGCTGTGCCACGGCGAGGACATACACGGCCGGCCCCCGCCCTACGTAAACCTCGCGTCGCAGAAGATGGGCATCCACGAATGGAGCTACGACAACGAGATCTCCGACGACAAGCGCTACCGCGTGCCGCTCAAGGACAGCCGCATCACACTCAAGGACATCAAAGTGGAGGTGGAGCTGGGCTTCGATCCCAAGCTCGCTTTCGCCGAGGCGCAACGCTGCCTGAACTGCGACGTGCAGACCGTGTTCACCGACAAGCTGTGCATCGAGTGCGATGCTTGCGTCGACATCTGCCCGATGGACTGCATCAACTTCACCGACAACGGCGCGGAGCAGGATCTGCGGCGACGCCTGCGCGTGCCGGCCAAAAATCTCACCCAGGACCTGTACGTGTCCGACAGGCTCAAGACCGGCCGCATCATGGCTAAGGACGAGGACCTGTGCCTGCACTGCGGGCTGTGCGCCGAGCGCTGCCCGACCGGGGCCTGGGACATGCAGAAGTTCTTCCTGGACATGACCAACGCTGGCCCCGCCTGCCGGGTCCAACGCAAGGAACCGAAAACCGCGGCCGCTTGATGCGCCACGACACGTTGAACAGACTCATGCCGCCCGCAGCTCAAACTCGCATCAACGACTTCGTGATCAAGTTCGCCAACGTGAATGGCTCCGGCTCGGCCTCCGCCAACGCGTTGTTTGCCAAATCCATCCTGCGCATGGGCGTGCCGGTCAGCCCGCGCAACATCTTCCCGTCCAACATCCAGGGTCTGCCCACCTGGTACGAGGTACGCGTGTCCGAGTCCGGCTACCTCGGGCGGCGCGGCGGCGTCGATCTGATGGTGGCCATGAATCCGCAGACCTGGGACAAGGACCTGGCCGAGATCGAGCCCGGCGGGTACCTGTTCTACGATTCCACCAGGCCGCTGCCCGACTCCAAGTTCCGCGACGACATTCACGTGGTTGGCATGCCGCTCACCGAGATCTGCAACCGCGAGTACGACGACGCGCGCCAGCGGCAGCTCTTCAAGAACATCATCTACGTCGGCGCGCTGTCGGCCCTGATCGACCTTGACCCGCGCGAGTTGGAGCAGCTGATCAGCGAGCAATATAAGGGCAAAGAGAAGCTGCTCGAGCCCAACTTCAAGGCGCTGCATATGGGACGGGATTACGCCGCCAGCTATCTGCCCTCGATCGGGCTAAAGATCAAGCGCGCCAACGCCGTGGGCAACAAGATCTTCCTGGAAGGAAACAGCGCCGCGGCGCTCGGATGCGTGTACGGCGGGGCGACAGTTGCCGCCTGGTACCCTATCACGCCCTCCTCTTCGCTGGCCGAGGCTTTCAGCCGCCACTGCCGCAACTACCGCCACGACCCGGAGAGTGGCAAGGCCCGCTACGCCATCATCCAGGCCGAGGACGAGCTGGCCTCCATCGGCATCGTGATCGGGGCCTCGTGGAATGGCGCGCGCGCCTTCACCTGCACCTCCGGACCCGGCATCTCGCTGATGCAGGAATTCATCGGGCTGGCCTACTTTGCCGAGATCCCCGCGGTGATCTTCGACGTGCAGCGCGGCGGTCCGTCCACGGGCATGCCCACCCGCACCCAGCAGTCCGACCTGGTTTCCTGCGCCCACGCCTCGCATGGCGACACCAAGCACGTGCTGCTCTTCCCCGAGGACCCGAAGGAGTGCTTCGACTTCGCCGCGCAGGCCTTCGATCTCGCCGAGCGGCTGCAGACGCCGGTGTTCGTGCTGATGGACCTGGACATCGGCATGAACCAGCGGCTGTGCGAGCCGCTGGCCTGGGACGACGCGCGGTGCTACGACCGTGGCAAAGTCACCACCTATCAAGAGCTGGAAGCAGGCATGGAGTTTGGGCGTTATCTCGACGTCGATGGCGACGGCGTCACCTACCGCACCTATCCCGGTACACACCCGACGCGCGGCGCGTTTTTCACCCGCGGCACAACCAAGGACCGCTACGCGCGCTATAGCGAGACCGGTCCGGACTACGTGGACAATATGCAGCGCCTGCTGCGCAAGTTCGAGACCGCCAAGGAGCTGGTGCCCAAGCCGGTCCTGCGGCCCGCCCGGCAAGCGACGCGGGTGGGCGTGATCTACTTCGGCTCGACCAGCCCGGCCATGCATGAGGCGCTCGACGCCCTCGAGCGCGACGGCGTGCAGCTCGACGCGCTGCGCGTGCGCGCGTTCCCGTTCCAGGAGGAGGTATACGACTTCATCGCCGACCACGAGCAGGTCTTCGTGGTGGAGCAGAACCGCGACGCCCAACTGCGCATGCTGCTGGTCAACGAGGGGGCGGTCGACCCGTCCCGGCTGATCTCCGTGCTGCACTACGACGGGACGCCGATCACCGCGCGCTACATCATCGGGGAACTGGCCGAGAAGGTGGCCGTGCTGAAGGTGACGCCGCTGCGCAGACTCGCACAATGAACGAGTGATCCCCGATGACCTATCTCGCCAAACCCAGATTGCGCCACCCGTCGCTCGAGAAGAACGGGCTCGGGTTCACTCGCCGCGACTATGAAGGAGCCATCTCCACGCTGTGCGCGGGCTGCGGGCACGACTCCATCAGCGCCTCCATCATCCAGGCCTGCTTCGAGCTGGACCTGCCTCCGCACCGCATCGCCAAGCTATCGGGTATCGGCTGCTCGTCCAAGACGCCGACCTATTTCCTGGGCAACTCGCACGGCTTCAACAGCGTGCACGGCCGCATGCCTTCGGTGCTCACCGGCGCCAACCTCGCCAACCGCGAGCTGACCTATCTCGGGGTATCCGGCGACGGCGACTCCGCCTCCATCGGACTGGGCCAGTTCGCTCACGCGCTGAGGCGCGGCGTGAACATGGTCTACATCGTGGAGAACAACGGTGTTTACGGCCTGACCAAGGGGCAGTTCTCGGCCACCGCCGATCAGGGCTCGAAGAGTAAGAAGGGCGCAGTCAATGTCGATGCGCCGATCGATCTGGTCATGCTGGCGCTGCAGCTCGGTGCCAGTTTCGTGGCGCGCAGCTTCTCCGGCGACAAGGAGCAGCTGACGCCCCTCATCAAAGCCGCCTTAGTGCACCAGGGCGCCGCCTTCATCGACGTCATCTCACCTTGCGTGGCCTTCAACAACCATGAGGGGTCGACCAAGAGCTATGACTATGTGCGGGAGCACAACGAGGCGGTAAATCACCTGGATGTCATGGTGCCGCGCAAGCCGATCACCGCCCACTACGCTCCGGGAGTACTGGAGGAAGTCGTGCAGCACGACGGCTCGGTGCTGCGTCTGCGCAAGCTTGCCACCGATTACGATCCCAGCGACCGGATCTCTGCCATCAACTTCCTGCTGCACCACGACGCCGTCGGCGAGGTGGTCACCGGCCTGCTGTACGTGGACCCGCAGCCGGACGACCTCCACGCGCGGCTCAACACGGTGGACGCGCCCTTCAACAGCCTGGCCGAGCCGCAGCTTTGCCCGGGCGCGCAAGCGCTGGAGCGCTTCAACGCCACGCTGCGTTAGCTGCTGGCGCTGAGCATAGGTCAGCGCGACACTCAATCAGAGCTTTTACCAGACCCCAACGCAGCGTGAACCGTGGGCTGCTACCGATAACGCGCCGCTGACGAGGCCTGATTACTGCACCACCGTCGCGTGTTTGCGGTGGATCGAGGCTTCGATCTCCACGCGCCGGTCCTTCTGCAGGCAGGTGATCAGATCCTCGCGCGCCAGTCCCTGGCACTCGCCCGACGGGGTGAGCGGATTCTTGTCGCCGCGGCCCTCGTAGTGGATCTTATTATCCGGAACCCCTCTGCCCATGAGGTACTGAGCCACGGCATAGGCGCGCAGCTCGGACAGGCGCCGGTTGTAGTCGCCGCTGCCGATGCGGTCGGTATAACCGATGATATCGAGGCGGTCGTATTCAGCGGTTTTCAACTTTTCGACGAGCTCGTCCAGGGCGCGCCTCACCTCGGGGCGCAGCGAATACTGGTCGAAGTCGAACCGCCCCTCCTCGTTCACACCCAGAATCAACGGTAGTGCACCGCCCAAGGTCTGGGGCCGGTACTCCTCGTCGACCTTGACCTTGCCGCTCGGAACGTCGATCGCCGCGATGCGCTCGTCACCCTCCATGCCGGCCGCCGTAGCGCCGCCCGCGCCGGCATCCGCCGCAGAGGCGCCACTCGCCCCGCTCGATCCCGCTGTTCTGCCGGTTTGGCCTGCCGGCACGCCACCAGCGCCACCCTCGACCGCGGCCTCAGACCCGCCGCTGGAGAGATCGGCCCCCGCTGCGTCGGCCCCTGAGCTGTCTCCCGGCCCCGCTCGCCCACCGCCCGTCTTCGCGCCGCCCACGCCGGGGGACGAAGCGCCACCAGCGCGCGCACCGGTCGCACCCGGTCTCCCAGGCGCCGCGGAACCCGCTGCAGCCCCGCCGAGAGACGAAGCCCTATCACCTCCGGCGCTCTCCGTACCCGCGGCAAGGGACGAGGCTCTGTCACCGCCTGCCGCCGCTGCACCGGGGCCGCCAGTGCCGGAGGCGGCAGACGAAGCTTGATTGCCTCCTCCGCCCTTGCGCGCGCCCGTCGCCTTGCCACCGGTTCCGTCGCTGGACGACGACGTTCCGGCTGCGTCCGAACCACCATCACTTTCACCGCCGGCGCCAGGAATCATCTGGCCGTCGCCGGCGGCGCCTTCGGCCGAGGCGCTCCCGTCCGGGTTCGTTGTCGATCGGCCGGCTTGAGTCCCCGGGCCAGCGATGCGCCGCGCCGAATTCGGTGTGCCTGCCATCGACGGATCGCCAGACAGAGAGCCCAGATGCGTGGCCTTGGTGGCGCAGCCGACCAGCACGGCGGCGAGCAGCATCGGTGTGAGGTTGAGGACTGCCACGCGCAACGCCGTGCTCGGTGAGCCCATCGAAAGCCTTGTCTGAGTCGAAGTGAGGTTTGCCATGTGCATCGTGCTCCTGATGATTCGCGGAGGCTCCGCGACTGATAGCGGGTGCCGATCCCAAGCTGCCAACGGTCGAATGTTAACCGACTTGAGGCTGTGTGGCGCGCCCCTACGCCGGTTAGGACGGTCGTTCAACGGGTCGATATGGTTCAAACCGCGAAGCATCGATCGGGCCAATTCTCCTTCGATCCTCGCCCGCGCCGGCCACAGGCGCAAGCCTCGCGCCGTCGAACAGGTTGCGGCCTGAGCATGCTCTTTGGCTCTAGGCATCGGATTTGCACCGGCCCTTCGCAGTCCCACTTTGCGCGGAAACCAAAGATGAACTGGCGCTGGCTCCTGATCCTTCCCCTCGCCTGGGCCGCGTGGGATCACTGGCAGACACGGCCGATCGTTCATCCTCCGGGCGTTCTGGCGAGCGCGGCGCCAGTGCAGTCGGACCTCGGCCCAAGCCCACCGCAACTCACGAAACCCGGATATCAAATCGCGCCTCTGCAGTCGTTTTCCCTCGTAGCCCGCGTCCTAGGCAAGGAGCGTTACCGTTTCGACGAGGGCGCAAACATCTCGCCGGTCGATCTTGCACTCGGGTGGGGACCCATGTCCGACCAGGCGGTCTTGGATGCATTCGACATCAGTCAGGGCGGAAGGTTCTACTTCTGGCACGTAAGACAGTTCCCGATTCCGCGCCGCGAGATCGAGACCCACAGCGCCAACATGCACATGATCCCTGCCACCGAGGAGATCGAGCACCGGCTGTTGAGTATCCGTCCCGGACACATCCTAAGCCTCGCCGGGTACCTCGTGGAAGTGCGCGGCCGCGATGGCTGGCGCTGGCGCAGTTCACTTAGCCGCGAGGACACAGGCGCCGGCGCCTGTGAGCTGGTCTGGGTCGAGAAGCTGGAGGTGCGCTGAAAACCCGGGCGCTGCCGAGACGGCGGATATAATTGCGGACTTCTACGACAGAGGAGGCCGCGCCTGTTCGCGTCCGGACGCAGCCTTGCCCACGCAGTCAACACGGTTTCAACCGGGTTCCCTGCTGCCGGCCATCACCCGGGCAACGCATGAGGCGCTGTCGAGCGGTGCCCTGCGGCCGATCGAAACCCAGCAGGAGGAGATCGAGGACAGCGGCATACGCTTCGTCGTCCGCCGTGTTTCCAGCTTGACGCAGAAAGCCGACATGCACTCGGCGCTGCGGCAAGCCAACCCTGCCGATCCGTTCCTGCCCTACGACCCGATGCTGTTCGTGGCGGAGGTGTCGCACACCCATGTCGCCCTGCTGAACAAGTTTCCCGTACTGGACCATCATCTGCTGATCGTCACGCGCGCCTTCGAGCCTCAGGAGACGCTGCTCGACACCGGCGACTTCGCGGCACTGGCTACCTGCATGGCCGAGTTCGAAGCGCTCGGGTTCTACAACGGCGGCCGCGAAGCCGGCGCCAGCGAGGACCACAAACATCTCCAGCTGGTACCGCTCCCGCTGGCCCCGGGACGACCCGGGCTTCCGATCGAGCCCCTGTTGCGGCATGCGCGATGCTCAGGCGGGGTTGGCCCAGGCGCGGGTCTTCCGTTCCGCCATGCTTGCGCCGAACTGGCTACACAGATGTGGGCGCGGCGCGAGCTTACGGGGGAGCTTCTGGGCGGGGTCTACCGCGACCTGTGCCGCGCAGCGGGCATCGAGGAGCGGGAGGCGGCCGGCGAGCGGCGCCAGTCAGGGCCCTACAACCTGCTGCTCACGCGCGAGTGGATGCTGTTGGTGCCGCGCTCGCGCGAACAGTGCGCTTCCGTATCGGTAAACGCACTGGGGTTTGCCGGCTCGCTGTTCGTCAAGGACGACGCGCAACTCGAGTCCGTGCGCACTAAAGGGCCGATGGGCGTGTTGAAGGAGGTCACCTTTCCGGCGTGACAGGCGCGGGCGGCTGTATTACTTCTTCTGTGCGCCAGCGCCATGGGCTTCCTGCATTGCCGCGCGGCAGCCCTCGGACAGCTTCGCCTCGTTGTCCTTGAGGCAACTCAAGACGCGCCCGTGTCCGCGCTTGACGTCCTTGCAGTATTGCTGCGCGTCGCCCCCGCAGGCGTTCATGAAGGTCTGCATCTTCTCGTGTGCCTGGGCCATCGCGTCTTTACAAGCGGGCGATACGTTCGCTTCGTTTTGCTTGAGGCACTTCGCGATGGCGCCTTCGCCCGGCTTCACATCCTTGCACAGCTTCTCGACTTCCGCCTTGCAGGCACCGCGCCCGGGGTGCCCCTGGGCTTGCACCGGGCCGGCAGGCAGGAGGAAGAGCAGGGCGAGTGTGGGAACGCTAAGCTGCAAAGCCCGCATAAAGTCCTCCAGCGGTTGGTAAAAGGTTCGTCCCTATCGGCAGCGGCGCAGCGGCAGACATGTCAGCCCGGTAATTCATCCACCAAACCCGTCAGCAGCTGGCGCATGCGCCGCCAGTGAGAGCCTTCCCAGTATACGCGGTCGCACCCCTCACACCAGGAGTAGCGCTGGTAGAACGCGCCCACGCGTGGCGGCAGGCGATCCGAGACAGCCTCCTTATCGATGGAGGTCAGCGGCAGGTTGCAATGGAGGCAAAGCGTGAAGGGCTTGGCGCTCGCCCCCAGCTGCAGGCGCTCGACGATCTCCCGCAGCTGCTCATGCGGCTTCAGCGCATGGACAAAGCAGCCGTGAGTGATGGTCCGGGATTTCAGCAGTTCGCGATCGCGCGTCAGCACCACCCGCGCCTCGATGCGGCTGGTGGCCCGGATCTGGTCATCGCTCAACTGGTTGCTGTACATGGTGTCGAAGCCCAGCATCCGGAGCAGCCGCGCCAGACCGCCGAGGTGCGCGTCGGCGATGAATCGGATGTCGCGCAGCGGCTCATCGCGTACGCGCAGAAGCGCCCGGATGTCGAAGGCTTCGAACTTTGGGTAGACGCTGATGCGATCACCCTCGCGCACCAGGTAGCCGAAATCGACCGACTCGCCGTTCACCAGGATCAGCTCGACTTCGGTGTGCGGCACCCCCAGCGCCTCGATGGCGTTCTTGACCGTCGCCGCCCGCGCGCAGCGGTAGTCGAAGTCTCGCCTGCGCCGTTCCCACGACAGGAAGTCGTTCAGCTCTTCGTAGAAGCGGAAACGCGCGAGCGCTCGGCCGCTGAGTGTCCGATGCTCGGGCATTAACGGCCCGCCGGATTCAGCCGACGCGCTTCCGGCATCGCATTCACGCACACGTCGGCGCCGTCGCGCGGCAGGCTGTGCTGCGTCAGCTTCTGGAAGGGCACCACGAATATCGACGTCAACAGGCGGCCCGCGGTGTCCAGCACATCCGAGCCGGCCACGCCAATCCTGAAATCGGTGATCTTGCCGCTCACCCCCACCGGCGTCGCCAGGCTGAAGAACTGCGGCGACTTTGCCTTCGGAACCAGCCGGAAGGCGAGCGCCTCGGTGTCGAAGTCAACCTTACCCACGCCGGTCACGCGCATGAGGCTGGTGTCTATGAGGATTTCGTCCTGAGTGAGCTTGCCGTCGTGCAGGTCGAACCGCCCGACTGCGCAGTTGACCTTGGACGCCGATGAGGGATCGACCGCCGGGACCAATGCGACCAGCAGGTTCACCGCCCACAGGTCGAAGATGCCGGCCTTGAAGTTGTGCGGCCAGACGGCGAAGTCGATCCGCCCATTCGCGTGCTGCATGAGCGCATCTAACGTCGGCGCGCGCGCGTCGAGGTCCACCTGCAGGCTGAACAGCCCCTGCAGGTCAGTACCCGGCTTGATCCGCCGCGCCAGGATGCCATAGTCGAAGCGGTTTACCGCGATCTTGGCCTGCACGGTAACGTCGGCCTCGGTGGGCTGATAGGAGAAGGCAATCCGCGCCGACCCGCCCGGGACATTCACTTGCGCGGGATCGAGCACGAATCTGCCGTCAGTGAGTTGCGCGCGCAGCGTTCCGCCACCCAGCTTGTCCGCACCCGACAGGACTTCCTGCACCGCGACATTCAGGGAGGCATCGAGGCTACGCAGCACCTGTGGGCTGAGCAGCTTCTGGCCTTGGGCCGCTGCCTCCTTGGCCTGGGCGCGCATCTGTTCCGCGCTC
>JBGPOV010000026.1:0-37533 GCA_041488255.1 Gammaproteobacteria bacterium | reverse complement strand
CTGACCTATGTGATTCCTATGCAGCCCAACGGCGGCTTTACGCTCAGCGGCACGGTGGCCTTCACCTTCACCGGCAGGGCCCCGCCCAGGGGATCGCGCATGGACTTCCTCATCACCGCGGGCAACGTCACCTGCCAGAGCACGAGCGAGGCGCTGTACTTCATCTCCCCGGATCAGCTCAATACCCCGCGGGCGATGGCCGATAACAGCGGCAAGGTGATCTGGAGCTGGGCCTCGGAGCCCTTCGGCTCGATGCCGCCCAACGAAGACCCAGACGGCGATGGGCAGAGGTTCACCTTCAACCTGAGATTCCCGGGGCAGTACTTCGACCAGGAGACGAACCTGCACTACAACTACTATCGCGATTACGATCCAGGCACGGGCAGGTACATCGAGAGTGATCCGATCGGGCTTGGTGGCGGGATCAATCCATATGTATACGTCAACGCGAACCCTCTTTCATTCGCCGACGTGCTTGCCTTAGTACTGGAAGCAGTCACTATCCAGGGTCAGGGAACGTTCTATATGGACAGCAGCATTGTCCAGCCGGTCTTAGATTTCATTTCCGGAACTAATGACGCTGGCGTGCCAGTGACCCTCTCATCTGCGTTCCGAACAACAGATACCCAGGGTGATCTTGCCAATGACCCGACTGCGAGAACGCCCGCCACCCCCGGAACCAGTCTGCACGAAGCAGGATTCGCAATCGACATCAACTGGACCCAGCTGCCCTCGAACTCTCAGGACTTCGTCGTTGAGATTGCTAGGGAGGCTGGTCTTTCGTGGGGTGGTAAATTCTCGAAGCCTGACCGGAGGCACTTCTATGTCAATCCTCCCGGAGGGCGCAAGAAGGCCATTGGTGATGCGCAGAAGAGATACAAATGTTTAACGAGTGCAGAGACGTGCAAATGTCCAAATTGATAGCGTTCCTAATCTGCTGCTTCACACTGGTTTATGCTCCGCAGGGCAACGCCAAATCTCCCTGCCTCGGGACGTTTTCTAACTTTACCTTTACTAAGGAAGCAGGGGACTTGGTTGGTGTTGAAATTAAAGTTGTTCAGTCTCGGTCAGGATATCAAGGAGCAATCCAATTCTCCGAAGGGGAGCCCGGGTCGTTGACTGTAGTTCCAGTGAAATGTAATGGCACGACTCTCTCCTTTGACGTGCCGGCCGCAGACGGGAACGTTGCTGCGCATTTCGAAGGCAAGCTTTCCAAAGCAGGTCTGGATGGCGTCTTCAAGTACGACAGCGGTGCTAGCAACCATGCGACGCTCCCCCGCCGCAAAGGGTACTGGGACTGATAATCTCGATTTCTGACATCGCATTACAACTACTATCGCGATTACGATCCGAGTGCCGGACGGTACATCGAGAGCGATCCGCTCTTGGAGCTATTGTCAAGTTTGGTGTGTGCGGAGCCGATCAAGCGGCGACTCTGCCGCCCTCCTGACGGCGTGAGCCGCGTGTCTTAGCACGAACCTCCACGCCGTCGCGGAACTTCACTCCGCGAATTACCTTCGCGAGCCATTCGAACCCGGAACGTGTTGCGTCGTTCGATGACGCGGCAATAAAAGCGACGATGTGCATCGCCGTATACGAAGCTCTGCGTATTTGCGGGGCTGGGTGGGCAAACTGCCAGTTTCGCTTCCAATTCCGTTTGCGCTCGTGCCGCGGTTGAAAAGGCCGCGGCCCAGACGGATGGAGATGCGATCGGCAGAATCGATCCTGACCTTGTATGCGCTTGCATACTCCTTCTAATCGTTTTAAGTTATCTCCGTGGGATAGTGTCATTCCTCAGGCAGGCAATCGCTCCAGACGCTTTCACGGAGAACTCTGCTCTTGACGCTTGCCGCAATGGACCAGCCGGCCTGTCTTGGCCGCGTGCTTGCAGGCTGGTGCGTTGCGTCGGTTCTGGTCAGATGTCGCTCATGACGACGGGTTGCCCCGCTAGGCGTTGCAGGGCCCCTGGAACAGGGCGATAGGGTCAGGCTAGCTCCTGCTGTTAATGACCAACAATGCATGATCTCGGTGATCGCCTGTGTCGAGGCGCCGGACCAGCTCGCCCGGGCTTTTTGGCTAGTTCCTTGCTCGCGGCGATGATCTCTCCGATCAAAAGCCCACGGCCTGTCCGTCGCGCCGCGGGTCGGAAGCCGCCAGGTAGCCGCCGTCTACGCGATAGATCAACTGGGCCGAGCCGAACTCCATGTTCCAGCGCTCGGCGTGCCGTACCTGGTGGCCGCGGCGCGCGAGCTCCGCCGCCACCCGGGAGGGTATCGCGTTCTCGAGCGCGATCTGCCGTCCGCGAAACACTTTCCAGCGCGGCGCGTCGGCTGCCGCCTGGGGATTCTGTCCATAGTCGGCGAGCCGAACGAGCATCTGCACGTGGCCCTGAGGTTGCATGTCGGCGCCCATCACACCGAAGCTCATGAGCGGCTGCCCTTGGTGGGTGGCTAAGGCCGGGATGATGGTGTGAAAGGGCCGCTTGCCGGGGCCGACCTGATTCGGATGGCCCGGCTGCAGAGTGAAACCGAAGCCCCGGTTCTGCAGGCTGATGCCCGTCTCGGGCACTACCACCCCCGAACCGAAGCCGTTGTAATTCGACTGGATGTAGGACACCATCATTCCGGCCACGTCGGCCACCGCGAGATAGATCGTGCCGGACTCCGCCGGCACTCCGTGTCCGAAGTCTTGCGCGCGGGTGCGGTCGATCAGCACGGCGCGACGCCGCAGATAATCGCGGTCCAGCAGCGACTCCGCCGACGCAGTCATCGACCTCGGGTCGGCGACATAGCGGTATGCGTCGGCGAAGGCCAGCTTCATCGCCTCCATCTGCAGGTGCAAGCTCTCCGCCGAGTCCACGGGTGCTTCCGTTAGATCGAAGTTGCTGAGGATACCGAGTGCGATCAGCGCTGCGATCCCCTGGCCATTCGGCGGGATCTCGTGCAGGCGCAGACCACGGTAGTCGAGTCCGATCGGCTCGACCCAGTCGGGCTGATGCGCAGCCAGGTCGGCCGCGGTCATGGCGCCACCTTGAGCGCGGCTCGCCGCCGCGATCTTCTCAGCCAACGTGCCGCGATAGAACGCTTCGCCGCGCGACTCGGCAATGGCCTGGAGCGTGCGCGCTTGCGCCGGGTTGCGAAACAACTCGCCGGCCAATGGGGCGCGACCTTCGGGCAGGAACGCTTGCGCGAAGCCCGGCTGATCCGCCAATTGCGGCCCCTGTGTCTGCCATTGCCGCGCCACGGTGGGTGAGACCAGGAAGCCGCTCTCGGCATATGCGACGGCCTGGGCGAACAGCTCGGCGAACGGCAGGCGCCCGAACTTCGCCGACAGCGCCGCCCAGCCGGACACGGCACCCGGAACCGTCACCGCGTCCCATCCCGTCGCCGGCATGCTGCTGTGGCCTGCGAACCGTTCTGGAGTCCAGGCGTTCGGCGCGCGGCCGGATGCGTTCAACCCGTGCAACCTGGCTCCGTCCCACACTAAGGCGAAGGCGTCGGAACCGATGCCGTTCATCGTCGGCTCCACCACGGTTAATGTGATGGCGGTAGCCAACGCTGCGTCGACTGCGTTGCCGCCCTTGACCAGTATGCGCAGACCGGCCTGGGCCGCCAGTGGCTGCGACGTCGCGACGACGTTGGCCGCCAGCGTCGGCATGCGCTGCGAGGCGTACGGGAATTCCCAGTTGAAGCGCGTCATGGTCGTTTCGGGACTCCTGTAGAGCTCCTTCGCGTGCGGCCGGACCGCGGAAACCGTGGCCACAGCGAGCAGCACCGCAGCCAGAACCCGCATGGCCAGACTGACCCGCCGCCAAGGGATACCGCGGGCGGCTATTCTTTCATAGCCTTGTGCGTGCGGGCAACTCGGCTTCTGCGCTCGGGAGGTGGGGTGCCCGTCCGGTCGACGGTCGATCTTGCCCACGCGGTGGCGGCATTTGTTACCATTCGCCCCTTTGCCGCCGACCCCGGACGGCCGCTACTCGGTCTTCGTTCGCGGGTATGTCCGCGCCGATCAGATGGCGCCGCGATCTCTTGGGCCCCCATGGCACAGTATTTTGTCATCCATCCGACGCACCCGCAGCAGCGGCTGATCGAGCAGGCCACGGAGATCGTACGGCACGGTGGGCTCGTCGTGTATCCGACGGACTCCTGCTACGCGCTCGGCTGCCGGGTCGGAGACAAGGAGGCAATCGAACGCATGCGCGCAGTCCGCCAACTCGACGCCGGGCACCACTTCACGCTGGTCTGCCGCGACCTGTCCGAGATCGCGCGCTACGCCCGGGTCGACAACCGCGCTTACCGGCTGCTCAAGACAGCCACGCCCGGGAGCTTCACTTTCATCCTGCGGGCGACGCGCGAGGTTCCGCGCCGCCTACAGAACCCGCAGCGCAAGACGATCGGCCTGCGGATCCCCGACCATCCCGTGGCGCAGGCGCTGCTGGTCGAGTTACGGGAGCCGTTGCTGTCCTCGACTTTAATCTTGCCGGGCGATGCGCTGCCGATGAACGAGCCCGGTGCGATCCGCAGCCGCTTGGAGCACCAGGTCGATTTGGTAATGGACGCGGGCTCCTGCGGCATCGAAGCCACCACCGTGGTCGACCTCACGCGCGAGGATCCGGAGCTGTTGCGGCTGGGCAAGGGCGACCCGGCCGTGTTCGGGGTGATGGCGTGATGGATCTGCAGGCCGTCATCGAGACGGTCGCGCTGTACGCGATCCCGATGCTCTTCGCCATCACGCTGCACGAGGCTGCCCATGGCTACGCGGCCAAGTATTTCGGAGATTACACCGCCTATCAGGCCGGCCGCATCTCGCTCAACCCGCTTCATCACGTCGACTTCATCGGCACGCTCCTGGTTCCCGTGGCGCTCGTGATCGTTACCGCGGGCCAGTTCGTATTCGGCTGGGCCAAACCGGTGCCGGTCAACTTCGGCAACCTGCGCAACCCCAAGCGCGACATGCTGTGGGTCGCGGCGGCAGGTCCCGGCGCCAATCTGCTCATGGCGCTCACCTGGGCAGCGGTCCTGAAGCTGGTGCTCCTGGTGCCGGTCAACTACTTCTCCTATCCGGTGCAGGAAATGGCCAAGGGCGGCGTGCTCATCAACCTCGGGCTGATGGTGCTGAATCTGATTCCGATCCCGCCGCTCGACGGCGGACGCATCGCTGTCAGCCTGCTTCCGAACCGGCTGGCCTACCGGTTTGCTATGATTGAACCCTATGGCCTCATCATCATCGTCGTGTTGCTGGCCACGCGTGCGCTCAGCGCAGTCATCTGGCCGTTGGTGGCCACCTGCCGTAGCCTGATCTACGCCCTGTTCGGGCTCTCCTAACGATTCTTTCCATATGTTCCCTGATCGAGTCCTGTCCGGGATGCGGCCTACGGGCGCCCTGCATCTGGGTCATTTCCACGGCGTGCTCAAGAACTGGGTGAAGCTGCAGCACGAGCACCCATGCCTGTTCTTCGTGGCCGACTGGCATGCGCTGACCACGCATTACGAGGAGCCCGAGGTGGTCGGGCGAAACGTGTGGGACATGGTGATCGACTGGCTGGCCGCCGGCGTCGATCCGTCCCAGGCCACGCTGTTCATCCAGTCGCGGGTGCCCGAGCATGCCGAGCTGCACCTGCTCATGTCCATGATCACGCCGTTGGGCTGGTTGGAGCGCGTGCCGAGCTACAAGGATCAGCAAGACAAGCTGTCCGACCGCGACCTGTCCACATACGGCTTCCTGGGCTACCCGCTGCTGCAGGGCGCCGACATCCTCATCTACCGTGCGACCCTGGTGCCAGTGGGCGAGGACCAGGTGCCGCATATCGAGTTCACGCGCGAAATCGCGCGACGCTTCAATCACATCTATGGCCGCGAGGCGGGGTTCGAGGAGAAAGCCGAGGCGGCGGTCAAGAAGCTCGGTGCCAAGCGCAGCAAAGTCTACCGCGAACTGCGTACGCGCTATCAGCAACAGGGTGACGGCGAAGCGCTAGAAGCGGGCCGTGCTTTGATCGATGAGGCGCAGAGCCTGTCGATGGGCGACCGCGAACGGCTGTTTGGTTATCTCGAGGGCGGTGGAAAGATGATCCTGTCGGAACCGGCGGCGCTGCTGACCGAGGCCTCTAAGATGCCCGGCCTCGACGGCCAGAAGATGTCCAAGTCCTACAACAACACTATCACTTTACGCGAGGACGCCGACAGCGTTGAGCGCAAGATCCGGACGATGCCTACCGACCCGGCGCGCGTGCGGCGCACCGACCCCGGCGATCCGGAGAAGTGCCCGGTATGGCAGTTCCATCTCGTGTATTCGGAGGACAAGAGGAAGCAGTGGGTGCAGAAGGGTTGCCGCAGCGCGGGCATTGGGTGCCTGGAGTGCAAGCAACCGGTGATCGACGCTGTGCTCAGAGAGCAGGAACCGATGCGCGAGCGCGCACAGACTTACCTGGACGACCCCACGCTGGTGCGCAACATCGTCGAGGACGGCTGCGACCGCGCGCGCAAGATGGCGGCGGAGACGATGCGCGAAGTACGGGCGGCGATGGGTTTGAGCTATACGTGAGGTGCGATTCACCGACCGCACCTGCGCCTCGGTCTCGCGGTCATAGCTGCCGCCGCTGTCTCAGCTTAAGCTGCGCTCTGCGCAGGTTAGCCTCCGCCGCAAGCTACCTCGTCATCTTTTTTGGCGCATCAGCCGCTGTTGCTCTCGCTGCCAATCCCGATCTTTGGCATTCTGACGCTTGTCATGCTGCTTCTTGCCCTTGGCTAGGCCCATCTCCAGCTTGATCCAGCCGCCTCGGAAATGCAGGTTCAACGGCACGATCGTATAGCCGGCTCGCTCTACCTTTCCGATCAGTTTCTTCACCTCCTCGCTGCGCATCAGCAGCTTGCGGGTGCGGGTCGGGTCGGGGTGCACGTGAGTGGAAGCGGTGGGTAGCGGACTGATGTGGCAGCCGATGAGAAACAACTCTTGGTTTCGCACGATCACATAGGCCTCGGCCAGCTGCGCGCGGCCGGCGCGGATGGATTTGGCCTCCCAACCCTCCAGCGCGAGGCCCGCTTCGTAGCGTTCCTCGATGAAGTAGTCATGAAAGACTTTGCGGTTTTCGACGATGCTCATGCAATGGCCGCTGCGCGATTCAAGCGCTCAACGGCCTGGACTGACGGCGGCGGGGATTGTAGCAGTTCGCTCCTCGGGTTCCGGGCGAGCACGGGCGTGGCGGAGGCCCAGTGGCGTTGGTAGAGAAGTCCGTCTTGGTCGGCTACCCGGCAGAGCACATCTACGGCCTAGTGGACGACGTGGAGCGGTACCCCGAGTTCCTGCCTTGGTGCGGCGGCGCCCGGGTAGAGCTGCGAGAAGGGACGCTCACCCGCGCCGCGATCCTCATCGACTATCGGGGGATCAAGCAGACCTTCAAGACCGAGAACCGGGCCCAACCCCCGGAACGCATCGAGATCCGCCTGGTGAGCGGTCCGTTCCGACACCTAGATGGACTGTGGCTCTTCACGCCGCTGTCGCCGGAGGCTTGCAAGATCGAATTCCGCCTCCACTACGAGTTCTCCAACCGCCTGCTGGAGAAGCTGGTCGGACCGGTGTTCAAGCACATCGCCAACACCCTGCTGGAGGCCTTTGTGCAGCGGGCAGCAAGGTTGCACCTGGAGTGAGCGCGAAACATATCGAGGTCGAGGTGGTCTACGCCTTGCCGCTCGCGCAAGACAGCACGCGGCTGCGCGTGCCGGCGGGCACCACGGTGGCGCAGGCCATCGCGCGCGCCGGCGTCGCCCTGCGCCACCCGGAGATCGAACTCGCGAAGAACCGGGTAGCGGTTTACGGACGGCTGGTGCTGCTGGACGCGGTCCTGCGTGACCGGGATCGCGTCGAGATCCTGCGTTCGCTCAGCTCGGATCCAAAGGAGGCGCGGCGGCGGCGCGCGACCCTAGGCCGAGCAGCGCGCTGAGCCGGCTTATTTGCACCAGCTGTCGGCTGACTTCCTGGCGTTGACCAGCTCCTTGGCGACCTCGTCATCGTTCAGATAGATCTGCTCGCCGGTAGGTCCCGGGCGCGTGAAGCGTCCGCCGCGCTGCAGAGAGGCCACATGGGCGGTGGCGCGCTCGCAGTTACGCTTCTTTTCCGCCACCGCGTCCGCCTCCTTCTGAGCCTTCGCTTCGGCTTCGGCCGTTTCCAGGCGCCGCCTGCGAAATTCCATCTCCTGTTCGGCCGAGGTCTTCGGTGCAGTGGAGGGTTTGGCGCCGGCTACGGCAGGCCCAGGCGAAGCAGACTTCGGCTGTTTGACGGTCTCGCTCTTGGTCACACTGCCTGGGGGGGGCTGGTCTGAATAGTGAACCTTGCCGTTCTCGTCGGTCCACTTGTACAGACCGGCCCAGACGGGAAGAACCAGAAGGCATAACGCCAAGGGAATATAGCGTGTCATCGACTCTCCTCTAGGGGCTCGGCACCGGGAATATGGGGTACTGGGTCTGGGCGATCCCCAAGCGGGCCTGCTCAATGGCGGTGTGTGCGGTGCGACTCGCAGCCACGTAGTCACCCTGGTGGAAGGCCGCCTGTGCCTCCTTCAGCGCGTCTGCCGCGGTGGTCCACAGCGCTTTCCGTGCCGTAGCCGCCGCGACTTCGGATTGCGCATCGGTGAGAGCCAGTCGCGCAGCCTCGCAGGTTCGCGGGGCGGGGTCCGGGCAGACTATCCCGTCGCTGACCGACGCAATGGCAGCGGCCGGCCCCGCCGGCGAGATGAAAGCGGCCAAGCCCGCGAGAACAAACATAGCCCCCCTGCTGATCTGTACCACGGCCCTCGCCCCCCGTTTGCCTCGAGTTTGGTTAACGGCATGCCGGGAAAAAAGTGCATAGCCGGCCTCAGCTCCGCCTTCAACACGGCGCTCGCGTATAATAGTTTTTTTGTGAAGGATCATCAGCATGCGAGTGCTTCACAAGGCCTTTACCTTCGATGATGTCTCGTTAGTTCCGGCTCATTCCGCGATAATGCCCCGCGAAGTCAGCCTCAAGACCCGGCTGACGCGCTCTATCGAACTGAATCTTCCAGTGGTGTCCGCGGCCATGGACACCGTGACCGAAGCCCTGCTGGCCATCGCGCTCGCCCAGGAGGGCGGGGTGGGCATCCTGCATAAGAACATGTCGGCCAAAGCCCAGGCAGCCGAAGCGTCGAAGGTCAAGCGCTTTGAGAGCGGGGTCGTGAAGGACCCGGTGACCATACCACCCACCATGACGGTGCGCGAGATCTTCGAGCTCAAGCGCGCGCACAAGATCTCGGGCTTACCCGTGGTCGAGGGAGAGCGCGTCGTCGGGATCGTCACCAACCGCGACCTGCGCTTCGAAACCAACCTGGATCAGCCGGTGCGCAACATCATGACGCCGCGCGAGCGCCTGGTCACGGTGAAAGAGGGCGCGCCGCTCGAGGAGGCGATGCGGCTGATGCACAAACATCGGCTGGAGCGGGTGCTGGTCGTGAACGGCGAGTTCCATCTGCGCGGCCTCATTACGGTGAAGGACATCCTGAAGTCCTCCGAGCATCCCAACGCCTGCAAAGATGAGCTCGGCCGACTGCGGGTCGGGGCGGCCATCGGCGTGGGCGAGGGGACCGACGAACGTGCCGCGGCGTTGGTCGAGGCGGGCGTGGACGTGCTGGTGGTCGATACCGCTCACGGACACGCGCAGGGCGTCCTCGACCGGGTCCAGTGGGTCAAGCGCAACTTTCCCCAGATTCAGGTCATCGGCGGCAACATCGCCACGGCCGCAGGCGCCAAGGCGCTTATCGACCACGGCGCCGACGGCGTCAAGGTGGGCATCGGGCCCGGTTCCATTTGCACCACCCGCATCGTGGCCGGCGTGGGTGTCCCGCAGGTCACCGCGGTCCAGAACGTGGCCTCGGCGTTGAAGGGCACGGACGTGCCGATGATCGCCGACGGCGGAATCCGCTATTCGGGCGACATCGCCAAAGCGCTCGCGGCCGGCGCCGACTCAGTCATGCTCGGCGGACTGTTCGCCGGAACGGAGGAAGCCCCGGGCGAGATCGAGCTCTACCAGGGCCGCTCCTACAAGTCCTATCGCGGGATGGGCTCGCTCGGGGCCATGCAGCAGGGCTCGAGCGATCGCTACTTCCAGGACGACGAGGACAGCGCGGACAAGTTGGTTCCGGAAGGCGTCGAGGGGCGGGTGCCCTACAAGGGCAGCGTAGTGGCCGTGATCCAACAGCTCATGGGGGGCGTGCGCTCGGCCATGGGCTATGTCGGCTGCAAAACGATCGCCGAGATGAAGCGGCGCGCCGAGTTCGTCGAGATCACGGCGGCCGGCGTGCGCGAATCCCATGTGCACGACGTCCAGATCGTCAAAGAAGCGCCCAACTATCGCGCGGAGTGAGAAGGGATGCGGGAGCCGGGGCGTAAGCCTGTGAGCGCCTCCCCCTTGCGCCTGCGTCTCCCATGCACGACCGCGTCCTGATCCTCGATTTCGGCGCCCAGTACACTCAGTTGATCGCCCGCCGCGTGCGGGAGAGCCACGTGTATTGCGAGATCCATCCTCACGACGTATCCGATCAGTTCGTCCGTGACTACGCGCCCCGCGGGATCATTCTGTCCGGCGGGCCGGCCTCGGTGTACGAAGGGGGAACGCCGCGTGCGCCGCAGTCGGTGTTCGAGCTGGGGGTGCCGGTGCTGGGTATCTGCTACGGCATGCAGACCATGGCCGCCCAGCAGGGCGGGCAGGTGGAGAGCGGCGCGGTGCGCGAGTTTGGCTACGCCGAGGTGCGCGCCCGCGGTCATTCCCTGCTTCTGGACGGCATCCAGGACCGGGTCAACGACGAGGGCCACGGCCTGCTGGACGTGTGGATGAGCCACGGCGACAAAGTCACGGCACTCCCCTCGGGGTTCAAGGTCATCGCGAGCAACGCGGCGACACCCATCGCCGGGATGGCGGACGAGTCGCGCAGGCTGTATGGGGTGCAGTTTCATCCAGAGGTGACGCACACCTCGCAGGGCCGCGCCATCTTCGAGCGCTTCCTGCACGTCGCGTGCGGGCTGGGGGGCGACTGGAACATGCCCGACTATCTGGACGAGGCGATGGGACGCATCCGCTCGCAGGTCGGCGGCGAGAAGGTCATTCTCGGCCTCTCTGGGGGCGTCGACTCGGCCGTGGCGGCAGCGCTGATCCACCGTGCCATCGGCGATCAGCTGACTTGTGTCTTCGTCGACACCGGGCTGCTGCGACTGAACGAAGCCGAGCAGGTGACGCAGACCTTTTCGCGCAACCTCGGGGTGACGGTGGTGCACGTGGACGCGGCAACGCAGTTCATGGCCGCGTTGGAGGGTGTAGCCGACCCCGAGCAGAAGCGCAAGATCATCGGGCGTGAGTTCGTGGAGGTGTTCCAGCGGCAGGCCGCCAAAGCCAGCGGCACCAAATGGCTGGCCCAGGGCACCATCTATCCCGATGTCATCGAATCGGCCGGGGCCAAGACCAAGAAGGCGACCACGATCAAGTCGCACCACAACGTCGGCGGCCTGCCCGAGACGCTGCAGCTGAAGCTGCTGGAGCCGCTGCGCGAGCTGTTCAAGGACGAAGTGCGCGAGCTGGGCCTGGCGCTGGGGCTGCCCCGCGACATGGTCTATCGCCATCCTTTTCCCGGGCCCGGACTGGGGGTGCGCATCCTGGGCGAAGTCAAGCCCCAGTATGCGGACTTGCTTCGGCGGGCCGATGCCATTTTCATCGAGGAGCTGCGCGCCGCCGGCTGGTACGAAAAGACGTCCCAGGCCTTCTGCGTTTTCCTGCCCGTGCGCTCCGTGGGCGTGATGGGCGATGTCCGGACCTACGAGCACGTGGTGGCTCTGCGCGCGGTGCAGACCGAGGATTTCATGACGGCACACTGGGCCGAGTTGCCCTACGCGCTGCTGTCCAAGGTGTCCAACCGCATCATCAACGAGGTGCGCGGCATCAACCGGGTGGTGTACGACGTCTCCGGCAAGCCGCCCGCCACCATAGAGTGGGAATGAGCGCGGAGCGCTCCACTGTGCCCCCGCTCGATCAGCAGGCGCCGGAGGACTTGCGCCTCATGCGCCGCGCGCTCGATCTCGCTCAGAGCGCGCGCGACGCGGGGGAGATTCCCGTGGGCGCAGTGCTGGTGGCCGACGGCGTCGTCATCGGCGAAGGCTACAACCGCCCAATCTCCAGCCGCGATCCGACCGCGCACGCCGAGGTCCAGGCGCTGCGCGACGCGGCGCACCGGGTGGGCAACTACCGCCTCCCCGGCTCGGTCCTGTACGTGACGTTGGAACCCTGCGTCATGTGCGCCGGCGCGCTCATGCATGCCAGAGTGGCGCGCGTGGTGTTCGGGGCAGCGGACCCCAAAACCGGCGCCTGTGGAGGCGTAGTCAACCTGTTCGCTGAGCCTCGCCTCAACCACCACGCCGAGGTGCGAGGGGGTGTTCTGGCGCAGGAGTGCGGAGAGCTGATCCGCGCCTTCTTCGCGGCGCGCCGCTCCTCCCCGGTTTAAATCTCAGTTGC
Source organism: Gammaproteobacteria bacterium (assembly GCA_041488255.1). GTDB lineage: Bacteria > Pseudomonadota > Gammaproteobacteria > Burkholderiales > SHXO01 > SHXO01. The sequence continues at coordinate 25,026 of JBGPOV010000026.1, read as the reverse complement.
GCGCTTGCAGGCGCGCCTTTTGCTGGATCGCGTCAGACCCGGCACGTCCCAAGGGCCTTGGGAACTCCAGCGCCGGTTCAGAGTCCATTGTGCGCTGCGGGATATTCGGTTACATTGCCGACTCTCCCAAAACAGGACAAAGAAAGGAGAGATATGCGGCTGGTAGACAAGGTTTCCATCATCACCGGCGCCGGGCGGGGCATCGGGCGAGCCACGGCGCTCAAGTTCGCGCGCGAAGGCGCCAGAGTCATGGTCTGTGACCTGGACCGGACCGGCATCGACCAGACCGTGGCAGAGATACGCGATCTGGGCGGCGACGCGCACGGGTTCCTGGTGGACGTCACCGACCGCGCCTCGATTCAGGCCATGGTGGACGCGGTGATGCAACGCTATGGCCGCATCGACGTGCTGGTCAACAACGCAGGGATCGTGCAGGACGCCCAGCTGGTGCGCATGACCGAGGACCAGTTCGACCGGGTGATCGATGTGAACCTGAAGGGGACCTGGAACTGCACCCAGGCGGTGGCCGACATCATGGTGGCGCAGAGCTCCGGCGTGATCCTGAACGCCTCGTCCATCGTGGGGCTGTACGGCAACTTCGGCCAGACCAACTATGCCGCCAGCAAGTTCGGCGTCATCGGTATGGTGAAGACCTGGGCGCGGGAGCTGGGACGCAAAGGCGTCCGGGCGAACGCGGTATGCCCCGGATTCGTCGAGACCACCATCCTCAGTTCCATCCCGGAGAAGGTGCTCAAGGCGCTGAAGGAGCGGGTGCCCTTGGGGCGGCTGGCGCGCCCCGAGGACATCGCCAACACCTATGCGTTCCTGGCCTCGGACGAGGCCAGCTACATCAATGGCGCCGTGATCGAAGTCTGCGGCGGCGCCACAATCTAGCCGAACAACGCGCGCAGCTTGTCCCGGTCGGGGCGATGCACCACGCCGCGCTCGGTGATCAGAGCCGTCACCAGTTGCGCCGGGGTCACGTCGAACGCAGGGTTGCGCACGCCTACCCCTTCTGGCGCCCAGCGCACCCCGGCGAAGCCGGTCACCTCCTCGGGCCCGCGCTCCTCGATCGGGATCAGCCCACCGTGGTCCAGGGACAGGTCGATGGTGGACAACGGGCACGCGACGTAGAAGGCGATGCCGTGGCGCTGTGCCATGGCAGCCAGCGGATAGGTCCCGACCTTGTTCGCAGTATCGCCGTTGGCCGCGACGCGGTCCGCGCCGACGATCACCAGGTCCACTTCTCCACGGCTCATGAGCGATGCACCCGCGCCGTCTGCGATCAGGGTGACCGGGATCCGATCCTGCATCAGCTCCCAACACGTAAGCCGCGCACCCTGTAGAAACGGGCGGGTTTCGTCCACCCACACGCTCAGGCGCTTTCCGCCTTCGGCTGCGGAGCGGATTACCCCGAGGGCGGTGCCATGGCCCGCCGTCGCCAGCGCGCCTGCGTTGCAATGGGTCAATATCCGGGCGCCGTCCGGAACCAGGGGCGCGCCGTGCGCGCCCATGGCGCGGTTGGCCGCGATGTCCTCGTCGCGAATGGCGTTCGCCTCGGCCAGTAGCGCGTTCGCGACGGTCCGAGGCTCGGCCGCGCCGAGCGCCGCCGCGAGCCGCCGCTGGCGTGCCAATGCCCAGCTCAAGTTCACGGCCGTCGGACGGCTCGCGCCAAGCAGCCGGAACGCGTCTTCCAGGCCGTCCAGGAAGTCTGGGCCCGCGCGTGATGCCAGTTGCAGCGCCGCCAACGCAACACCGTAGGCGGCGGCGCAGCCGATCGCGGGCGCTCCGCGCACCACCATGCTGCGGATCGCTTCGGCCACGCCTTCGGCGTTGTCGTAACGCCGGTATTCGAAGCGCATCGGCAACAGCCGCTGATCGATCATCTCCAGCGCTCCGTCGCGCCAGCGCAAGGTTTCAACTTTCGCTGCGGGTCCTGCGTCTCGCAGGTCGGTGCGGTTCATTCGCTCATGTACAGGGCGCGCGCAGAGGGAGCACGCTGTGGCCTATTATAATCGGCGGCATGAGTGCGCCCTTCAGCGTGCGTCGCGCCGACTGGGATCGCGACCGCGACCGCCTGCGGGGCATCCGGACAGCGGTGTTCGTGGACGAGCAGCGCGTCCCGCCCGAGCTCGAATGGGACGGCCTGGATCAGAGTTGCCTGCACGTGCTGGCCGAAGACAGCCGTGGTACACCGATCGGGACCGGCCGGCTGTTGCCCGACGGTCATATCGGCCGAATGGCGGTACTCGCGGCGTGGCGCAGGTGCGGGGTGGGCGGCGCCATGTTGAGCGAACTGCTGCGCTTGGCCTTGGCGCAAGGGCTGACCGAAGTCGTGCTCAACGCCCAGAGCCACGCGCTAGGGTTCTATGCGCGCCACGGGTTCGTCGCCGAGGGCGGGGCGTTTCTCGATGCCGGGATCGAACATCGCCGGATGCGGCGCACACTGGGTCAGGCCCATGCGACCGGGGCGGCCGATCGTGCGACGGGAAGCTGAAACGTGCGCGTGTCAGCCAGCTCACCGCCGGGTGCGAAGTTGCGCTCCGTGAAGGTCAGTTTGCCGGAGCGCTCCATCAGCACCAGAGTGGACGCCCGCGTACCGTAGCCGGGCGTACGGATAAAGACGCGCCCCAGCTCGCGCTCCCAATCCAGGCTCACACCGGTGTGTGGCAGCTCCTCGTCCCGCGGGCGCTGCGTGTCGGCGAGCGCTTCGAACAGGCCTGAGGCCAGCGCTTCGCTCGGTCCGCCCAGCAATCGTCGCAACGTCGTCTTGCCGCGCTCGACTTTGGGCCAGGGGGTGTCGAGCAGGTGGTTGCTGATCCCGTGGATCCCCGGCTCCACCGACGTGATCTCATCGCTGACGTTGGCATAGTGAAGCAACTCGCCGTTCGCCGCGACGAGGAGGTTGAATCCGTCGTAGGCATCGCGCGACGCACGGGCGCGTTCGAGAAACGGCGTGGGGTCGAGGTCGGACAGGACAAAATCGCTGACGAGCAACCCGCGCGAGCGCGTCCCGGTCTTGCGGTGCGTGCCGTCGCGGAAGTTGGTGACGGCGGCCAACCGCCCCGCCGCAGATACCGCCAGCCAGCTGCCGCCCTTTTCCAGATCGCGGCCGCCGATGACCGCTGGGGACTCCGGCCAAGGCGCCGCGGGCAGCGCGGCACGCGCAAAAAACTCGTCCCGGTTGGCGGCGAAGATCAACGGATATTCGCGATGCACGCGCCAAGCGAGCAAGATCAGGCACATTGCTCAGTAGTCCTCAAAGCATTCCACGTGGCGCTGCGACCCGGGTGCAAGCGACTGGTGAAGTTGCAGCTCGTGAACGGCAATCTCCAGCGCACGCTCGAAGGCGACCGGGTCGGACACCGCTTCGTATACCTCCATCCACAGGTTCGGCTCGCCCCGCTTGGTCATAAGCCGACTGCGCACGCCGATGGACTGGCACAGCTTGGCCTGCAGGCGCTGCGCCTGCTCCCGGGCGCGCGCTTCCCGGCCGTGGGCCACGCGGTAATAGATGAAATAGCTAACCACCGTCGCCGGCGTGCCGTGCGGGCGTTCCTGGCAAAGGGTAGGGCAGCGCCAGGGGGCGCAGCGGCGGGCCCTCGGCGCCGAGCCTCAGCGCAACGCCGCCGGCAGCGCTTTGCGCCGCCTGCATCTGGACCACGGCGAGCAACTCGGATCCGTCTGCCGGCGATTGGGCGGCGTTGACCACCATGCCCGCCGGCTGTCCCTCTACATAGACGACGACGCCGGGCTTGGCGCGTCCCGTCGTCGCGAACCGCGCCAGCCGACGCTTGACCTGGCCCAGGTACTGAGTGCGAGCCACGATCTCCTGCCCGGTATAGCATCCCTTGCTGAAGCTCACGCCCCCCACCAAGTCGAGATTCAGCATGTGCGGCGTGAACTGATCCTGGGTGGCGGAGGTGATCACCGGGACGCCGGCGGCGATCGCATGCGCCTCCCATGTTTCCTCGCCTACCAGCAAACAACGGCCGGCAAGCCTGTCCCAGGTCTCGATTCCCCGCTCGACGTCCGCTGTAACCTGTACCCGGTCGCCGGGCAGGGCAATGGCGGTGACGCCGCCGTTCGAACCGACGTCGTAGGTGGATGAAAGCACGATCCCCAGCTCGCTGTGCACCATGGCCCTCGCTCCTGCGCCGGCCAGCCCGAGCACCGCGATCTGGTCGGATGCATCGGCCAGCCGCACCCGGGAGCGCAGCACATACATTTGCAGGCGCTTGCGAGTCGACTCGCACAGCTCGCGCGGCAGCCCGAGCGCATAGCCGTTGTCCGTCTGCCACAGGAGCAAGGTCGCCAAGACCCTGCCCTTCGGGGTACAGTACGCCGCTAGCTGGGCGCGCGCGCTGGAGACCTGCTCTATGTCGTTGGACAACTGTCCTTGCAGGAATGCCAGAGCGTCTTCGCCCGAGGCCAGGATGAACCCCTCCGAGAGCAGTGCCGTGAGTGCGGTTTCGGCCACGGCAGGCTGTGCTTCGCGCTGCGTCTGGCCGAAGTCGGTGACGCGGTCGCCATCGACCCGCGCGCCGCGGTCGGCCAGCGCCTGGCGCCAACTCTTGTTCATGCGAAAACGGGCCTTGTCCATCACGATGGCGACGATTATAGGTCCAGTGTCCCGCGCATGGCCGAACGTCTGTCCCTGCGCCTAGGCTCCTCTCGCCACCTGACCCAGATCCTGGGCAGCGCCCACGTCCTGGCGGCGGCTGCGCTCTGGCTCGCCCCCCTGCCTGCAGGGTTGGCTCTGGCGGGCAGCCTCGCGCTTTCGGTCCATCTGGTCTGGGCCCTGCGCCGGCATGCCTGGCGCAGCGCCGCCGGCTCGCTCATCGAGCTGGAATTGCTCGATGACTGCTCGATATCCGCTCGGTCGCGGGCCGGGATATGGGAAGCTTACCGCGTCGCCGGTTCGAGCTTTGTGTCGCCGCTGCTCACGGTGCTGAACATGCGCCCTGAAGCCGGGGGGTGGACCCGTCCTGTGTTGATCATGGCGGACAACGTGGATGCCGACAGTTTCCGTCGCCTGCGGGTCTGGCTACGCTGGCGCTGTCGTGACGGCGCGCAGGTGCGAGGGGCTGCGGCGCCCGGAGCTTTGCAACGATAACCCCACGCAAGCGTGAACTAACGCCGAGCGGTGGCTGTCTCTGCCTTGACGGCCGGCAGCACGGTTCCTGAAAGGGGCGCGCAACGCTATACTTGAGCCCCTTGCGCGACGCAGTTCGCGCTTTTTTTGTTAGCTTTTCAGGCAACCGGGTGAGATGGGTGACCGTGAGATAGACCAGCAGCTGGTCCAACGGGCACAGCGGGGCGACAAGAAGGCATTCGAACTGCTCGTGGCCAAGTACCAGCGCAAGCTGGCGCGGCTGCTGTCCCGGTTCATCCGCGATCCCGCCGAGGTAGAGGATGTGGCGCAGGAGGCCTTCATCAAGGCCTACCGGGCGCTGCCGTCCTTCCGCGGCGAGAGCGCGTTCTACACCTGGCTGTACAGGATCGGCATCAACACGGCCAAAAACTACCTGGTGGCCCTGGGGCGGCGCGCCCCCACCACCACCGAGTTTGACAGCGAGGACGCCGAGAACTTCGAGGACGGAGACCAGCTGCGCGACGTCGATACGCCGGAAAACGAGTTGATGAGCAAACAGATCGCGCAGACCGTGAACGACACCATGGATGCGCTGCCAGAAGAGCTGCGCACGGCCATCGTCCTGCGCGAGATCGACGGGCTCAGCTACGAGGAGATCGCGACGGTCATGAATTGCCCGATCGGAACGGTGCGCTCGCGCATCTTTCGGGCGCGGGAGACGATCGCCGAGCGGCTGCGTCCGATGCTCCAGACCAGCAAGGACCGAAGGTGGTGACATGAAAGAAATCTCGCAGCTGATGGATGGGGAGTTCGATGAGCACGAAGCTCGCCTCCAGATCCGGCGCCTGGAGCTCGACGCCGGCTTGGTCCAAGCCTGGGACACCTATCATTTAATCCGGGACGTGCTGCGCGATGAGACTTGCGCCGGCTCCGACCTTGCGCACAGCCTGCGCCAGCGGCTGGACCAGGAGCCAACGGTGGTTGCGCCGCACACCCGGCTTTCCTCCCGCGTCGCCCGCTATAGCCTGCCGCTGGCGGCGGGAGTGGCTGGCGTGGTCGTGGTGGGGTGGCTGGCGTTGAGCTCCCAGTCTCAGGTGCATACGGCGGCTCCCATTGCGCAGAATGCCGCGCCTGCGGCGACGAAGGAGGCCCTGCGCCCAGTCCTGCCGGTTCCCGCCCCGGCCAACGGACAGATGAACGACTATCTGCTGGCGCACCAGGAGTTCTCTCCTACCACCGCCATGCAGGGCGTGGCCTCCTATGTCAGAACGGTGTCGAACGAGGATCGGGATTCGCCGCGATGACGCGCGTGCCTGTGCGCCTGTTGCCGAGCTTGGTGCTGCTGCATTTGTGGGCCGGAGCCGCGCTCGCCGAAACTCTGCAGGAGACCGAAGCGCTGGTGTGGCTGCAGAAGATCGCAAACGCCGCGCGTCAGCTCAACTACGCCGGCACCTTCATCTATCAGCATGGCGACCACGTCGAAAGCTCCCGCATCACGCACTTCGTCGACCGCGCCGGGGAGTACGAAAAGCTGGAGACCCTGGACGGACCCAAGCGCGAGATCATCCGCACCGACGACGAGATCCTGACCTTCGATGCCGAGCACCACGTGGTCAAACGCGAGCGGCGGACGCGACGCAACTCCTTCCCGGCACTGCTCCCCGACCAGCTGGCGCATGTCACCGAGCACTACCAGCTGCGCAAAGGCGAGCAGGAGCGCATTGCCGGCTACGACGCACAGGCCCTGGTGCTCGAGCCGCGCGACGGCTTTCGCTACGGGCACAAGCTGTGGGCCGACGCCGCCACCGGGCTGTTGCTCAAGGCGCGCATGTTGGATGAGAACGGCCACGTGGTCGAGCAGTCCGTCTTTACCCAGCTGTTGATCGGCAGCGGGGTAGCGCGCCCTAGTTTCGGTCCGTTTCCGCCGCAATCGCGGCGCGAGCCGCAGAGCCCCGACTCGGCGGCGCCGGCCGACACCGGCTGGATCGTGAAGGACCAGCCAGCGGGGTTCAGGAAGATCATCGAGATGAAGCGGTTCAAAGCCGGGACCCAAACACCGGTGGCCCACCTGGTGTATTCTGACGGGCTGGCGGCAGTGTCGGTATTCATCGAACCGCTGCCGACTACGCGCAAGGTTCAAGAAGGACTGACGCGGCAGGGGGCGGTCAACATTTATACTCGCCCACTTCCCGATCAACTCGTCACCGTGCTGGGCGAAGCGCCGGCCGTGACCGTGATGCAGATGGCGAACTCGGTCACTCCACGAGGTCAGTAGCCTCGCGTCCACCATCGGGCCGGGCCACCTCGTCCGGCGCGTTGTCGATCTGACAAGGAACCATTGAGATGCTGAGATGGCTGTTTCTGGCAGCGGTGTTCCTGACCCCGCTGCCGCTGGTGGCCCAGGGCAAGGATTTGCTGCCCAACTTTGCCGACCTGGCCGAGAAGCAGGGCCCCGCGGTGGTGAACGTCAGCACGACGCAGACGGTACATGCGCAAGGCGTGCCACCGGCATCGGAGGACGATCCGTTCAACGACTTCTTCCGTCGCTTCGGACCGCCGCAGCCGCCGCGCGACTACGAGTCCCGGTCGCTCGGCTCCGGGTTCATCATCAGCCAAGACGGCTACATCCTGACCAACTCACACGTGGTGGAGGCGGCCGACGACATCACCGTGCGCCTAACCGACAAGCGCGAGTTCAAGGCCAAGGTGATCGGCAGCGACCGGCGCACGGACGTAGCGGTGCTCAAGATCGAGGCCACGGGGCTCCCGGCGATCACCGTGGGAGATCCCAACAAGCTGCGCGTCGGCGAATGGGTGGTGGCGATCGGCTCGCCCTTCGGGTTCGACAACAGCGTCACAGCCGGCATCGTGAGCGCCAAGGGGCGCTCGCTGCCGCAGGAGAACTTCGTCCCATTCATCCAGACCGACGTGGCGATCAACCCTGGCAACTCGGGCGGGCCGCTTTTCAACCTTTCGGGTGAAGTGGTGGGCATCAACTCCATGATCTTCAGCCGCACCGGTGGCTTCATGGGGCTGTCTTTTGCCATACCCATCGACGTGGCCGTCGACGTGGCCAAGCAGCTGCAGACCACGGGCCGGGTCAGCCGGGGCCGCATCGGCGTAGTGATCCAGGAGGTGACCAAGGAGCTGGCCGAGTCCTTCGGCCTGCCCAAACCGAGCGGCGCACTGGTCAACTCGGTGGAGAAGGGAAGTCCGGCCGATAAGGCGGGCATACTGCCGAGCGACGTCATCGTCCGGTTCGACAACAAGGAGGTAAGCGCCTCCAACGAGCTGCCCCGCATCGTGGCGGCCACCAAGCCGGGCGCCAAGGTAGCAGTGCAGGTGTGGCGCAAGGGCGAGAAGAAGGACCTGCAGATCGTGGTCGCGGAAACCCCGGACGAGCGCGTCGCTAAGCGGCAGCAACCGAGCAAGAAGAGCTCGGGCGAGATCCTGGGCAAGCTCGGGCTGACGGCGTCGGAGCTCAGCTCGGATCAGAAGAGCGAGCTGGGCATCGCCAATGGCGTGGTGGTCGAGAACGCGGACGGCGCGGCCGCAAAAGCCGGAATCCGCCGCGGCGACGTGATTCAGGCAGTCAACAACCAAGAGGTGAAGTCGGTCGAGGATCTGAACCGGCTGCTCTCGCCCGTTGAGCGCTCGCGCACGGTGGCGCTGCTGATCAAGCGCGGAGAAGGGTCCGTCTATATCCCGCTCAAGCTCACCGGCAACTGACCCCCCGCTCGGCCCGCCGGCCGTGGCCAGGGCGCCCGGCGCGTCGCCGCCCGCGGGACGGCGCAACGATCGGATTTCCGATAGAATTCCGCCGTTTCTCAAAGCGGTGAAGGGCACTCGCGAGTGCCCGTTTTTTTTCCCTGCCTCCGATGGAGCATATCCGCAACTTTTCCATCATCGCGCACATCGACCACGGCAAGTCCACGCTGGCTGACCGCTTCATCCAGTTGTGCGGCGGGCTGTCCGACCGGGAAATGGAGGCGCAGGTGCTGGACTCCATGGCGCTCGAGCGCGAGCGCGGAATCACCATCAAGGCGCAAACCGCTGCGCTCAACTATCGCGCCCGGAACGGGAAGGCGTATCTGCTCAACCTGATCGACACGCCGGGCCACGTGGACTTCTCCTATGAGGTGTCGCGCTCGCTGGCGGCGTGCGAGGGCGCGCTGCTGGTGGTCGACGCCTCGCAGGGCGTGGAGGCGCAGACCGTGGCCAACTGCTATACCGCCATCGAGCAGGGCGTCGAGGTGCTGCCGGTGCTGAACAAGATGGACCTTCCTTCCGCTGACGCTGAGCGCGTCGTCGCGGAGATCGAAGACATCGTCGGCATCCCGGCCAAGGATGCGATCCGCGCCAGCGCCAAGACCGGCGAGGGCGTGCTGGACATCATCGAGGCGGTGATCGCGCGCATCCCGGCGCCCAAGGGCGACCCCGCGGCGCCGCTCAAGGCACTGATCATCGACTCCTGGTTCGACAACTACGTCGGCGTCGTCATGCTGGTGCGGGTGGTCGACGGGCGGCTGAGCCCGAAGGACAAGATCCTGTTCATGTCCAGTCGCGCCGCCCATTGGTGCGAGCAGGTCGGCGTGTTCACCCCGAAGTCGGTGCCGAAGGAGCAGCTGAGCGCCGGCGAGGTGGGCTTTGTGGTGGCCGGGGTCAAGGAGTTGAAGGACGCCCGCGTTGGCGACACCATCACGCTGTTCGGACGCCCCGCAGCCGCACCGCTGGCGGGGTTCAAGGAGATCAAGCCCCAGGTCTTCGCCGGCCTGTATCCGGTGGATACCAACGAGTACGATCAGTTGCGCGACGCTTTGGAAAAGCTTCAGCTCAACGACGCGTCGCTGCGCTTCGAGCCGGAGACCTCCCAGGCGTTGGGCTTCGGCTTCCGCTGCGGGTTCCTGGGGCTGCTGCACATGGACATCGTGCAAGAGCGGCTGGAGCGCGAGTACGGCATGCATCTCATCACCACCGCCCCCACGGTGGTGTACCAGGTGCTGCTGCACAGCGGCGAGGTGATCGAGGTGGAGAACCCGTCGCGCCTGCCCGATGCCGGCAAGATCGAGGCGATACGCGAGCCGATCATCACCGCCACCATACTGACCCCCAGCGAGTACGTCGGCCCGGTGATGACCCTTTGCACGGCCAAGCGCGGCGCCCAGAAGAACATGCAGTACACGGGGCGGCAGGTTTTGCTGACCTGGGAGCTGCCGCTCAACGAGGTGGTCATGGACTTCTTCGACAAGTTGAAGTCGGTGAGTCGCGGCTATGCGTCCCTGGACTACGACTTCAAGGAGTTCCGCGCCGCCGATCTGGCGAAGCTCGATATCCTGATCAACGGCGAGCGCGTGGACGCCCTGTCGCTCATCGTTCACCGCTCCAGCGCGCAGGCCCGCGGGCGCGAGCTGGTCGAGAAGATGCGCGAGTTGATCCCGCGCCAGATGTTCGACGTGGCAGTGCAAGCGGCCGTGGGGTCGCATATCATCGCGCGCGAGACCATCAAGGCGCTACGCAAGAACGTGCTGGCCAAGTGCTACGGCGGCGACATCACGCGCAAGAAGAAGCTGCTCGAGAAGCAGAAGGCGGGCAAGAAGCGCATGAAGCAGGTCGGTACGGTGGAGATCCCGCAGGAGGCATTCCTGGCCATCCTGCGGGTCGAGAGCAAGTGACAGCCGCCGTCCTACATCGCTGCGACAAGCGACCCAGGCCATGAACTTCGCTCTTCTCATGCTGGTGCTGCTGGTGGTGACCGGCGGCGTGGGGCTGCTGGACCGCTTCTACTTGCGGCGGCGCCGTGACGCGGCGGTGCATGCCGCCGTCGCGGAGGCGGCCAGTCAACTGCGACCCAGGCCGAGTGAGTCGGAGGCCGCGCTCCAGGAACGCAAGGACGCGGTCCTGCGGCAAATCCAGCTAGGCATAGGCAAGGAGCCCTGGTGGGTCGAGTATTCGAAGAGCTTCTTCCCGGTGATTCTGTTGGTGTTCCTGTTGCGCTCGTTCCTGGTGGAGCCGTTCAAGATTCCGTCGGGGTCGATGATCCCCACGCTGTTGGTGGGCGACTTCATCCTGGTCAACAAATATACCTACGGGATCCGCCTGCCGGTGGCCAACGTCGAACTGCTGGCGGTCAACGAACCTCAGCGCGGCGAGGTCATGGTGTTCCGCTATCCCGAGAACCCGTCGCTCGACTACATCAAGCGCGTGGTGGGCGTGCCCGGCGACCGCGTGGCCTACCTCAACAAGCGTCTTTCGATCAATGGCCAGCCGGTGCCCATGACGCCGGTTTCGGACCACCCGTATGCCGATGCTGGCCTCAACTACGCGCCGACCAAGGAGTACCGAGAGGACTTGAACGGCCACGAGCACGCCGTCCTGACCAACCCGGAGGCGTCCGCGCTGCAGATCGCCAACGTGCGCCAGTTCCCGCACCGGGACAATTGTGAATACAATGAACAGGGCTTTGTGTGCACGGTACCCCAGGGCCACTACTTCATGATGGGCGACAACCGCGACAGCAGCAGCGACAGCCGCTACTGGGGCTTCGTGCCGGAGCGCAACATCGTGGGCAAGGCGTTCATGATTTGGTGGAACTTCAGCGACCTGGGGCGCATCGGTCACTCGATCAAATGAGGGTACTTAAGCTATGGACAAACAACGCGGTCTGAGCCTTATCGGGTTGCTTATCACCTCGGCGGTGGTCGTCTTCTTCGCGCTGGTGGGCTTCAAGCTCCTGCCGGCCTACATCGAGTATTGGACCGTGCAGCGAATAGTCACCGACATCGCGCATTCGCCCGACGTCAGGGGCGGCTCAATACGCGACGTGCAAGCTGCATTCGCGCGCCGTGCCGTAATCGACAACGTCAGCTCGGTGGCGGGCAACGACCTGGAAATCAACAAGACCGGCGACGGGTTTGAAATCATCGCCAACTGGTCCAAGCGCGTGCCGTTGTTCGGCAACATCAACGCCTGCATGGACTTCGAGGTGAAGGGCTAGGCTCGTAACGGCGGCGCCCAGGCGCTCGCGCATTGGCCAACGCGCTATTTGTGTCCGGGCTCGGTTACCAGTTCAACGATCCCGCTCTTCTGCGCCAGGCGCTGACCCATCGCAGCCACAGCGCTCCGCACAACGAGCGCCTCGAGTTCCTGGGCGACGCCGTGCTCAACTGCGCCGTCGCTGCGCTGCTGTACGAGCGCTTTCCGCGCCTGCCGGAGGGCGACCTGTCCCGCTTGCGCGCTAACCTGGTAAACCAGGACACGCTCAGCCGCATCGCCGTGTCGATGGAGCTGGGCGCCCAGCTGCGGCTGGGAGAAGGGGAGCTGAAGAGCGGCGGCGTTCGGCGGCCGTCCATCCTGGCCGACGCCCTGGAGGCCGTGGTGGGGGCGATCTTCTTGGACGGCGGGTTCGATCGAGCCGCTGAGGCGATCCACACTATCTACGCCCCCCTGCTGCAGGAGCTCGACCCCAGCGCGCTGGGCAAGGATCCCAAGACCCTGCTGCAGGAGCATCTGCAGGGGCGGCGGTTGCCGCTGCCTCAGTACAACGTCGTGAGCGTGCGCGGTGAGGCCCACGAGCAGCAATTCCAGGTGGAGTGCGTCGTCCCGGACCTCGATATCCGCTCCGTGGGGGAAGGTTCGAGCCGGCGCAGCGCGGAGCAGAGCGCCGCACGCCGCGCCTACGATTTGGCGGTGAACCGGTGACGCATCCTGTCGCGGCGCATCGTGCCGGAACCATTGCGCTGGTGGGGCGCCCCAACGTGGGCAAGTCGACGCTCCTCAACCGGCTGGTCGGTCGCAAGGTGAGCATCACATCGGCGCGGCCGCAGACCACGCGCCACCGCATCATCGGCATCCTCAGCGAACCCGAAGCCCAGTTTGTGTTCGTCGATACGCCCGGACTACAAAGGCGCCATGCGGGCCGGCTGAACCGGGCATTGAACCGCACTGCGTCCCAGGCGCTGGACAGCGTCGATGTGGTGGTGGTCGTGTTAGAGGCGCTGCGCTTCGGTGCCGAGGACCGTGCGGTGCTGGCACGGGTTCCACGTGGTCGGCCGGTGGTGCTGGCCATCAACAAGGTGGACGCGATAGCGGACAAAAGCCGCCTGTTGCCGTTCATCGACGAGTTGTCGCGGGTCCACGCGTTCGCAGCGATCGTCCCGATCAGCGCGCGCAGCGGGCGCCAGGTGCCGGAGCTGCTCGGCGTGATCCGGCCTCACTTGCCCGTCGGCCCGTCGCTGTATGACGAGGACGACCTGACCGATCGGAGCGAGCGGTTCCTGGCGGCCGAGTTCCTGCGCGAAAAACTGTTTTGGTTGCTCGGCGACGAAGTACCCTATGCCACGGCGGTGGAGGTGGAGCGCTTCGAAGCCGCAGGCCAGCTGCGCCGGATCGGCGCCAGCATCATCGTCGACCGGCCGGGACAGAAAGCCATCGTCATCGGGCGGGGCGGGGAGAAGCTCAAGGCCATCGCCACCCAGGCACGCCAGGACATGGAGAAGCTGTTCGGCAGCCGGGTCTACTTGGAGGTCTGGGTGCGCGTCCGGCACGGTTGGGCGGACGATCCGCGCGCGTTGCGCAGCTTGGGTTATGAGTGATGAGACACCGATGAGCGTGCTCACGGAGCGTCCGGCGACCGCGTACGGTGGCGCAGGGCCGGGAGCGAGCGAGCGGGAGCGGCGTGGCGTCCGCGACAACGAGCCGGCCTATGTGCTGCACAGCTATCCCTTCAAGGAGACCAGCCTGGTGGTAGAGGTCTTCACCCGCAACCTCGGGCGCCTAGGGCTGGTGGCGCGCGGCGCACGGCGGCCCAGGTCGTCCCTGCGCGGGCTGCTCATGGCGTTCCAGCCGCTCAACCTGAGCTGGGCCGGCAAAGCGGAACTGCGCACGCTGCACCGGGCGGAGTGGCTGGCCGGCCACCCGCAGCTGTCGGGCCTCGGCCTCATGTGCGGCTTCTACCTCAACGAGTTGCTGCTCAAGCTGCTCGCGCGGGAGGACCCGCATGAGGGGCTTTATCTGGCGTACGACCAAGCTCTGGAAGCATTCCGGGGCGCGGAACCCCCGGCCTGGACGCTGCGCCGCTTCGAGAAGAAGCTGCTGCGCGAGCTAGGCTACGGGATGCTGCTGGAGCGCGATGTCGCCGGGAACCCCATCCGGCGCGACGCCAACTATATCTACCGGCTGGAGCGGGGGCCGGAGTTGCTTTTTGATCCGACACCCGCGGCCGCAGTCGAACTGTCGGGCAAGACGCTGCTGGACATGGCCGCCGATGACTACCGCGATCCGCTCACACTGCAGCAGAGCCGCGCGCTGATGCGCTTCGTGTTGAACCATCATCTGGGAGGCCAGGTGCTGCATACGCGCCAATTGCTGCGCGAGATGCAGCAGCTCTGAGCCACTGCCCGCCGTTTACGACATGATCCAGCTCGGGGTGAATATCGACCACGTTGCCACCTTGCGGCAGGTGCGCGGGACGCCTTATCCCAGCCCGGTTCAGGCGGCGTTGCTGGCCGAGTCGGCCGGCGCCGATCTCATCACGCTGCATCTGCGCGAGGACCGGCGCCACATCCAGGACGAGGACGTGGAGATCCTGCGCCGCGTGCTGACCACGCGCATGAACCTCGAGAGTGCGGTTACGGCGGAAATGCTCGCCATCGCGCTGCGCGTCCGCCCGCATGACATCTGCCTGGTCCCCGAGCGCCGCGCCGAGCTGACCACCGAGGGCGGGCTGGACGTCAAGGGCAACCTCGCGCGGGTTCAGGAGGCGTGTCGCGAGCTGGCGGCCGCCGGCATCCGTGTCTCCCTGTTCATAGCCGCCGATCGCGGACAGATCGACGCCGCGCGCGAAGCTGGCGCTGCAGCGATCGAGATCCACACCGGCGCCTATGCCGAGGCCGGGAACACGCCGCGGCAAGAAGAGGAATTGGCCCGGATCCGCCGCGAAGCCCGGTACGCGGCGGGACTGGGGATGAAGGTCAACGCCGGCCATGGGCTGCACTATCACAATGTGCAGCCCGTGGCCGCGATCGCGGAAATCGGCGAGCTGAACATCGGCCACGCGATCGTGGCGCGCGCCTTGTTCGCGGGCTGGAGCGAGGCGGTGCGCGAAATGAAGCGGCTGATGGTCGAGGCGCGCGGGGGCGGCGCGTGATCCTCGGGATCGGTGCGGACGTGGTCGAGGTGGCGCGAGTGGCGCGGTTGCTGGAGCGCTATGGCGAGCGCTTTGCGCGGCGTGTGTTGGCGCCCTGCGAGTTGGAGGGCTTCCGAGCCAGCCCCAACCGCCAAGTCTTCCTGGCCAGCCGTTTCGCTGCCAAGGAAGCGTTCGCCAAGGCCCTGGGCACGGGCCTGCGCGCTCCGGTGCTGCTGACCAGCATCGGCGTGACGCACGACGCGTCGGGGCGGCCCCTGCTGCGGCTCGCGCCGGATCTCCAGGCGCTGTCGGACGACCGCGGCGTGAGCGGGCATCACATCACCCTGAGCCACGAGCGCAGCATCGCCTGCGCAGTGGTCGTGCTCGAGGCTCAGCAGCGGTGACGGCCGGCATGCCGCCGCTGGGGCCGGTCATGCTCGACGTCGAGGGGACCCACCTCATCGATGACGATCGCAAGCGCCTGCTCGATCCGCTGGTCGGCGGTGTGATCCTGTTCAAGCGCAACTATGTCTCGCCTGACCAGATCGCCGAGCTCACCGCGGACATTCGCGCGCTGCGTAACCCCGAGCTGCTGATCGCCGTGGACCACGAAGGCGGCAGGGTTCAGCGTTTCGGCGAAGGCTACACGGCGATTCCGGCCATGGCCGGGCTGGGCGCGCTGTGGGACGCGGACCGCTCAGCCGCAGAGCGGCGCGCCGAGGCGGTGGGATTCCTCATCGCCGCTGAGTTGACCGCCAGCGGCGTGGATTTCAGCTTCACCCCTGTGCTGGACCTCGACTTCGGGCGCAGCGCAGTCATCGGCGACCGTGCTCTGCACCGGGACGCCGGGGCGGTTACGGAGCTGGCGAGCGCACTGATCGGGGGATTGACGCGCGGCGGCGCCGCCGCGGTCGGAAAGCATTTCCCGGGACATGGGTTCGTGGCCGCGGATTCTCATTCCGACATTCCGGTCGACCCGCGTCCCCTGTCCGACCTACGCGCCGCCGATCTGGTGCCCTATCGGCAACTCGCACGTGAGCTCGCCGGCGTGATGCCAGCGCATGTGATCTACCCCGAGGTGGACCGAGTGCCGGCGGGCTTTTCCCGTATCTGGCTGCAGGACGTGTTGCGCAACGAGATCGGTTTCGACGGCGTGATCTTCAGCGACGACCTGAGCATGGAAGGCGCCTCCGGGGCCGGGAACATCGTCGCTCGCGCCGGCGCGGCGCTCTCAGCTGGCTGCGATATGGTGCTGGTGTGCAATCGACCAGACCTCGCTGACGCGTTGCTCCGGAGCCTGAGCTGGGCAGCAGACCGCCGCTGGGAAGAAAGGCTGACGCGCATGCGCTCGCGCGGAGCCTACGTTTCGCTCGCCGACGCGCGCGCAGACCGCTCCTACCAGGCCGCACTGAGCGAACTGCAGGCCGGTGGTCCGACCATGGCTTCGCGTGCCTCCGGTGGTGCCGTTGGCTGAGCGCGCTTCCACCGGCATGCACTTGGCGCAACGCCACGCACACGAACACGTGCGCGCAGCGGTGCCCGGCGTGCTCGGGGTGGCCCTGGCTTTAACTCTGGGTTATGCGCTGGTGGAGCTGGTGGCGGGCCTGGCGTTTGGCTCGCTGGCTCTGGTGAGCGACGCCGGACACATGTTTTCCGACGCCTTGGCGCTCGCGCTGGCCTGGTTCGCCGCCTGGGTGTCGGCGCGGCCGGCGGGCGCCCGGCACTCCTACGGCATGGCGCGCGCCGAGGTCATCGCTGCCTTGGTCAACGGTCTCGCGCTGCTGCTGGTGGTGGTGTTCATCGCGGTGGAGTCCATCAGCCGGCTGCTCCACCCGGCAGACATCGACGGACTGGGCGTGATGATCGTGGCGTTCATCGGCCTGCTGCTGAACCTGGCGGTGATGCTCATCCTGAGCCGCGGCGAGCGCAGTCTGAACCTGCGCGCCGCGACGCTGCATGTGACCTCGGACGTGGCCGGATCGGTGGCGGCGCTGGCGGCCGGCGCGGTGATCTATTTCACCGGCTGGATGCCGATCGACGCCATCCTGTCGTGGGTCATCGCGCTGCTGATCCTGGCCTCCACTATCGGTCTTCTGCGCGAGGCACTGCATGTGCTGATGGAGGGTGTGCCTCGCAGCGTCAGACTGGAGGAGGTGGGGCGCCTCCTCGCCCGTATCGACGGGGTGCGCAGCGTGCACGACCTGCACATCTGGAACATTTCCTCGGGGCGAGTGGCGCTGTCGGCTCATCTGGACATCGCCGAGCTGTCCAGCTGGCCATCGGTGCTGGAACAGGCGCGGCGGGTGCTGCAACAGCGCTACGGCATCGACCACGTGACGCTGCAGCCCGAAGTCGTTGCGGATACCCACCGACGCGGTCAAGCCGTGGTCAAAGTCATCGCGCGGCGATGAGGCGCCACGGTTGACATTTGTTGAGCCCGGCGCTGGTCGGACGCTAGACTTGAGAGCATGCAGTTCGACATCGACGAGTGGCAGCGCCTGGCCCGCGAGGACCCCAGCGAGTTCGAGCGCCGGCGGCAGGCGGCGATAGAAGCGCTCATCTCCCAGGCGCCACCCGAGCACCGCGAGCGGCTGCGCGGGCTGCAGTTTCGCATCGATCTGGAACGCAGACGGGCGAAGACCGCACTGGGCGCCGCCGTGCGTCTGCAATCCATGATGTGGGAGCGCTTCGGTCAGATGCGCGAGGCGGTGCTGGCGCTCACGCGAGAGGCGCCTTCGAGCCCGGTCGAGGCGAGCGGGGCGCGGATCCTGCCTTTCAGGAAGCGGAATTAACGAAGGTCTGGCGGGCTGCGACAACGAAATGCAGCGGAACTCCCTCTCCCCAGCAGACATAAGGTCCCTCTCCGGCAGAGATTAAGGTCCCTCTCCCTCCGGGAGAGGGTAGGGTGAGGGCAAGCTTCCTCCGCCTCGGGCAATGGTAGCTAGCCATCGCCGAAAATCAAGATACAAGGGTGAGGGCCCCGGGAGAGGGCCGGGGTGAGGGGGCTACACCCGCTCGATGTACTCACCGGAGTCGGTGTTGACCTTGATCTTCTCGCCTTCGCCGACGAACGGCGGGACCATGACCGTCAGCCCGGTCTCCGTCTTGGCGGGTTTGAACGAGCCGGTGGCGGTCGAACCCTTCAGGGTGGGCTCGGTTTCAGTGATTGTGAGCACCACGCTGGGCGGCAACTGGAGCCCTATCGGGCGCTCGTTGTGGAAGTTGACCAAGACGTCCGTATTGGGCAGCAGGTACTCGATTTGCCCCTCCAGCAGCTCGCGCGGCAGGTGAAGCTGCTCGTAGTTCTGCTTGTCCATGAACACGTAGGTGTCCCCATCGTTGTACAGGTACTGCATGTCCCGGCCCTCGACGAAGGCGCGCTCGATCTTCTCGTCCGTGCGGAAGCGCTGATTGGACTTGGTGCCCGACTCGATGTCCTTCATCTCCACTTGCATGAAGGCTCCGCCGCGCCCACCCACGTGCACGTGGTAGGACTTGAGCACCCGCCACACGCGTTTGTCCCACTCGATCAGGTTGCCGGCGCGCACTTCGGTTGCCAGTACTTTTGCCATGGCTTAGTGTCCTGTCCCGTTAATTCGCGGCGGGTTTGGGCAGCGTTTCCGGCGTCGAATCGACCCGCAGTAAAAAGCGCGCATTCTACCCGAACCCACTTATCCTGCGTGAGGCTCGGCAGCTCGATCCCGCGCCGGCATGGAAGCCACCATCGCAGCCGCTATAATAGCCACACGGGACGCTTGACACCGGTCGAGTTCGAAGCGCAGCTCCTGCGCGTCGCGCGCTGGCTCTAGGCATCCTGACGCTTGTCTTACTTCGACTGCTCCCTGGCTGCTCAACCGAGAACATGACCAAGGTCCCGGCCCATGTCCGGCGCAAGGCGCCGGCGGCCGCTGGCGCCGTAGTCCCCGACTCCGTCCCGGCCTCGGATCTGGCCGAGGTCGTGGCCAGCCTGCCACACTTGCCCGGCGTCTACCGCATGATCGGGGGCTCGGACGATGTGCTCTACGTGGGCAAGGCACGCGATCTGAAGAAGCGCGTCGCTTCCTATTTTCAGAAGACGGTTTCGCTGGAGCCTCGCATCCAGGTGATGGTTTCCCAGGTGCGCCAGCTCGAGACCACCGTCACGCGCTCAGAGTCCGAGGCGCTGCTGCTCGAGAACAATCTGATCAAGGCGCTTTCCCCGCGCTACAACATCCTCTACCGCGACGACAAGTCCTATCCCTATCTGGTCCTCACCGGCCATCGGTTCCCACGGCTGGGCTTCCACCGCGGCGCGCTGGACAAGGCCAACCGCTACTTCGGCCCGTTCTCGAGCGCCGGGGCGGTGCGCGAGAGCATCCAGCTCATGCAGAAGGTGTTTCGCATCCGGACCTGCGAGGACACCGTGTTCAGCAACCGTTCGCGCCCCTGCCTGCTGTACCAGATAAAGCGCTGCACAGGACCATGCGTCGCGTTGATCGATGCAGACTCCTACATGGACGACGTGCACAATGCCGAGCTGTTCCTGCTCGGACGCGACGACGAGGTGCTGGAACGGCTCGAGGGCAGAATGGAGCAGGCCGCGGCCGCTCGGGACTACGAGAGCGCGGCGGCTTTTCGCGATCAGCTCCGAGCCCTGCGCGCGGTGCGCCAGAAGCAGTTCGTCAGCAGCGACAAGGCGCGCGAGCTGGACATCGTGGCCCTGGCGGCCGAGGAGGGGATCACCTGCGTCAACCTGGTGAGCGTGCGCGCTGGCCAGCATCGTGGGGACAAGAGCTTCTTCCCCGAGCATGCCGAAGGCTACGAGGCGGGGCAGGCGCTGGAGGCCTTCCTCACCCAGCACTATCTGAACCGCGACGTGCCCCCGCTCATCCTGGTCAACCACCAGATCGACACTGCGGCCCTGGAACAACTGCTGAGCGAGCAGGCCGCTCACCCGGTCCAGATCGTCACCGCCACGGCCGGCGAGCGCCGGGTCTGGCTGTCCATGGCGGAGACCAACGCACGCGTGGCGATTCGGCAGGCTGTCCACATGCAGTCGACCCAGGAGGCGCGGTTGGCGGCGTTGCAGCAGGCGCTGGGCCTGCCGGGCTCGGCTTGCCGGCTAGAGTGCTTCGACATCAGCCATACCTCCGGCGAGGCCACCGTCGCCTCCTGCGTGGTGTATGACGAGGGTGGGATGAAAAAGAGCGAGTATCGGCGCTACAACATCCAGGCCGTGACGCCCGGCGACGACTACGGCGCCATGCGCCAGGTGCTGGACCGCCGCTATCGAAAAGTGGTCGCGGGCGAGGGCAAGCTCCCCGACCTGATCCTCATCGACGGTGGCAAAGGCCAGGTGTCGGCCGCCCGCGAGGTCCTGGAGGAGCTAGGCCTTGGGGGCGTGGCGCTGGTCGGCGTGGCCAAAGGCGAAGAACGCAAGCCGGGCCTGGAGCAGCTCATCCTGCCGGGGCGCGAGGAGGCAGTGCGCCTACCGCCGGATCATCCCGGGCTGCACCTCATACAGCAGGTGCGAGACGAAGCCCACCGGTTCGCCATCACGGGCCACCGCAACCGGCGCGGCCGGACACGGCGGACCTCGGTGCTGGAGGCCATCACCGGGATCGGGGCCACACGCCGGCGCAAGCTGCTGACGCGCTTTGGCGGCTTGCGCGGTCTGGTGGCGGCCAGCGTGGACGAGATCACCCAGGTCGAGGGCATCAGCCGTGCGCTGGCCGAGCGCATTTACCAGGAGCTGCACTGAATGCGCACCGCGGAGCTCTAACGGCTTTCCCCATGCCTCTGAACGTACCCAACCTGCTCACTTGGCTGCGGATCCTCTTGATCCCGGCGTTTCTGGCGGTGTTTTACTTCCCGGACACGTTGCTCACCGGGTCCGAGAAAAACCTGACGGCGACCGCGCTGTTCGCAGTGGCGGCCGCGACCGACTGGCTCGACGGCTACCTCGCGCGCACGCTCGATCAGACGTCCGCCTTCGGGGCCTTTCTCGATCCGGTCGCCGACAAGCTGATGGTGGCGGCGGCTCTGATCCTGCTGGTCTGGCTAGGCCGCGTGGATGCCCCGGTCGCGGTCATCATCATCGGCCGAGAGATTGCCATCTCGGCCTTGCGCGAATGGATGGCGAAGATCGGCAAGAGCAAGAGCGTGGCCGTGAGCTTCCTGGGCAAGATCAAGACCGGATCCCAGATGGCGGCGATCTTGCTGCTGCTATATCACGGCATGTTGTTCGGTATCCTCGACACGCAGGACCTCGGCACGGTCCTCATTTACATCGCGGCCGGACTAACGCTGTGGTCCATGGTGTATTACCTGAAGATGGCCATGCCCTTCGTGCTAGGAAGCCAGGAGTGACCCCCTGGCTGCGGCCTTGTCCCTGCCTTGACACCACGGGATGGGCCCCTATAATTCACTGTCCGTTTTTGCGCGGGAATAGCTCAGTGGTAGAGCACAACCTTGCCAAGGTTGGGGTCGCGAGTTCGAGCCTCGTTTCCCGCTCCAGAATCCCAGGCAGATCGAAGCGCTAGCTTCGGTCTCCTGTTTCAGCTTCGTCACACGACAGGCGCGCCGGTCTCGGGCCGCCGCGTAGCCAGCACCGTTCGCCTCCGGCCGATCCCGCTGCCTCCGGTTCGCCGCACGCAGCGGGACTGGGGTCGGAAGCAGTCGCGTGAGTGCCGGCGGCGGGGTGGCAGAGTGGTCATGCAGCGGCCTGCAAAGCCGTGTACGCCGGTTCGATTCCGACCCCCGCCTCCAAAATATCAAGCACTTAGGCTGCAACAATCCTGCTCTAAAGTCGCCTAAAGGTCGCGGAGATACCCCCGCGCAACTTTGGGCATCTCATCTATCTCCCTCACGCTGATTGCGTGAGTTTCACGATCACCGTGAGGTGTGAACTCCCCATACACGGGGTCGGCTCGAGAGACTGAGCCGCATCATGTCGGAACGGGAGCTACCAGCCTATTCGTTGAAGCCCAGGTACCGCATCGAAGTGCGTATCCCTGCTCAAGATCGGCAACCGATGCTCCATGGCGAGTGCCGCAATCCAGGCGTCGTTCGCGGGAATCGGCCGACCCGCTTTCTTGAGTGCGACTCGAAGGGCGGCGTACGCGACTGTCGTGTCGGCGGTCACCGAAAGCACGTCGAAATGAGGGAGATGGTTTCCCAGCCATTCCTCATAGGAAGTCCGGTGCCTAGAGCCCGCGATACCGTAGCGAAACTCGCCGAGAACGATGACTGGAATTGCCGCTCGCGCCTGCTGACGTAGGATGTCGCCGACGACGGGATCGCCATCTACGAACGCCGACAGCGCGTTGGTGTCAAGCATCACAGGCGGTCCTCCGACTCGATGACTTCGAACTCCTGGTCGATCTTCGCCTGTATGCGCTGGGTCTCCTTACGCAAGCGCCGCAGTCTTCCAAACCCCTGCATCCACGCGGGCTCGGCAGACGAGGCTTTGCTGGACTGGAGGGCTAGCTTGTCCTGGATAGCTTCGGTGAAGAACTGCTTCAGCGTTTGCCCACGTTCGGCGGCTTTGGACTTAACTCGGCGGAACAGCGGCTCTGGAATTTCGATTGTCGTCTTCATAAACCCATATTACCATATTTACGGGTTGTGGCGAGGGCGACTCCATCGCTGTCCTTTCCGATAACGCCACCTCCTAATCCCTAGGCAGACGCGTGGGATAGCAGACGGGCGAGACTCTTTGCTTCTAGTCCGGGATCGACTACAGTAGGTAGGGCTGCTTCTGGCTGGATGCTGATCGAGTCTACAGCGAATGTCTGCCCTCGATCGAGAGTGTGCTGACTTTCTGCGCGCGTGATGAACATCGCCCTCGTACCAGGCGTGCTCGGATTCGAGCGGTTCGGCCCCGTTCACTACTTCAATGGCGTTGCTCCTCACCTCGAACGAGCGTTTCCCGGTTTGAGGGTCAAGGAGATGTCGACTGATCCGCTCGGCACGGTGGCCGACCGCAGCAATCTCTTGGCTCGTGAGATCGTGAAGGCCTTCGGCCCATCGGAACCGGTTCATCTCCTCGCGCACAGTATGGGAGGCCTTGACGCGCGCTTTCTCGTGGCGAACAACGTTGGCGGGGTCGGTGAACGAGTGAAGACGGTGGTCAGCATTGGTACACCTCATCTTGGTTCACCAGTTGCCAGCGTGCTCGAGGCCGGGAATCCGCTCGATGTTTTACCTCGCCTCTTACACCTGGACGGAGCGTTTCTCGAAGAGCTACGCGCCAAGACCAACGCCGTGCGTGATTTGTCGGAACCGGAGGCAACGGCACTGGATCGCCTTTGTGTGGACAACCCAGGGGTCCGGTATCTGGAGATCGTCGGGACGGGGCGGGACGGGCTCTTTCATACGTCTGCATTCTTTGCACCTACGTTCCTCTTCGTGCACGCGGTTGCTGGACGCAACGATGGCGTCGTGCCTATGACATCAGCGCAGCGTGGTCGGCAGCCGTTCGCCATATGGGCGGCTGATCACGCCGATATGATTGGGCATGACCTGGACGGTCCGACGCCCCTCAGTGCTCCGACGTTCGATTATCTTCAGGCATATGAGAACGTCATCAGAAGCGGGGTACTGCGTTGAAGTCTTTGCAGGACCTTGCGCGGATCATCCACCGACGCTTTGGAGGTGGTGCCTAGGGAATGGCGAGGAAAACGGCAAACGACGGGCCACGCTTTGGCCCTTGTGCGGCGCACAAAGATGTTGGGATGCGCGGGCCCAGGTTTCAGAGGTTGTCGCAGCTAGCTCCGGATGTGTCGTGGGTTTTTCGGAGCGAAATTTCCACTCGCCAGCTTGAGCAGTTTAGTTAGGTAGGTTCGGCCTTCCCGTCCACTCTGGGTGGAGCAGCATTGCTTTACACCAAGTGAGGTACATAATAATCTCTATGCTCCCCGCTTAAGGCATTTATGGCCACCGAGGTAAAGAGACTAGGCTTGCTGGATACACTCCGCTTCCACCTCGGGGTGACCACTCCTGGCTTACTCTGGGGTTTGGTCGCGCCTAATCGCCTTTTTGTGCCTCTGTTGTGCCGGTTGAATGCAGGCCGATGCGTTGCAAGAACGCTCGACGCCCTCCGGCGAAAACACGCATGCGATCATTTTTGGGTGCATTTCAGCTTCGGCGGAGCGCCGACTCTGCTGGCCCTAAACCAAGACAGCATGCATGCCCTGCTCAGCTCGGACAAAAACCAGGCCGATCCCAAGCTCAAGAAGCAAGCGCTCTCCAAATTTGTGCCCGATGCATTGACCATATCGAGTGGAGACGAATGGAGAGACCGCAGACAGTTCAACGAACAGGTGCTGGATACTGACCACCACCTGCATCGTTACAGTGACGCATTCAATGACATCGCGTGCGCAGAAGTCGACCGCCTTGCCGGGCCTTCCGTCAGCGAATTGAGCTGGGCTGATTTCCAGGCGCTCGCACAAAGGATTTCGCAACAGGTCCTTCTGGGATCAGGTGAGCTCAAACCCGAACTGGCAGAGCAAGTTGCGCGCTTGGTCATTCGCAGCAACTGGCCTTTCTTGCCGAGAGCTCGATCGAGCTTCTCTGCTTTCTACCAAAACATCGAACGATACCTGTCTCGACATTGCACCGCCCCCAACAATCCATGCACTTGTTTGATGCATGACAGCACCGAGTCCCTCAAGAAGGGCACCGCTACCGACGCGACTCGCGTCCCGAGCCAGATCGGCTTTTGGCTGTTCGTGCTAAAAGATTCGCTGGAATTGCACGTGAGCCGTACACTTGCATTGATAGCTGCTCACCGGCAAGTTCAGGACCGCGTACGGCTAGACATTCG
>JBGPOV010000025.1:0-37992 GCA_041488255.1 Gammaproteobacteria bacterium | reverse complement strand
GGGGTGCCGATGCCGGGCAACGGGGTCGTGCCCACGACCTCCACAGTGGGCGTTTCCAGCTGAGCGGCGGGGTTGGCGTTGGGTTCGACTTCCCGGCTCAGCGCTGGCAGCGCTGAGCAGCTCGCCGCGAGCAATGCAGCGGTCACCCGGGCTCTCATTGTTCTGGTCTCCTTCCCCTGTTTTTGTGCACACGCGCTTATTTGCGCCTGGCACCGATTATAAGTGTCTCGCGCGTGCCGATGGCACGCAGGCAGCGCGTGGAGCAAGGGTTGTCATCCCGGCACGTGGGTGTAACATACGCCGCTTCCAGGTACGGGGGGGTACATGGCAGACAACATCAGCGTCCGGCGCTACGACAAGGTCGCCATCGCACTGCACTGGCTGGTGGCCGTCGGGGTCTTCGTGATGATCGGGCTGGGCTGGTACATGGTGGACATCCCGAAGGGCACGCCGCCGCGCGCCTTCTTTTACAACCTGCACAAGTCCATCGGCGTGACCGTTGCCATCATCGTGCTGGTGCGCGTGGTGTGGCGCTGGAACCATCAACCTCCACCGCTGCCCGTTGGTACGGCGAGCTGGGTGGTGAACGCGTCCAGGCTGAGCCACGGCCTGCTGTATGCCCTGCTGGTCTTGATGCCGACGGCGGGCTTCACGGCGTCCAACTTCACCAAGTATGGAGTCACCTACTTCGGGTTGTTCAAGATCGGACCGCTGTTCGCGGAGAACAAAGCGCTATACGAGCTGTTTCAGGGCATCCACCACGCCGCGTCCGAGGTGCTGGTGGTCGTGATCGGGATCCACATCGCGGGCGCGTTGAAGCACCTGCTGATCAACCGGGACGGCGTGTTCTTCCGCATGCTGCCGCGCCGCTCGCCCTGAGCGGCTGATGCGCACGCGGCGAGCGCGCAGCCGCGTCCCTCAGCGGCCATGCGCCGAGTCAAGCGCGCCGGTTGCCGCGCAGGTAGACGAACCCGATGACGATGATCGTCACCAGAGCAAGCTGCAGGGTCAGACCCTGCAGGTTCGGGTAGATGCCGAGCAGCGGGATCGAGGGGAAGTCGATCCGGCTGGCCGCGAGCTTGCCCGCCTCCTGTAGCGCGGCGATGCCCTGACCGGCGAACACCACGGCCATTACCGCCAGCAGCACGGAGCTGGCGGCGAAGAACATTCCCAGCGGCAGCCGTACGCTGAACCGCGCGATCAGCCAACCCAGCACCACGAGCGCGGCGAAGCCGATGGCGAATCCAGCGATCACCGCAGTCTGGCCGCTGCCCTCGGATTGCATCCACAGGGCCTGATAGAACAGGACCGTCTCGAACACCTCGCGGTAGACGGCGAGAAACGACACCATTGCGATGCCGAACAGCGCCCCGCGGCTGATTGCGGAGCTCATCTGGTTGCGGATGAACTCGCTCCAGCGCGCGGCGTTGGATCTGCTGTGCAGCCAGAACCCGACGTACAGGAGCAACCCGGCCGAGACCAGGGCAGTGATGCCTTCGGTCACCTCACGGTGCGCGCCGCTGATGGCGATGAGCTTGCTCGAAATCACCCAGGTCAGTCCGCCCAACAGCAACGCGACGATCCAGCCGCCATGCAGCCACGGAAGACTCTCGCGCCTGCCGGTGCGCACTAGGAATGCCGCCATGGCGGCCAGGACCAGGATGGCCTCGAGGCCCTCGCGCAGGATGATGATCAGCGAGCTCACGAAGTTCGCGGTCGGCGAAGCCGCAGGTCCGGTCAGCCGCTGTTGCGACTCCTCGAGCAGGTTTACGGCCGCGGCATAGTCGGCTTCCACCTCGACCATCGGCCTGCCGGCCTTGATGGCATTGCGGTAGGCCATCATCGCGGCTTCCGTGCGCGTGCGCAGTTCGCGGTCGCGGTTGTCGAGGCTGGCTTCGGTCAGTTCGAAACCCTCCAAGTAGGCTGTGACTGCGAGCTGGTACGCCTCCTGCGCGTTGCCGGCACGATAGGCCGCAAGGCTGCGCCCGAGCGTCGCAGTGCTGAAGGCGATGGGCGAGCGCGCTGACGGCTCCAGTTGTGTCGGGTCCGCGCGCAGATAGGCGAGGATGGATTCAGCGTCGGCACCTTGCTGCTGGGCTTCGGCCGGCGTCATCGTGACAAGCGCGGGAAGCGCGCTGAACAGGGTGCGGCCTTCGCCACGCGCCCAGGCTTGCGCGCCGCGCGCACGCTGTGCATCGCTGGCCGCGAACTGGCTCACGTAGAACGCGAGCCGCCAGCGGTCCTCGGCGCTCAGGTTGTTGAATGCGGCCATTGGCGTGCCGTCCACACCCAGGCTAATGGCGTTGAAGAGAGCGAAGACGCTGCGCGCGGACTGGCGCTTCACGTCGCGGAAGTTGGTCGGGGCGGGGCTGAGTGCGGCAGCCTGCGGTCCTGCGCCAGCGCCGTCCAGGCCGTGACAGGCGGCGCAGTGCGTGGCGTAAAGCGCCGCGGCGGTGGTCAAATCGGGCGCCTGCTTAGGCGCTACCGGGATGCTGTATGTTGTGATCAATCCATGCTGCAGCTCGCGTGCGAGCCCGGCGACCTGGGCCCCGTCGGCCTTGGCCTGCATCAGCGCTAGGAGTTGTGCGGCCTGACGCGCATAGGTTTCTCGCTTCGGGCTGGCTGGCAGGCCCTCGATCATGTCTTTTATCTGGCCCGCGAACTCCACCTGCTCGGCATATTCCCCCTGGTTGATCACCTTACCTGCCTGGACGAACTGCGGATACTCCACCGATACATAGTCCAGAAGGTGAAGGATGGTCTGCGGCCCGCGGTCGGGAGCGTCGGCCTGCCGCGCCAGCGCCGCGTCGAGCGGCGAGACCAGGAACAGCAGCAGGGTGAGCAGTCGGAAGTGGATGGACAACATCGCGGATCGGATCGGTGTAGCGTAGGCTGGTTCGTAAATGCGAATTATAAGCATTGGATCTACGTTTGTCTGCACCGCCCCCACTTCGGCTCGGGCTTTGCCCGGACAGCCATCCCGATCCAAGCCAAACGACAGGTATGGGCTGCGCTCGAACCGGGCGTACCAGCGCTATTGACAATCATTCTCATTGTGATTTAAGCTCTCAACTCCTTCGGAGTGCGCCTGTGTATATTTGCGTTTGCAACGCAGTGACGGAACAGCAGATCCGCGACGCGGTCTGCGCAGGCGCGTCGTCCGTCTGCGAGCTCAGTGCGCGACTCGGCGTGGCCGCAGCCTGCGGCTGCTGCCGCACCTTTGCCACGCAAGTCCTGGACGAAACCCTGCAGGTTCTTGGCCTCCCCGAGAACCGCGCCGCCGTCTGAGCGGCGTGCGGCTCGGGCAGCGCGCCACGCGCCTATGGAGCGCGTCCTGTCTCCTCGACGTTAATTCACCCGAGCGCTTTCCACTGACGCGCGCGTCCTCGCGCGCCTTACCTTAGCCCGGCGCCACCCGCAGCTATAATGGCGGCGACCCCCGATCCCATGGAGCCGACATGAAGGGCGACACCAAGGTCCTCGATAACCTCAACCGGGTGCTGACCAACGAGCTGACCGCCATCAACCAGTATTTTCTGCATGCGCGCATGTTCCGCAACTGGGGGCTCAAGAAGCTGGACGAATACGAGTACCACGAGTCCATGGACGAGATGAAGCACGCGGACAAGCTCATCAATCGAATTCTGTTCCTGGAGGGTCTGCCCAACCTCCAGCAGCTCAACAAGCTGTACATCGGCGAAGACGCACCGGATGTGCTCAAGTGCGACCTGCGCATGGAGATGGAGGCGATTCCGCTGCTGCGCGAGGCGATCGCCTACTGTGAGTCGTGCGACGATTACATCAGCCGTGAGTTGCTCGAGGACATCCTCGACGGCGAAGAGGAGCATGTGGACTGGCTGGAAACGCAGATCGAACTGATCGCCAAGGTCGGCTTGCAGAATTATCTGCAATCCCAGATGTGACCCAGGCGGGCGCTGAGCCCATCATCCGTCGCGACGCCTCTGCGCGTGAGCCCTGCACTGCGATGATGCGCCACGCCACCGTCTTTCTGCTGGTGTGGCTCGCGCTGCTCGCGGGCTGCGCTTCCGGGGGTGCGGTCAAGGCCGCGTCGGAGAAGCCTGCCAGCGCGCAGCCCGAGGGCACTCCCGCTGCTCCATCCACGGTCCCCGAGATCAAGGTTCCGGCGCCGCGCATTGCCCTGGTGCTGGGCGGCGGCGCCGCCAAGGGCTTCGCCCATATCGGTGTGATCAAAGCCCTGGAGGCGCAGGGCATCCAGCCCGACATCATCGTAGGCACCAGCGCGGGCAGTCTGGTCGGGGCGCTGTATGCTGCAGGAAATGACGGCTTCGCGCTGCAGCGCATCGCATTGGACCTCAACGAATCGATGTTCAGCGACTGGTCGCTGCCCGCCCGCGGCTTTCTCAAGGGCGAGGCGTTGCAGGAGTTCGTCAACAAGACCGTGCAGAACCGCCCCCTGGAGAAACTCAATCGCACGGTGGCGGTGGTCGCCACTGACCTGCAAAGTGGCGAGGCGGTAGCGTTCCAGCGCGGGGACACCGGCATGGCGGTGCGCGCGTCGAGTGCGGTGCCGGGTGTGTTTCAGCCGGTACGAATAAACGGGCGCGACTACGTGGACGGCGGACTTGTCAGCCCGGTCCCGGTCAAGCTCGCACGGCGCCTAGGCGCCGACATCGTGATCGCCTCCGACATCTCCGCCAAGCCCTCCCTCAGGCCCATCGAGGGCACGCTCGACATCCTGCTGCAGACTTTCACGATCATGGGAAACTCGATCGCCAGCGAGGAACTGGCTGGGGCGGACGTGGTCATAAAGCCCGATGTCAGCAAGCTCAATTCCACCGATTTCCAAAGCCGCCATCTCGCTATTCTGGAGGGCGAGCAGGCGGGCCAGGCGGCCATCCCGCAGTTGCGCCAGAAACTGGCGGAGCGCGAAGCGCGGCTGCGAGCCGCCGTCGCGCAGCAGCCGTCCGCGCCTGCGGCGTCGCGCTGAAGCGCAACACGGGAACGGCGCGACAAAGTCATCGACGGTCCTCTGGACCTCACCGCGCCGCACTCGAAGCTGCGCGGCGACGCGCTATTCCTGGACGAGCCAGGAGAAGGACGGACGTTAACGCCGCGCGAGGCGCGTCAGGTTCAGCCCGAGGTGCTCTGGGATGGACGCTCAATGGCGGGCCGACGGCGTTCGACGAACATGCTGCTGCCAGCGGTGCGCTTCGCTTGACGCTTGGCTTCGGCCGCAGCCGCGGAGACCTCGTAGTGCGAGGCATAATCGCCCGGCTCCACGACCACGGCGCCGATGGACAGCGCGCCGAGTGGATGAATCACTGGATTTCCGCTCCGGTCCTCGGCCAGCAATCCGCCACGCGCCAGGTCCTCTTTGGTGTACAGCCGTGAACTCTCGTGGTCGAAGCGCTCCAGCGCCTGACGGTTGCGCGACGCCCAGTCTGCGCTTTGCAGCAGCAGAATGAAGTCGTCGCCGCCGATGTGGCCGATGAAGTCGCGGCGCGCGTCGCAGGCTTCCAGCAGGGTCCGGCCGGTGAGCTGGATCATGTCGTCGCCGCGCCGGTAGCCGTAGGCGTCGTTGAACGGCTTGAAGTGGTCCAAATCGCAGTGGCAGGCCACGAACGCGATGCCCGCGCGCAGCAGCCGCTCGATGTGCTCGTTGATGGGCACATTTCCGGGCAGAAGAGTCAGGGGATTGGCGTAGCGGGCGGCGGTGATCTGCAGGTTGGTGATCTCGCGCACGAGGTCGCGGCCAGTACCCAGCCCGGCATAGCGCCCGCTATCGGTCAGCACGAAGCCCTCCGAGAGATGGCGGCTCGCGGCGTCCACCAGCCGGCTGGACAGTTCCTGGATGGTGATGTCCTTCTCCACCACCAGCGGCTCTGGATCCATGAAGGCGTGGCAAGGCTTGCGCCCGAACAGCTCCCTGCGGAAGGGGCGGGCGTAGCTGTCTATGAACGCATGTCGATTGAGCAGTCCCAGCACGGCGCCGTCTTGCACCACCGGAATCGCCTGCAGCGACTCGTCCTGCGCGAAGCGCGCGTATACATCGCCGTTGGGCGTTGCTGGTCCGACCGGGTCGACCCGGATCAACAGCTTCTCGGCGGTTACGGTGTTGTTGTGCACCACCAGGTTCTCCGGATAGACGGCGATCTCCCGCTGGCGCAAAAGGCGCAGCACATTCTCGGGCGAGACCAGCGCCGGCGATGCCGACGGTGCGCCGATGAGGTGGCCCTGGCCGAAGGGGATACCCAGGTCGCGTATGACGCACAGCTCGGCCTCGGTTTCGATGCCCTCGGCGATGATGTGCGAGCGGCAGGTGTCCGCGATTTGCTGGATGGATTTGAGGAACTGCAGCTTGAGCGGGTCGTTGTCGATGCCTTGAACGAAGTGCATGTCCGCCTTGACGTACTCGGGGCGCAGCTCGGACCACAGACGGAAGCTGGCGAAGCCCTCGCCCAGGTCGTCGATCGCAACGTGGAACCCCAGATTGCGATAGCTGGTGAGTGCCGCGCGCACCGAGGCGAAATCGAAGATGGGGAGGTTCTCCGTGAGCTCGATCACGATACGCTCGGGCGACAAGGCCAGTCGCCTGAGCAATTCGCGCGTGGCTACGGTCCCCAGGCCGGGCAGGGCCAGACACTGGGGACGCACGTTGAGGAAGAGCTTATGGGGCAGGCCAAGCCGCGCAAAGGACTCCAGCACGGTCTGGCGGCACAGCCGCTCCAGGCGCAACGCGAGACCGTGCTTGTTGGCGCTGCGGAAGAGCTCTGCGGGAGCGCGCAGCGGCGTGTCGGCGGGCCCGCGGATCAAACCCTCGAATCCGATGACCTCGCCGCTGCCGAGGTCGAGGATAGGCTGGAAGTGGGCCTCGAGCAGCCCCCTGTCGATGACCTCCTCGATCAGGCCGAGCTGTTCCGGCCGGCCCGGCTTGCCCGCCCGCTCGGGCTGGGTGGAGTCCACGAGCTCTGTGCTTACGGGCACGGTGCTTTTCATGTGCGATCGCGCGTTGCCGGCAAATGTCCGCTGGAGCCGTTCCGTTTACGACGGCCGCCACAGACCCTTTAGCCAGCTTGACAGCGCGCGCTCAGGAAGGAATATGGAGGTAGGGTATGCGGAGAAGGCAGGGCATAGAGCGCCGCAGGCCTGCAGGGCCCAAGCAAAGCGAATACCAATGCTGCTTTTTGGACGCTGTGCGCCGGCGCCCTAGTCAGAACCGCACGTTGGCGCCGAACAGGACTGAATCGGACCCCGCCGTCCCCTGAGAAGCGCCAGCAGGCCGCCCGAAGTGCTCGGACTGCACCCGCAGCTCGACGTTGTCGCGGACTTGCGCTGACACTCCGACTCCGTAAAGCTTACTGCCGCTCGGCAGATCCGACAGAGACATACTGCCGCCCGCGACGGCCGACGTTGGATAGTGCAACCCGAACTTGCCGACCAGCGTGACTGAGTCGCTCAGCGGGACCGAGCTCACCCCTGCCACGCTGATCGCCTGATTGCCCGCTGCTGGGCCGGGGGGGCCGGTGCGCGTCTGGGCGCCTTCCAGCGCAAAGCCGGGTCCAAACCGGTAGCCGCCGAAGATGCGCTCGCCCTCCAGGCGCATGCCGTCTGCCGTCAGCGCCGCGCTGCCTGGTTCGGCCGCGAGCTGCGCCTGGTCCTTGGGAGCGCTGACCGGCGCGCCGGAGAGGAGGCTGCGCCCGGCGTAGAGACCGGTATCGTCGGCGTGGCTGGCGGCTGAGTGGATCAACACCAGAGCACTGATGGCCGCCAGTGTGATCGACAGATGCCAGGGTTCGAGCTGGTGCGATGCAGTGTTCATGTCTGTTCTCGCTACGATGAGTCCTTAACGCAAGCCTACGCCTCTGGGCTTACTGCAGGATTCCGGGGGTTACACGGAAAGTTACGAATGTAACGGCGGATATCGTCGCCGCGCAGGGTCTTCCCACCCACTCCCGTGTTCGAGCCGGAGACAGCAGATTTGGTTCCAGGCGGCCGGCGGGATCTTTGCGCCTGGAGGGCGGGCGCTCACCACCAGTTTGGCAGAACCCCCAGGTCTCACCATCTCTTGGGACCCTCCCGTAGCTGCTGTCAAACTGGCACAAGAGTCCCAGTATCACCACACGGCACTGTCCGCGTAGTAGTGCCGGCGCCCGATCAACTCTGGCTGCTTCGCATCCTAGCCGGATCACGCGCGCAAGGTCCGAGGCTCAAGAACGAGGCTTCAAAGTCCTTCCGTGCCCGCCTGACCTCATCGCGATAGCGACCGTTCCGCGGCGTGAGCGCGATGTAATGCTCCAGCGCAAGAGCCGTACGCGCGGCCTTGTAGGATCGCAAATAGGGAGCGATCTGACACAAGAGATCGACGGCCTGGCGGCTGGTGACGCGGAAGGCGAAGCTGGGCGTGTGCTTGGTACTGTACGTTCGCTTCCCCGTGATCTGCCCCGCGCCCAAGGCCCCTCGGACGAACTCCAACAGCCCACGCTCGGTGTTGGAGATGCTTACCACCAACCGCCGGTTCTCACCTCGGTGCATTGTGGTAAGCGTGACGGTGCCTTCCCCATCCACCAGTCCTGCGATGTACGCCGCATCTGGCGCGTCGAGCTGCCGAATCGTCCGATAGTGGTTCATAGGTCACGCAAGTAGAGAAAACGCCGAGCGGGAGATCCGCTCGGCGTCGGGGCATTGGTGGAGGCGGCGGGACAGCATATCCATCTCTTTCGAGACGGGCTGGACTATGCCTTCATCCTGCTCTGCCGCGGCTCGCAGCCATGGCAAATGCGGGATGCGGGGCGTGTTATCCGTCGTGTCACCCTTACCCTAGCCCTCTCAAAGAGGGAGGGGGAAGAACGATGACGAATCCTAGTGCTCGCTCGCACCGGTTGCCCGGCGTCAGCCAGTCTATGAGTCTCTACAGGGCAGGCCTGAGGTTGGCCCTCTTCCTACCCCTCGGCGTTGCCATACCGCCTCTTAAGCGGCTTCAGGTTTCACCGATGTGAGCCCCGTGTTCACTCTGCCCTCACGGGCAGAGGCGACCCGAACTGATCGAACCCGCGTCCGTAAGTCCTCTACAGTCAGCTCTACATGCTTAGCCTGGTCGTTTGTTTTAACCGCACACCCGCCGGCCGGCAGGCTGGTGATTGGCGAGTTACCTAGCGATTTAGTGCCGAGCAAAGTAACCCTGCGAGGCACGGTCTCATGCGAATGACTCTGCGCTCATCACCCTTGCGGGATCAGATCCGGCGCATGAGCACACCGGGGGCAGAGTCTAGCCGGTGTTAGGCGGCTAGAGCGTAGCTGTCGTCGTTGGCGACTATAGATTTCCAGACGGATTTACAAGGTGACTGGACCTTGGCATGCACTGCGCTGCTTCGCGACCCACGTCGAAACCAGGTCGCCCCCATGTCGGAAGTCCGGTGTCGGGTGCCAGGTCTCAGCAATAGCCCGGCCCTCGCTCCGACTACTCGGATTATCTCATAGCTGCGGCCGGCGAGAGCAGATTCAAGAGCTGCAGAGGGTGCTCGATGTAGGCCCCTGCGCCCCACTCATGAGGCGGCCTGCCGTTTCCCAGGTAGCCATAGAGGGCCACCACCGGGGTCATGCCCGCAGCGTGACTGGCCTGCACGTCGCGCTCGTCGTCCCCGACGTAGCTGCACTCGCTCGGCTTGACGCCGAGCCGGCGGCTGGCTTCGAACAGCGGGTCAGGATGGGGTTTGGCGCGCGGTGTGGTGTCGCCGCTGATCACGCAACCGGCGCGCGCGGTCAGGCCGAGCGCTTGGATCAGGGGCGCGGTGAAGCGTTCCAGCTTGTTGGTGACGACGCCCCAGGCTATCGCGCGCTGTTCGAGACCGTCGAGCAACTCAGCCATGCCGGGGAACAGTCGCGTTTCGCGGAACAGATTACGCTCATACAGGTCCAGGAACTCGTCACGCAATGCGGGGTAACCCGCATCCCCGGCCTCCAGCCCGAAGCCGGCGCGCAACATGCCGCGGGCGCCATGCGAAACATAGGGGCGCAAGCCGTCAACCGGTAGCTCGGCGCAGCCGTGGGCGCGCAGCTGCAGGTTGAGCACGTAAGCCAAGTCCGGCGCCGTGTCGGCCAGCGTCCCGTCCAGGTCGAACAGGACTGCGCGAGATGCGAGAGGAGGGGATCCGCTGTTCATGCGGCGCCGGTGTGCACGATGTAGTTCACGTCGGTGTCCGGGCCCAGCGAATAGACTCGCGCCAACGGGTTGTAGCGCATTCCGGTGATCGCCTTCACGCTCAAGCCTGCATGCCGGCACCACCCGGACAGCTCTGAGGGCCGGATTAACCTGGCGTATTGGTGTGTGCCGCGCGGCAGCAGCCCGAGGATGTACTCCGCGCCGACGATGGCGAGCAAGAACGCCTTGGGATTGCGGTTGATGGTGGCGAAGAAAGCATCCCCACCGGGCTTGAGAAGGCGCGCACACGCGTGCACCTGGCTGGCCGGGTCGGGCACATGCTCGAGCACCTCCATGCACGTCACGACGTCGAAGCTGCCCGGCTGCTCGTGCGCCAGGTCCTCGACCGCCGCCTCCAGGTAAGTGACGCGATTGCCGCTTTCCAGCAGATGCAGCTGGGCGACCTTGAGCGCCCTTTCGGATAGGTCGATGCCGGTCACCTCGGCGCCGCGCGCGGCCATGGCTTCGGACAGGATGCCGCCACCGCAGCCCACGTCCAGGACGCGCTTCCCGCGCAGGCCCGCCGCCTCATCGATCCATTTGAGCCGCAGCGGGTTGATCTCGTGCAGCGGCTTGAACTCGCTGCTTGGATCCCACCAGCGGTGCGCGAGCTGGCCGAACTTCTCCAGCTCCTTGGGATCGACGTTGACGGTCATGATTGCTCGGAGATACGCGTCTGCCAAGAGCGCGCCTTGACACGCAGCAGGCCGGGGTCAAGCGCGGTCAGCTCCCCTGCTTCCACAAGCAACCGGCCGGCGACCCAGACGTGAGACACATCCTCGCGGCCGGCGGCATACACCAAGTGTGACACCGGATGGTACACGGGAGAAAGGCCGGTGGCGTCCAGGTTCACCGCACACAAGTCGGCTCGCTTGCCGGGCGCGATGGATCCAATGTGCTGGTCGAGCCCGAGTGCGCGCGCTGCGCCCAGCGTGGCCATATGCAGCGCGGTCTCTGCCGGCACGCTGTTGGCCCGGCCGGAGACGGCTTTAGCCAGCAGCGCCGCGATGCGCATCTCCTCGAACAGATCGAGCCGGTTGTTGCTGGCGGCGCCGTCGGTCCCCAGGCCGGTGTTCAAACCGCGTTCGACGAAGCGAGCCACCGGCGCCAACCCGCTCGCAAGCTTGAGATTAGAGGACGGGCAGTGAGCCACACTGGCGCCCTGCAGGGCCAACAGGTCGATTTCCTGCTCCGAAAGGTGGACCGCGTGCACTGCGATCAAGCTCGGACCGAGCAGACCGAGCCTGCGGATCCGCTCCAGCGGCCTCACACCGAAACGGCTCAGACTCTCGCGGAGCTCGTCCTGCGTCTCATGCAGGTGCATGTGGATAGGCACCTCCAGCTCGCCCGCGTAGGTGAGGATCTGCTCGAAGCTGCGGTCGCTCACGGTATACGGCGCGTGCGGGGCCAGGCAGAAGGACAGCGATGGCTCACCGCGGAAGCGGTCGCGTGCCGCCAGCCCCTTGCGCAGGTAGTCCTGGGCGTCGGAAGCGTAGGTGGTAGGGAATTCGATGCAGATCATGCCGATTGCGGCCCGCATCCCCGCGTCTAGCGCCGCGCGCGCCGCCTGCTCGGGGTAGAAATACATGTCGTTGAAACAGGTTACCCCACCGCGCAGCATTTCCGCGCACGCCAGCAGCGTGCCGTCGTAGACGAACTCGGGCGACACGTGCTTGCTCTCCGCCGGCCAGATGTGCTCGTTGAGCCACTGCATCAGAGGCAGATCGTCCGCCAGCCCGCGCATCAGCGTCATGGCCGCATGCGTATGCAGGTTGATCAGGCCGGGCACCAGGACGTGGAAAGGCAGGTCCACCGTTGCTTTGGCGGTGTAGGTCTTGCGTGCGTCCTCGGCCGGCATCAGCGCGATGATGCTACCGTCGCGGACGACAACCGCGTACTGATCCAGCACGCTGCCCCCGGGCTCGACCGGCACGACCCAGCGGGCGGTGATGATCAGGTCTGCCGTTTGCGGCGCGAGTGCCACTGTCGTGTGTGGGTGGTGGACAAAAAAGCCCTGCGCGAGCAGGGCTTAACTTCTGCTGAGCGGGGTTTCGGGGCGCTTACTGCTGCTTTTCCGCCGTGACCGTGACCTCGACGCGTCGGTCGGGCTGCAAGCAGGCGATCACCTTTTTCTTGCCCTGACCTTTGCAGCTCTTGTAGCTCGCGTACTGCTCGGTCTTGCCGCGACCCTCGGTCTTAATCTTGTTGGCAGGAATACCCTTGCTCACCAAATATCGCTTCACCGACGCGGCCCGCTGCTCCGACAGGCGCTGGTTGTACTTCGCGGTGCCGATCGGGTCCGCGAACCCCACCGTGATGACTTCGCCGTAGGTGACCCCCTTGAGCTGCTTGACCAAGTCGTCCAGCTTCTTGCGCGAGTCGGCCCGGATGGAGTACTTGTCGAAGTCGAACAGCGGCTCCGCTTCCACAGTGATGGTTATGGGCAGCATGGTGACTGGGGGAGGCTTCGCCGGTTCGGCCTGCGCCACCTTATCGTCGGTGAATGTCTCGGGCGTGGGCGCGGCCTCTTCGGGTGCGGCCTCGGCCACTTCGTCCTTGTACACCTCCGGGGCGGTGACCTCTTCCTGGGCGGGAGTCGTTTCGTC
Organism: Gammaproteobacteria bacterium; assembly: GCA_041488255.1. Classification (GTDB taxonomy): domain Bacteria; phylum Pseudomonadota; class Gammaproteobacteria; order Burkholderiales; family SHXO01; genus SHXO01. The sequence continues at coordinate 25,206 of JBGPOV010000025.1, read as the reverse complement.
GGTGAACTGCTGCTGCGCGAGGATGTCCTCGTCCTTGGCGGGTGCTTCGTCGGTGAACTGCTGCTGCGCGACGACGTCTTCATCCTTGGCGGGTGCTTCGTCGGTGAACTGTTGCTGCGCGAGGATGTCCTCGTCCTTGGCGGGTGCTTCGTCGGTGAACTGCTGCTGCGCGACGACGTCTTCATCCGTGGCGGGCGCCTCGTCGGTGAACTGCTCCTGCGCGAGGATGTCTTCATCCCTGGCGGGGGCCGCATCGTCGCTGAACTGCTGCTGCGGGATGGGTTCGTCCTTGGCGGGGGCCGCATCGTCGCTGAACTGCTGCGGCGCGACGACGCCCTCGTCCTTGGCGGCGCCAACTTCTTCGTCCACGAACGGCCGCTGCGCGAGGGGTTCTTCTTCTGCCACCGGGCCGGTTGCGTCCGTGAACTGCTGGGGGGGCGCCTGTTCTTCTGGCGTGGCCTCGGCTGCTTCCTCTGCGTATACCTCGGGGCGGGCGGCGTCCTCCTCCTGGGCCCCGCCACCGCCTTCATCCTTGAACGCCAGAGGCGCGACCGTGGTTTCCTCCTCGGCCTGGGGACTGGGGGTCGCGGGTTCTTCGTAGGGCGCCGGTTGATAACCCGCTGGGGCTGCGGGTGCAGGACTGGGCTGCTGCACCGCCTGCGCCTGAGTAGTGGTCTGGGCGGCCCCGCGGGTCTGGGCCTTGGTGCTGCAGCCGACGAGTATGGCCGCGAACACGATGGGTGTGAGGTTGAGAACTGCCGCGCGCAATGCGGCGCTCGGTGAGCCGGTTGAAAACCTTTCCTGAATCGAAGCGGGATTTGCCATGTGCATGGTTCTCCTCATGATTCGCGTTTGGGTCCGCGACTGAAAGAGGGTAGCGACGCAGGGCGGCTCGCCGATCGGTCGCTGCATCACCCGCCATCAGTACCACGAGCGCCTGTTATTGGGCCGCGGGACGAGCAGAGCTGGAGCATGGAGCGTTGCGCAGCGTCGCAAATCATATAGCACATCTTTATTGCTCGCCAACCCGCTGGCTACAAGCCAGCCGGTTCCGCCACGCCGCTGCCAGGTGACCTGTCGTCCTCCGGGCCCAGCCGAGGCCTGCCGCATGTGTTTCGGCAGTGAGGCATCTGCATGATAAAATTGCCCATTTGTTTGCGCAGCCGCACCCACGGATCGCTTGCGCGGCGTGGGGCGGGCGGCGGGCGCGCGGCGCCTTCGGGGCGCTCGCGCCCGCGCTGTCACTATCCCTGACACGATGGACCAGTTCGCCAAGGAAACCCTGCCGGTAAGCCTCGAAGAGGAGATGCGCCGCTCCTACCTCGACTATGCGATGAGCGTGATCGTCGGGCGGGCGCTACCCGACGTGCGCGACGGGCTCAAGCCGGTACATCGCCGCGTGCTCTTCGCCATGCACGAGGCCAACAACGTCTGGAACCGGCCCTACGTGAAGTGTGCGCGCATCGTAGGCGAAGTGCTCGGCAAGTACCACCCGCACGGAGATACGGCTACCTATGAAGCGCTGGTGCGCATGGCGCAAGACTTCTCCATGCGCTACATGCTCATCGACGGACAGGGCAACTTCGGCTCGGTCGACGGCGACGCGCCGGCCGCCTACCGCTATACCGAGTGTCGGATGTCGCGCATCGCCTCGGAGATGCTGGAAGACATCGACAAAGAGACGGTCGATTTCGTCGCCAACTACGACGGCAAGGAGAGCGAGCCGACCGCCTTGCCCGCCAGAATCCCGAACCTGCTGATCAACGGCTCCTCGGGGATTGCGGTGGGGATGGCCACCAACATCGCGCCCCACAACCTGCGCGAGGTCGTAGACGGCTGCCTGGCGCTACTCGCCAACCCCGAGCTGAGCGTCGAGGACCTGATCGGCTATATCCCGGCGCCCGATTTTCCCACCGCCGGCATCATCTACGGCACCGAGGGGGTGAAAGAGGGCTACCGCACCGGCCGCGGCCGGGTGGTGATCCGCGCGCGCACCCACGCCGAGGAGCTGGAGAAGGGCAACCGCGCCGCCATCGTCATCGACGAGCTGCCGTATCAGGTCAACAAAGCCAACTTGCTGATCCGCATCGGCGAGCTGGTGCGCGAGAAGAAACTGGAAGGCGTGGCGGAGATCCGCGACGAGTCGGACAAGTCCGGCATGCGCGTGGTGATCGAGCTCAAGCGCGGCGAGCTGCCCGAAGTGGTCCTCAACAATCTGTACAAAGAAACGCAGATGCAGGACAACTTCGGCATGAACATGGTCGCGCTGGTGGACGGCCAGCCGAAGCTGCTGAACATCAAGGACCTGCTGGAGGCCTTCCTGCGGCACCGCCGGGAGGTGGTCACGCGCCGCACGGTCTTCGAACTGCGCAAGGCGCGCGAGCGGGGGCACATCCTGGAGGGCTTGGCGGTGGCCCTGTCCAACGTGGATGAGATCATCGCGCTGATCAAGGCCTCGCCTTCGCCGGCGGAAGCCAAGCAGAAGCTGATTGGGCGCTTGTGGCGCTCGCAACTGGTGGAGCAGATGCTGGAGCGGGCAGACGCCGCGCGGACGCGGCCAGAAGGCCTGGCGCGCGAACTCGGCCTGCAGGGCGCGGCCGGTGAGGTCCTCGGCGGGTATCGACTGTCCGAGGCTCAGGCCCAGCGCATCCTCGAGATGCAGCTGCAGCGGCTCACCGGGTTGGAGCAGGACAAGATCGTGTCCGAGTACAGGGAGGTGATGGCCAACATCGCCGATCTGCTCGACATCCTGGCCAAGCGCGAGCGCATCACCGCCATGATCTGCGACGAGCTGAAGGGGGTACAAGAGCAGTACGGCGACAAGCGGCGCAGCGAAATCCAGCCCAATGCGGAAGACCTCAACCTCGAGGACTTGATCGCACCCACCGACGTGGTGGTGACCTTATCCCACGCCGGGTACATCAAGTCCCAGCCGCTGGCCGACTACCGCGCCCAGAAGCGCGGTGGGCGTGGCAAGCAGGCCACCGCCACGAAGGAAGACGACTTCATCGAGCGCCTGTTCGTCGCCCATACCCACGACTACATGCTGTGCTTCTCGAGCCGCGGGCGGGTGTACTGGGTCAAGGTCTACACCGTCCCGCAGGGCAGCCGCGTGTCGCGCGGCAAGCCGATCAACAACCTCGTGCCGCTGGAGGAAGGGGAAAAAATCAATGCCGTGCTGCCGGTAAAGGCCTTCGACGACGGACATTTCGTGTTCATGGCCACGGCCAGCGGCACGGTCAAGAAAACGCCCCTGTCGGATTTCTCGCGTCCGCGCCCGAGCGGCATCATCGCGGTGGAGCTGGATGAGGGCGACTATCTGGTGGGCGTGGCCATCACCGACGGCAACTACGACGTGATGTTGTTCTCGGACGCCGGCAAGGCGGTGCGCTTCAGCGAGCAGGACGTGCGCGCGATGGGACGCACCGCGCGCGGCGTGCGCGGCATGACGCTGGGCATCGGCCAGCAGGTGATCTCGCTGGTGGTAGCCGAGGACGAGAGCCACTCGGTGCTGACGGCGACCGAGAACGGCTACGGGAAGCGCTCGCCCATCGCCGAATACACCCGTCACGGGCGCGGCACGCAGGGCATGATCGCGATCCAGACCACGGCGCGCAACGGCAAAGTGGTGGCGGCCAAGCTGGTAAAGCCCGAGGATCAGATCATGCTCATCACCACCGGTGGCGTGCTCATTCGCACGCGGGTGGCCGAGATTCGCGAGATGAGCCGCGCGACGCAGGGCGTCACGCTGATCAACCTGGGGTTGGAAGAGAAGCTGGCCGGGCTGGAGAAAGTGGTCGAGACCGAAGACAACGGAGCCGCCGATGGCAGCGCAGGGGCGCATGCTAACGGCTCTGCCCAAGGCAATGGACTGTCCGATGGCGACAGGGAAGCCGGGACCAATGGCGGCGCTGACGGCGAGCCGCCTGAAACCCTACACTGAGAGAGCAACGGACACACATGCGCGTGCACAACTTCAGCGCTGGCCCGGCGGTGCTGCCGGAAGAAGTACTGACCCAGGCCCGCGAGGAGATGCTCGACTGGCACGGGTCGGGCATGTCGGTGATGGAGATGAGCCATCGCGGCAAAGAGTTCACCTCCATCGCCCACAACGCGCGCACAGACCTGCGCGAACTGCTGGGGATCGCGTCGAACTACAAGATCCTGTTCTTGCAAGGTGGAGCCAGCGCGCAGTTCGCGCTGGTGCCGATGAACCTGCTGCGCGGAAACAACAGGGCCGACTACATCCACACCGGCGAGTGGGCCAAGAAAGCCATCGGCGAGGCGAAGAAGTTCTGCACCGTGAGCATCGCTGCCAACAGCGAAGACCGGAACTTCACCTACGCGCCAAAGCAGTCGGCGTGGCAGCTCGACCCGGCAGCGTCTTATGTCCACTACACGGGGAACGAGACCATCGGCGGGGTCGAGTTTCACTGGATCCCGGACACCGGGGCCGTGCCGCTGGTGTGCGATCTGTCCTCCAGCCTGCTGTCGCGTCCGCTGGACGTGAGCAAGTTCGGCGTGATCTACGCCGGAGCGCAGAAGAACATCGGCCCGGCCGGACTGACCATCGTGATCGTGCGCGATGATCTGATCGGTCATGCGGCGCCCGGCACGCCATCCGCGTTCGACTACAAGGTCCAGGCCGACAACGATTCCATGTACAACACGCCGCCCACCTATGCCATCTACGTGGCCGGCCTGGTGTTCAAGTGGCTGAAGGCGAAGGGCGGCCTGGCGGGGATCGAGAAGATCAACGTCGCCAAAGCCGGCTTGTTGTACGATCTGCTGGACTCCAGCGAGTTCTATCGCAGCCCAGTGGCCCGCGATGACCGCTCGCGCATGAATGTGCCCTTCACCCTGCGCGATGCTGCGCTCGACGCAGCGTTCCTCGAGCAGGCCGCGCAGCACGGACTGGTCCAGCTCAAGGGCCACCGCTCGGTGGGTGGCATGCGCGCCTCGATCTACAACGCGATGCCGCTGGAAGGTGTGAAGGCCTTGGTCGAGTTCATGCGGGACTTCGAGCGACGGCATGGTTGAGGCGGGGGGCATGGCCGACAAGCTCCAGATCCTCACGCTCAACTCGGTATCTCATGCCGGCTTGCGGCTGCTGCCGCCCGAGCGCTACGAGGTGAGCAATCACGCGGATCGCCCGGATGCGATCCTGCTGCGCTCGCATGACATGCATGGCATGACCATTCCGGTGTCGGTGAAGGCCATCGGGCGGGCAGGGGCGGGGATCAACAACATCCCGGTCGAGGTCATGAGCCAGCGTGGTGTGCCCGTGTTCAACGCACCGGGCGCCAACGCGAACGCGGTCAAGGAACTGGTGCTCGCCGGGCTGCTGATCGCTGCCCGCAACCTGCTTCCGGCCGTGCGCTTCGTCGAGGGACTGCGCGGTAGCGACGCAGAGCTGAACCGACTGGTGGAGGAGAACAAGAAGCAGTACGCCGGCTCCGAGCTGCCCCACCGCACGCTCGGCATTCTCGGTTTAGGCCGGATCGGCAGCCTGGTGGCCGATGCGGCCATCAAGCTGGGCATGAACGTGCTCGGCTACGACCCGGAGATCACTGTCGACGCGGCGTGGAGCCTGCCTTCTCAGGTCCGCAGAGCGCACAGCATCGAGGAAGTGCTCAAAGCTTGCGAGTTCGTCACCTTGCACATCCCGCTGCTTCCCGCCACCCGGCACCTCATCGACGCGCAGCGGTTGGCGCTCATGCGGCATGGGGCGGTCCTGCTGAATTTCGCACGCGACGAGATCGTGGATGCGGAGGCGGTCGTGGGCGCCTTGATGGCCAAGCGGCTGAAGTACTACGTGTGCGATTTCCCCAACCCGCGCTTCGATGCCAACCCCGCGGTGGTCGCCTTGCCGCACCTGGGTGCCTCGACGCGTGAGGCGGAAGACAATTGCGCCGTCATGGTGGCCAATCAGGTGCGTGACTATCTAGAGCACGGCAACATCCGCAACGCGGTGAACTTCCCGGACGTGGTGATGGAGCGGGAGTCGCCCTATCGTGTCGGCATCGCCAACGCCAACGTGCCCAACATGCTGGGCCAGATCTCCACGGCGGTGGCGGCGGCCGGGCTCAACATCCACAACATGCTGAACAAGTCCAAACGGGAGATGGCCTACACCCTGGTGGACGTGGACAGCGCGGTGCCCGCGGAAGTGCTGGGTCGACTCGCTGCCATCAAGGGCGTGTTGATGGTGCGATACCTGCCGACGTGAGGCGCGAGACCGCCGTGACCGACCCGCTCAAGCAACTGCGCGACCGCATCGACGCCATCGACGACGAGATCCTGCGGCTGGTGAACCAGCGCGCACAGGTGGCGCGAGACATCGGCAGCCTCAAGGGCGACGGCCCGATCTATCGTCCGGAGCGCGAGGCCCAAGTCGTGCACCGACTGCAGGACCGCAACGCTGGCCCGTTGTCGCGAGACGCGGTGGTGCGCCTGTTCACCGAGATCATCTCCGCCTGCCGTGCCCTGGAGCAGACGCTGTCGGTCGCATTCCTGGGACCGCGTGGAACTTTCAGCGAAGAGGCCGCGCTGAAGCACTTCGGCGGGCAGGTGCGTGGCATGCCCTGTGCGTCGATCGACGAGGTCTTCCGGGAGGTGGAAGCCGGACAGGCGGGCTATGGCGTGGCCCCGGTGGAGAACTCCACCGACGGCGCGGTAGGCCGCACGCTCGACCTGCTGCTCGCCACACCGGCGCACATCTGCGGTGAGGTGCTGTTGGCGGTCCACCAGTGCCTGATGAGCAAGGCGCCTGCCGGCGAACCGATCCGCAAGATCTTCGCCCATGCGCAAAGCTTGGCCCAGTGCCACGAATGGCTCAACCAGAACCTGCCAGGGGTCGAGCGCATCAGCGTCGTCAGCAACGCCGAGGGCGCGCGACTGGCGTCGACCGATGCGAGCAGCGCATCGATCGGTTCGCAGGCCGCCGCGGTGCTGTACCAGCTCAACGTCGTGGCGGCCAACATCGAGGACCAGCCCAACAACACGACGCGGTTCGTGATCGTCGCGGACCAGCAGGCGGCGCCGTCCGGGCGCGACAAGACCTCGCTCGCGATGTCCACGCTCAACCGACCTGGCGCTATGCACGACCTGTTGGCCCCGCTCGCAGAGCACGGGGTGGACATGACCCGGATGGAGTCCAGACCCTCGCGCACCGGCCTGTGGGAGTATGTCTTCTTCGTGGACCTGAAGGGCCACCAGCACGAGGCGCACGTCGCCCGCGCCCTGGCGCAGTTGCGCAGCCGCGCCTCGTTCCTCAAGATCCTCGGTTCCTATCCGGCCGCGCTGTAGGCGGCCCAGCGGCTTTTATGATCGACGCCTGCGAGCTGTCCCCGTCCTATATCCGCGCCATCGCGCCCTACCAGCCGGGCAAGCCCATCTCGGAGCTGGCCCGCGAGATGGGGCTGGAGGAAGCGGCCATCGTCAAGCTCGCGTCCAACGAGAATCCGCTCGGGGTGAGCCCGCTGGCGCGCAAGGTGATGGAGGCCCAGCTCGAGGGCCTGGCGCGCTACCCGGACGGCAACGGCTTCGAGCTGAAGCAGGCGCTGGCGGCCCGCTACCGGGTCGGGGAGGACCACATCGTTCTGGGCAACGGCTCCAACGACGTGCTGGAACTGGTGGCCCGCTGCTTCCTGCACCATGGCACCTCGGCGGTCATGTCGCAGCACGCGTTCGTGGTCTACCACCTTGCCACGCAGGTCGCGGGCGCGACCAGATTGGAAACGCCCGCCAAGGACTACGGCCACGATCTGCACGCCATGGCCAGCGCCGTGCGCGACGACACCCGCGTGATCTGGATCGCGAACCCGAACAATCCCACCGGCACTTTCGTCCCCGCTCTCGAAGTGGAGGCGTTCCTGCGGCGCGTTCCGGGTCGGGTCATCGCGGTGCTGGATGAGGCATACAACGAGTATCTGCCGGACGAGCTGCAAGCTGACAGCGTGCGCTGGCTCGCGCAGTTCCCCAACCTAGTTATTACGCGCACCTTCTCGAAGGCATACGGTCTGGCGGGCTTGCGGATGGGCTTCGCGCTGGCCCATCCGGACGTAGCCGACCTCATGAACCGGGTGCGGCAACCGTTCAACGTCAGCAGCATAGCCCAGGCCGCTGCGGCAGCGGCGCTGAATGACCGCGAGTTCGTGAAGAAGAGCGCGCAGCTGAACCGCGCCGGCATGCGTCAGATCATCGATGGGCTGGAGCGGCTGGGCCTGGAGTACATTCCGTCGTTTGGAAACTTCGTGAGCTTCCGCGCCAGTGCCGCTTCACACGTCTATCAGCGCCTGCTGCAGCAGGGGGTGATCGTGCGGCCGATCGGCATGTACGGCCTGCCTGAGCACCTGCGGGTGTCGATCGGCCTGCCAGCCGAGAACGAGCGGTTCCTCGGCGCATTGCGTACGGCGCTGCACGCCTGACGCGGCCTGGTCCTCGCGCCCGTGACAGACCTCCATTTCCGCAGACTGGCCGTGTTCGGCGTCGGGCTAATCGGCGGCTCCTTCGCCATGGCTCTGAAACAGGCCGGGTGTGTTGAACGGGTCGCTGGTGTCGGCCGCGGCCGCGCCAATCTGGAGCGTGCGCTAGAGCTCGGCGTGATCGACGAGATCGCACCCGCTGCGCCCGCTGCCCTCGAGGGTGCCGATCTTGTGCTGGTCGCCGTACCGGTTCAGCAGACCGTCTCGATCCTGACGGCCATCGCCCCTCATCTCCAGGCTGGCGCGGTGCTGACTGACGGCGGTAGCACCAAGCGCGACGTGGTGGCGGCAGCGCGGGGCAACCTGGGCCTGAAGCTGATGCAGTTCGTGCCCGCCCATCCGGTAGCCGGTGCCGAGTTGTCCGGGGTGGACGCCGCTAGCGCGGAGTTGTTTCGCGACCGGACGGTGGTGCTCACACCGGTGGCAGAGACGGGCGATGACGCACGCGTCCGGGTCGATGCGGCCTGGCGCGCGTGCGGAGCCCGCACCGTCGAAATGTCTGCCGAACGCCATGACCAGGTGTTCGCCGCGGTCAGTCATCTCCCCCACGCGCTGGCATTCACGCTGGTGGAGATGATCGCCAGCCGTGCCGACGCGGCCGAGCTGTTTTCCTTTGCCGGCGCCGGTTTCCGTGACTTCACGCGCATCGCCGGCAGCTCCCCCGAGATGTGGCGGGACATCTGTCTCGCCAACGGCGATGCGCTTCTGGCCGAGATACGCGCATTCCAGGCCCGTCTGGCGACCCTGGCCGCTGAGATCGAGGTCGGAGACGGCGCAGACATCGAGCTCAGCTTCGAACTGGCGCGAGCCGCTCGCAGCAAGTGGATGCGCAGCCGGCCGTGAGGCGGATGAGCGCCTATCCACCCTATCTCGACTTGGGTCCGCTATGGCATGCGGCGGGGACGGTCCGGCTGCCCGGCTCCAAGAGCATCTCCAACCGCACGCTGCTGCTCGCTGCGCTGGCCGATGGCGTCACCGACATCCGCGACCTGCTCTCATCAGACGACGTGGACCGCATGCTGGATGCGCTGGACCAGCTCGGGGTGCGCCTGGAGCGCAGCCTCCCGCAGCGCGTGCGGGTCACGGGCTGCTCCGGGATCTTTCCCGGCAAATCCGGCGACTTGTTTCTGGGCAACGCCGGCACCGCGTTTCGCCCGCTCACCGCTGCCCTGGCGCTAAACGGCGGCCACTACAGGTTGTCCGGCGTGCCGCGCATGCACGAGCGGCCGGTCGGCGACCTGGTCGACGCACTGCGTGCGCTCGGCGCAGACATCCGCTATCTGGGCAAAGAGGGCTTCCCGCCGTTGGAGATCCTTCCGGCGGCCCTCCGCGTCGGCGCGCGCGTCGGGGTCCGCGCAGCGGTGTCGAGCCAGTTTCTGACCGCGCTGCTCCTGGCTCTGCCCATGACGGGGAAGACGGTGACCGTGGAGGTCGAAGGCGAGCTCATCTCGAAACCCTACATCGAGATCACGCTCAAGCTGATGGCCCTGTTTGGGGTGCAAGTCGCGCGCGACGCCTGGTCGTCGTTCACGATTCCCGCCGGCCAGCGCTACCGCAGCCCGGGTGTGGTGCACGTGGAGGGCGATGCTTCCAGCGCGTCCTATTTCCTGGCTGCTGGCGCCATCGGCGGAGGGCCCGTGCGCGTGCAGGGCCTGGGGCGCGACAGTGTGCAAGGCGACGTGCGCTTCGTCGAGGCCCTGGCGCAAATGGGCGCAGTCGTGAATGCGGGGAAGAACTGGATTGAAGCGCGTGCGCCGGCGGACGGTCAGCTCAGGGCCTTCGATTTGGACCTGAACCACATCCCCGACGCAGCCATGACCTTAGCCTTGACGGCGCTGTTTGCCGACGGCCCGTGCCGGCTGCGCAACATCGGCAGCTGGCGCGTCAAAGAGACCGACCGGCTCTCGGCGATGGCGACACAACTGCGCAAGGTGGGTGCACAAGCGGAGGAAGGTCCCGACCATTTGGTTGTCGTTCCGCCTCGCGCCTCACACCTCACGCCTCACGCTTCAATCGACACCTATGACGATCACCGCATGGCGATGTGCTTCGCCCTGGTCGCGTTGGGTGGTGTGCCGGTTCGCATCAACGATCCCAAGTGCGTGGCCAAGACTTTCCCGGAGTATTTCGAGCGTTTCGCCGAGATCACCTCGCAGACAGTGGTGCCGGTCATTGCCATCGACGGCCCGTCCGCGTCCGGCAAAGGCACCGTGGCGCGCCAAGTGGCCGCGGCGCTTGGGTTTCACTTTCTGGACAGCGGGGCCCTCTACCGGCTGGTGGCCTATGCAGCGGCTAAACATAAGGTCGATCTCGCCGACGACGATGCACTGGCCGCGCTGGCGAGCGGGTTGGATTGTGAATTACGAGGCGACCAGGTCGTGTTTGAGGGAGAGGACGTTACACGGGCGATCCGGAGTGAGGAAGTCTCGGTCGGGGCCTCACGAGTTGCCGCCGTGCCCGCGGTGCGGCGGGCGCTGCTCGATCGCCAGCGGGCGTTCCGCCGCGCGCCGGGGCTGGTTGCGGACGGACGCGACATGGGCTCCGTGGTGTTTCCGGACGCGACGCTCAAGGTTTTCCTCACGGCCAGCGCGGACGAGCGTGCGCGGCGCCGCCATAAACAGTTGATCGACAAAGGAATACATGCTAACCTTGACGCCCTTTTGCAGGACATCAACCAGCGCGATGCACGAGATGCGAGGCGCAGTGTTGCGCCTCTGCAAAGATGCGCGGACGCGCATTTGCTCGACACGACGGCCCTTTCCGCCGAGGAAGCCGCCAGCCAAGTGCTGGTGTTGTGTCGGCAGGCGCTGAAACAGGCGCCATCCCGCTAGCACCGGGCGCTCGGAGCTGGACGCCAAAGTCTCCGGCAGAACCGCTGCAGTGGGATGGTTTTTTTGTGAACCGTCCCCCATCTGGCCTAGCCGATGGGTTAACGAAAGAGCCCCATTTTTCCGTGATGACAACCGCTACCTCCATTCAAGCTTCCGACCAATCCGAGAACTTCGCCACGCTTTTCGAAGAGAGCCTCTCGCGCCAGGAAATGCGCACCGGCGAGGTGATCACCGCAGAAGTCGTGCGGGTAGACGCCAACTTCGTGGTGGTGAATGCGGGGCTCAAGTCGGAGAGTTACATACCGATCGACGAGTTCCGCAATGATCGCGGCGAGCTGGAGGTCCAGCCCGGCGAATTCGTGCAGGTCGCCATCGAGGCGCTGGAGGACGGCTACGGCGAGACCCGCCTGTCGCGCGAGAAGGCCAAGCGGCTGGCTGCCTGGCACGAGCTCGAGGCGGCGCTGGAGCAGGGCAAAGTCGTCCAGGGGCTGGTCAACGGCAAGGTCAAGGGAGGGCTCACCGTGATGATCAACGGGATCCGGGCCTTCCTCCCCGGGTCGCTGGTGGACCTGCGCCCGGTCAAGGACACCAACCCGTACGAGGGCAAGCAGCTCGAGTTCAAGGTCATCAAGCTCGACCGCAAGCGCAATAACGTGGTGGTCTCGCGCCGCGCCGTGCTGGAGGCGACCCAGGGCGCCGAGCGCGAGGCCCTGTTGTCCAGCCTGCAGGAAGGCGCCGTGGTCAAGGGTGTAGTCAAGAACATCACCGACTACGGGGCATTCGTGGATCTGGGCGGCATCGACGGCTTACTGCATATCACCGATCTGGCCTGGCGCCGCGTCAAGCACCCCTCGGAGGTGCTTGCGGTGGGCGACGAGGTCGAAGCCAAGGTGCTCAAATACGACCAGGAGAAAAACCGCGTGTCGCTCGGCCTGAAGCAGCTGGGCGAGGATCCCTGGGTTGGCATCGCGCGCCGCTATCCGACCGGCACCCGCCTGTTCGGCAAGGTCACCAATCTCACCGACTATGGCGCGTTCGTGGAGATCGAGTCCGGCATCGAGGGCCTGGTGCACGTTTCGGAAATGGACTGGACCAACAAGAACGTGCATCCCTCCCGCGTGGTGCAGGTGGGCGACGAGGTGGAGGTGATGATCCTCGAAATCGACGAGGAGCGCCGCCGCATCTCCTTGGGCATGAAGCAATGCATGCCCAACCCGTGGGAAGAGTTTGCCGCCACTTATAAGAAGGGTGACAAAGTCAAGGGCCAAATCAAGTCCATCACCGACTTCGGTGTTTTCATCGGGCTGTCCGGAGGCATCGACGGCTTGGTGCACCTGTCGGACCTGTCCTGGACCGTCCCCGGCGAGGAGGCGGTGCGCAATTACAAGAAAAGTGACGAGGTCGAGGCGATGGTCGTTGCCATCGACGTGGAGCGCGAGCGTATCTCGCTCGGCATCAAGCAGCTAGAGGGCGATCCGTTTACCAACTATGTCGCCAGCCACGAGAAGGGCAGCGTGGTCGAGGGCAAGGTCAAGACACTGGACGCCAAAGGCGCTGTGGTCAGCCTGGATGGCGATGTGGAGGGCTATCTGCGGGCTTCCGAGGTGTCGCGCGACCGCGTGGAAGACATCCGCCAGCACTTGAAGGAGGGAGACGCGGTCAGTGCCATGATCATCAACATCGACCGCAAGAACCGCACGATCAACCTGTCGATCAAGCAAAAGAGCATGGCCGAGGAGAGCGAGGCGATCCAGAAGCACGCCGCCGATACGCCGGCCAGCACCGGAACGACGAACCTCGGTGCACTGCTGAAGGCCAAGCTGGACACCAAGAACACTGCCCAATAGGTATTCCTGTCCAACGACGCTGCGCCGCCCGGTCAACCAGCCGCCCGGTGACGACGATTCGAGTGCGGCGCAGGGCTTAAGCCGCGGAACTTGAAGTTCGCTCGCACAACAGGGGAGTCAGCGAGGCCAGGCGGGGCGTTCAGTCGTCGGGCCCAGCAGGCGGCGCTGCGGCCCGGCCAACCAGGCCATCCGACCAGCGATAAGGGAAACCCATGACAAAGTCGGAGTTGATCTCGAGGCTCGCAGCGCACTTTCCGCAGCTGGTGGCCAGCGACGCGGAGCTGGCCGTAAAAATGATCCTGGATGCCATGTCCAAGAGTCTGGCGCTGGGTCAACGCATCGAGATCCGGGGCTTTGGCAGCTTTGGGCTCAACTATCGGCCCCCGCGCGTCGGGCGCAATCCCAAGTCGGGCGACAAGGTGCAGGTCCCCGCCAAGTACGTGCCCCACTTCAAGGCCGGCAAGGAGCTGCGGGAGCGAGTCGACGCAAGGCGCCAGGGAGAGCAGCAGTAGCCGCGCGCGGATCCGGATGGAGTTGATGCGGTACCTGCGTTCGATCCTTTGGATTTTCCTGTTTTTTTTCTTTCTCGGCTTCGCCATTAAGAATTCCGATACCGTTGTCGTGCGCTACTTTCTGGGTTGGGAGTGGCACGCGGCGCTGTCGCTCGTCGTGCTGGTGTTCTTCGTCGCCGGTGCCGTGCTCGGCGTGCTCGCAGGGATGACTTCGCTGTACCATCAACGCCGGGAGCTGGCGCAACTGCGGCGCGAGCTGCATGCCGGGGGGGCGTCGCCGCAACCGCAGGACGCTCACCCCGGGCGCCAGTTGCCGTGACCGCGTTGGCCTCGGCGTGACCCAATGGAATTCGAGCTCTGGTGGCTGATCGGCTTCCCGATCTTCTTCGGCCTGGGATGGCTCGCCGCGCGCGTGGATATCAAGCAGCTGCTGACCGAGTCGCGCGCGCTGCCGTCCTCGTACTTCCGCGGACTCAACTTCCTCATCAATCAGCAACCGGACAAGGCGATCGAGGCGTTCATCGAGGTGGTCAAGGTGGATCCCCAGACTGTCGAGCTGCACTTTGCGCTGGGCAGCCTGTTCCGCCGCCGCGGCGAGGTGGAGAGAGCGATTCGCATGCACCAGAATCTGGTGGACCGCGCCGACCTCGCCACCGAGCAGCGCCTGACCGCCCTGTACGAGCTGGCGCAGGACTATCTCAAGGCCGGCCTGCTGGATCGCGCCGAAGAGATGTTTCTCAAGCTGGAGGGCACCTCCTACGAGCAGTCGGCGCTGAAGTTCCTGCTCGAGATCTACGAGCAGGAGAAGGACTGGCTCAAAGCGATCGACGCGTCCCGCAGGATGGACGCTGTCACGGGACATTCGAGCCAGCGCGAGATCGCGCATTTTTACTGCGAGCTCGGACAATCCGAGATGACCCATTCGCGTCCCGACCGGGCGCGCGGCTACCTGGACGACGCCCTCAACGTCAACCGCAAGTGCGTGCGCGCCTATCTCCTGCTGGGCGATCTCGCCATGAACCAGGGCAAGGCGATGGAAGCGATCGAGTCCTGGAAGCGCATCGAGGGTCAGAACCCTGCCTATCTGCCGCTGACTGCCGAGCGGTTGCTGACCGGCTACCGACAGCTGGCGCATCTGGACGAGGGGGTGAGCCTGCTGCGCGGCTACCTCGCGAGTTACCCTTCGCTCGATCTATTCAATACTGTGTTCCAGGCGGTGCTGGAGCGCGACGGGCCGACGCGCGCCAATGAACTGGTACGAGACGAACTTAGGCGCACGCCGACGCTCCTGGGGCTGGACAAGCTCCTCGAGGCCCAGCTTCTGGAAGCGCCGCTGGAGCGCCGGCGCGACCTCGAACTGATCCGCGATCTGATACACCAGCACACGCGTAGCCTGGCGCTCTACCGCTGTGACAACTGCGGGTTCAAGGCGCGGCAGTTTTACTGGCACTGCCCGGCGTGTCACCAATGGGAGACGTATCCGCCGCGGCGCAGCGAGGAGCGGGAGGGGGCGGGGTGAGCGATCCGCGGGTCATCGTCGCACTGGATTTCCCCGACGCGGACAGCGCCCTGGCCTTGGCGCGCCGGCTCACGCCTGACCTGTGCCGGCTGAAGGTGGGCAAGCAGTTGTTCACCGCGGCCGGCCCGGCCGTGGTGGAGAGACTCGCGCGCAGCGGGTTCGCAGTTTTTCTAGACCTGAAGTTTCACGACATCCCCAATACAGTCGCGCAAGCTTGCAAGTGCGCCGCGGGTCTTGGAGTATGGATGCTGGACGTGCACGCGTTGGGCGGGCGCTCCATGCTGGCGGCGGCGCGCGAGGCCTTGGGCAGCGCGGTTGATCGCCCCCGGTTGATCGCGGTGACGATCCTCACCAGCCTGGGCGCCGATGAGCTGCGCGAGGTGGGCATCGAGGATGCGCCTGCGCGGGCGGTCTCCCGGCTGGCGGCGCTGACCCAGGCGAGCGGGCTGGATGGGGTGGTCTGCTCGGCCCTGGAAGCCACGCCGCTGCGCAGCCAGTGCGGGCCGGAGTTTTTGCTGGTCACGCCGGGGATACGGCCGGCGTCCGGAGTCGGCGACAGACACCAACAGGCGGACGATCAGAAGCGCTTCGCCACTCCGCGTGCCGCCCTGGACGCGGGGGCGAGCTATCTGGTCATCGGGCGCCCCGTCACGCGCGCCCCGGATCCGCTTGCGGCGCTGCGCAGTATCCAGGAGGAAATCGCGGCATGACCCACGGCATGTATCGAGGTGGAGAGTGAAAATCACCATGATCGGAACCGGCTACGTCGGACTCGTGTCCGGCGCGTGCCTGGCGGACCAGGGCAATGACGTGCTGTGTCTGGACGTGGACAAGGACAAGATCGAACTGCTCCGCTCCGGCTCAATTCCCATCCACGAGCCGGGGCTCGAGTCGCTGGTCAAGCGCAACGCTCAGGCAGGGCGGCTACGGTTCACTACGGACATCGAACCTAGCGTCCATCACGGTACCGTGCAGTTCATCGCGGTGGGAACGCCGCCGGACGACGACGGTTCGGCCGATCTGCGCTACGTAGCCGAGGCCGCGCGCACCATCGGCCGGCACATGCGCGATTACAAGGTAGTGGTCGACAAGTCCACCGTTCCGGTGGGCACTGCGGACCGGGTACGGGCGGTCATCGGCGAGGAGTTGAAGGCGCGCGGCGTGGACGTTCCCTACAGCGTGGTGTCCAACCCCGAGTTCTTGAAGGAAGGCGCAGCCGTCGAGGACTTCATGAAGCCCGACCGCGTCGTGATCGGGGCGGACGATGAGCGCGCCACGCAGATCATGCGGGCGGTGTACGCGCCGTTCCAGCGCAACCATGAGCGCATGCTGGTGATGGACGTGCGCTCGGCCGAGCTGACCAAATACGCGGCCAACGCCATGCTTGCCACGCGCATCTCGTTCATGAACGAGCTCGCGAACCTGGCGGAGAAACTGGGCGCCGACATCGAGCAGGTGCGGCAGGGCATGGGCTCCGACCCGCGCATCGGCTACGACTTCCTGTACGCGGGCTGCGGCTATGGCGGCTCCTGTTTCCCCAAGGACGTGAGGGCGCTGCAGCGGACCGCCGGCACTGCGGGGCTGCCGCTTCGGATCCTGCATGCGGTGGAGCAGGCCAACGAGGCGCAGAAGCAGCGGCTGGTGCACAAGCTCACGCAGCGGCTTGGCGAGCGGCTAGAGGGACGACGCTTCGCCCTGTGGGGCTTGGCCTTCAAGCCCAATACCGACGACATGCGCGAGGCCCCCAGCCGCGTCGTGATCCAGGAGATCCTCGCTCGAGGCGCGACGCTGCGCGCCTACGACCCGGCGGCCATGGATCAGGCGCGGCGCATCTTCCGCGACGAGCCGCGGCTGAGCTGTGTAGACACCCCGCTCGCCGCCCTGGATGGCGCCGACGGCTTGATCATCGTGACCGAGTGGAAAGAGTTCCGCAGCCCGGACTTTGCTGCCATCAAGCAGCGACTAAAACAGCCTCTGGTGTTCGACGGCCGCAACCTCTACGATCCGAAGTTAGCAACGGCGGCGGGGCTGGAGTATTTCTCGATTGGCAGGGGCTCGGCGCCTGATCGAGCGGTGAATGGGTGAGTATCCCGGGCCCACATGACCGCTGACCGTCCCGACCTCTCCACCGCCCACGTTCTGGTCGTGGGTGATGTCATGCTCGACCGCTATTGGTTTGGCGAGGTGAGCCGCATTTCCCCCGAGGCGCCGGTGCCGGTGGCACGCATCACTCGCACCGAGGAGCGGCCCGGAGGCGCGGCCAACGTGGCCCGTAACGTGACGGCCATCGGCGGCCGGGTCGAACTGCTGGCGGTGGTCGGGACCGACGAGGCCGGCACCGCTCTCGCGCGTCTGCTGGAGGCCGACGGCGTGCAGGCGCAACTGACGCGAGACGCGACACTCAACACCACCGTGAAGCTGCGAGTGATCGGGCGGCAGCAACAGCTGCTGCGAATTGATTTCGAAACCCCGCCGACACCCGAGGCCCTGGAGGCCAAGCGGGCGGACTTCGACGCCCGCCTATCGGCCGCAAAGGTCGTGATCTTCTCCGACTACGGCAAGGGCGGTCTGGCCCACGTGGACCGCATGATCGCTCAGGCCCGCTCGGCCGGGAAGGTCGTGCTGGTGGATCCCAAGGGCGATGACTTCGAGAAGTATCGCCACGCCACGATACTGACGCCCAACCTGGGTGAGTTGCGTCAAGTGGTCGGACGCTGGCGCAGCGAAGCCGACCTGGCGGAAAAAGCGCAGAAGCTGCGCCGCGCACTGGAGCTGGATGCCCTGCTGGTCACCCGCAGCGAGGCGGGCATGACCCTATTCCGGGAAGGCGAGGCCCTGGATGTGCCGGCGGTGGCCAAGGAAGTCTACGACGTGAGCGGCGCCGGGGACACGGTCATCGCCACGCTCGGCGTTATGCTGGCGGCCGGCCTGGAACTCGCGGATGCCGTGCGCTGGGCGAACAAGGCAGCCGGCATCGTGGTCGGCAAGCTGGGCACCGCAGTGGTCCACCCCGACGAGCTTTTCGCTTGACCTCGGCTACGGGAGCTCGCAGATGATCGTCGTGACCGGGGCCGCAGGTTTCATCGGGTCGAACTTGGTGAAGGTCCTCAATGACCGCGGCGAGGACGACGTTATCGCCGTTGACAACCTGACGCGCGGCGACAAGTTCCGCAACCTTGTGGACTGCCGCATCGCCGATTACTTGGACAAGGAGGAATTCCTGCGCAAGCTCGCTCAGGGCGCCTACGACGGCGAGCTGAGTGCGGTCCTGCATCAAGGCGCCTGCTCCGACACCATGGAGAGCAACGGGCGCTACATGATGGAGAACAACTATCGTTACTCCGCCGAACTGCTCGACTTCTGCCAGGCCGAGGAGGTGCCCTTCATCTACGCTTCGTCCGCATCGGTGTACGGCATCGGTCCTGGGTTCCGCGAGGAACCCGCCTACGAGCGGCCGCTCAATGTTTATGGCTACTCCAAGTTCCTGTTCGACAACCTGGTGCGGCGGCGTTGGAGCGACAACACCACGCAGGTGGTGGGCCTGCGCTATTTCAACGTCTACGGCCCGCGTGAGACCCACAAGGGACGCATGGCCTCGGTGGCGTTCCACTTCTTCAACCAGTACCGCTCCGAGGGCCGCGTCAAGCTGTTCGAGGGTAGCGGTGGATTCGAGGCCGGTGAGCAGCGACGCGATTTCGTGTCGGTCGAGGACGTCATCAAGGTAAACCTGCATTTCCTCGATCACCCGGAGCACTCGGGCATCTTCAACCTGGGCACGGGCCGCGCTCAGAGCTTCAACCAGGTGGCGGCCGCCACAATCAACGCGCTGCGTGAGTCCCAGGGCGAGCAGCCGCTCGAGCTGGAGCAGATGCGCGCGCAAGCGCTGATCGAGTACACGGCATTCCCTGCCGGTCTGAAGGAGAAGTACCAGAGCTACACGCAGGCCGATATCGGCCAGCTTCGGCGGGCGGCCTACTCCGCGCCGTTCCTGAGCGTGGAGCAGGGTGTGGAGAGATACGTCAAGTGGCTGCTGGAAAATTGAGCGCGTCCGCCGCGCCGTACAAGACGCTGGACGACTTCGTCGGCGGCACGCCACTGGTGCGTCTCAAGCGGCTGCCGGGCCGGACAAGCAACATCATATTGGCCAAGCTGGAGGGCAACAACCCGGCGGGATCGGTGAAGGACCGCCCTGCACTGTCCATGATCGCCCACGCCGAGGAGCGCGGGGAGATCAAGCCCGGCGACACCCTGATCGAGCCCACCAGCGGCAACACCGGCATTGCGCTGGCCATGGTGGGGGCGATGCGCGGCTACCGCATGGTGCTGGTCATGCCCGAGCATCTGTCGGCCGAGCGGCGCACGACCATGGCTGCGTTTGGCGCGCAAATCGTGCTCACGCCCAAGGACGGTGGCATGGAGATGGCGCGCGACGTGGCCCAGCAGATGGAGGCGCGCGGCGAGGGGCGCATCCTCGACCAGTTCGCCAATCCCGACAACCCGCGCTCCCACTACGAGGGCACGGGCCCGGAGATCTGGCGTGACACCCGGGGTCAGGTGACGCACTTCGTGAGCAGCATGGGTACCACCGGAACGATCATGGGCTGTTCGCGCTTCTTCAAGGAGAAAAACGCAGACATCCAGATCTTGGGCTGCCAACCGACCCCGGGCTCCCAGATCCCCGGGATCCGCAAGTGGCCCGAGGAATATCTGCCCAAGATCTATCAGCCCGAGCGCGTGGACCGCATTATCGAAGTCAGCCAGGCCGACGCGGAGGACACCATGCGGCGCCTGGCGCAGGAGGAGGGTGTGTTCGCCGGCGTGTCTTCCGGCGGCGCTGTGTGGGCCGCGCTCGAACTGTCGAAAGAGGTCGCCAACGCGGTCATCGTCGTGATCGTGTGCGACCGCGGCGACCGGTATTTGTCCACCGGCGCCTTCGGTTAGCCTGCCTTTTTCAATCCGGCACGGTCCAGCGCTCCGGCGAGCGCCACACGCTCGCCAGGAGCAGCTCGCGCTTGCGCACGAACTCTCTGGGCAGCTTGTCGTAGAGGCTCACGAACAGCTCCTCGTGCTGCAGCAGCTCGCGGATCCAGGCGTCGCGCTCCACCGTCATCAGGTCCCCATAGCGTGCC
The DNA here is from genome assembly GCA_041488255.1 of Gammaproteobacteria bacterium. Lineage (GTDB taxonomy): Bacteria > Pseudomonadota > Gammaproteobacteria > Burkholderiales > SHXO01 > SHXO01. The sequence goes on along the minus strand of JBGPOV010000025.1, from coordinate 4,882 downwards.
TGAGCCGTGGTGTCGAGTCCCCTCCACTCCAGGTCCTGCCTCCTCGGCATCCAGCCCAGCACGCTTTCCACAGCGCCGACGTGCCCTTTGCAGCGCTCGACGATCCAGTTGAGGATACGCATGTTCTCGCCGTAGCCCGGCCAGAGGAAGCCGCCGTCGACGCCTTTGCGGAACCAGTTCACGCAGAAGATGCGCGGCGGGCTTGCGAGCTTGCGTCCCAGCTCCAGCCAATGGTCGAAGTAGTCGCCCATGTGGTAGCCGCAGAACGGCAACATGGCGAATGGGTCGCGCCGCACTTCGCCTACCTTGCCGGCTGCGGCAGCGGTTGTCTCCGAGCCCATGGTCGCGGCCGCATACACGCCGTCGGCCCAGTTGAAGGACTCGTAGACCAGAGGAACCGTGTGGCTTCGCCGCCCGCCGAAGATGAACGCCGAGATGGGCACGCCCTCGGGCTTCTCCCAGTCCGGATCGAGGCACGGGCACTGTGAGGCGGGAGCGGTGAAGCGCGCATTGGGGTGTGCGGCTGGCGTGCCCGATTCCGGGCTCCACCCGTGACCCCGCCAGTCCGTCAGTCGTGCCGGCAGCTCGTCTGTCATGCCTTCCCACCACACATCGTGGTCGGCTGTCACCGCCACGTTGGTGAATATGCAGTTCTTCTCCAAGGTGGTCATCGCGTTGGGATTGGACTGCCACGAGGTGCCCGGGGCGACGCCGAAGAAGCCGTATTCCGGGTTGATCGCGTACAGCCGTCCATCCTGGCCCGGCCGGATCCAGGCGATGTCGTCACCGATAGTGGTTACCTTCCAGCCGCTCAATACGGGTGGCGGGACCAGCATGGCGAAGTTGGTCTTGCCGCAGGCGCTGGGGAATGCGGCCGCGACGTAGATCTTCTCGCCGCCCGGCGCCTGCACGCCGAGGATCAGCATGTGCTCGGCCAGCCAGCCCTGCTCGCGCCCCATGCTGGAGGCGATGCGCAGGGCCAGGCACTTCTTGCCGAGCAGCGCGTTTCCGCCGTAGCCGCTGCCGAAGGACCAGATCGCGTTTTCTTGGGGGAAGTGGACGATGTACTTGTGTTGGGGATTGCAAGGCCAGGGAACGTCCTGCTGCCCCGGCGCCAGCGGCATTCCTACCGAATGCAGGCAGGGGACGAAGTCGCCGTCCTCGCCCAGTGCCTCGACGGCCGCGCGCCCCATGCGCGTCATGATGCGCATGCTAACGGCGACATAGGCTGAGTCGGTGAGCTGTACGCCGATTCGGGACAGGGCAGAACCGACCGGGCCCATGCTGAACGGCACGACGAACAGGGTACGTCCGCGCATGCAGCCCTCGAACAGCTGCAGCAGGTGCGCCTTCATCTGCACCGGATCGACCCAGTTGTTGGTGGGACCGGCATCGCTTTGGCGGACGCTGCAGATGAAGGTGCGATCTTCCACCCGCGCCACATCGGCAGGATCCGAGCGCGCCACGAAGCTGCCGGGGCGTTTGCCAGGATGCAGAGGAGTCAGCTTTCCGGCGCGCACGAGTTCGGCGCACAGTGCATCGTATTCCGACTCCGAGCCATCGCACCACATGATGCGATCGGGCCGGGTGAGCTGCGCGGCTTCCATCACCCAGCGCTGCAGGCCGGGATGACGCACATAGCCGGGTGTCGCGGGCTCCGCGGGCTGTGCCACATACAGGCGCGCTTCCTTGCTCACCTCCGCCTCCGACTCTTCTGCTGCGTTCGCCTATGGATGTTAGGCGTCGCGAGTTGTTGCCGCCAGAACTGTTAAGATTCTATGCCTATCGCCTCAATTTTTCCCATGACTCCGGTCCTGGCCTTCGACATCGAGACCGTCCCCGACACGGGCGGCTTGCGGCGCATCCATGGATTGCCGTCGGAAATGAGCGATGCGGACGTGGCCGAGCTGGCGTTTCAGCGCCGCCGCGAGGCGATCGGAAGCGACTTCCTGCCGCTGCACCTGCATCGGGTGGTTGCGATCTCCTGCGCACTGCGCGAGCGCAACAGCTTCACCGTGTGGTCGCTCGGCGACGCGCAGGAGCCGGAGGGCGAGCTGCTGCAGCGCTTTTTCGACGGCGTCGAGAAATACACGCCGCAGCTGGTGTCCTGGAACGGCGGCGGCTTCGATCTGCCGGTCCTGCACTACCGCGCACTGGTACACCGGGTGAGCGCACGGCGCTACTGGGATCTGGGCGAGGACGACCGCGACTTCAAGTGGAACAACTACATCAGCCGCTATCACATGCGCCATCTGGATCTGATGGACCTGCTGGCGCTTTATCAGCCTCGAGCCGCCGCTCCACTGCATGAGATGGCGCGGCTGCTCGGCTTTCCCGGCAAGCTGGGGATGGAAGGTTCGCAGGTCTGGGAAGCGTTTCAGCGCGGCGAGCTCGTGGCCATCCGCAGCTACTGCGAGACCGACGCCGCCAATACCTATTTCGTGTTCCTGCGTTTCCAGCTCCTGCGTGGACTGTTGACCCAGCAGCAGTACGAGCGCGAGATCGATCTGGCCTACGACGTCCTGGCAAGCTCTGCCGCCGCTCACTGGCAGGAGTTCATCCGTGCCTGGCAGCGCGATTCCACTTCCAGCTCCGGCCGCCTCGCCGCCCGCTGAGGCGCCTGGGGCGCAGGTCCTGTCGCTGGCTCAAGACGGGCGCGGCGTGGCGCGCGCCGCCGGCAAAATCGTGTTCGTCGACGGTGCGCTACCCGGCGAGGTGGTCGAGTCCCAGCGCTGGCGGTGCAAGCACACTTTTGACCTGGCCAACCTCACACGCGTGTTGCGCGAGAGCAGTGCGCGGGTCATGCCTCGCTGTCCTCACTATGAGCGCTGCGGCGGATGCAGCCTCCAGCACCTCGAGCCGCGCGCCCAGGTCGCGGTCAAGCAGAGGGTGCTGGAAGACAGCCTCGCGCGCATCGGCAAGGTCGAGCCCGACACGCTGCTGTCGCCAATCCAGGGTCCCTACTGGGGCTACCGGCAGCGCGCGCGCCTGTCCGTCAGACACGTGGCCAAGAAAGGCGGTGCGCTGGTGGGCTTTCGCGAGCGGCGTGCGCGCCGGGTCGTCGACATGGACTCCTGTGAGGTGCTGCCGCCCCGCATCTCGGCCCTTATCGACCCGCTGCGTGAGTTGATCTCCGGACTTGCGTTGGGCAACCGCATTCCGCAGATCGAAGTGGCGGTCGGGGACGAAACCGAAGCGTTGGTGCTGCGCGTGCTCGACCCGCTGCCCGAGGCCGACGCGGCGCGTATGCGCGCATTCTCGGCCCGCCACGGTGTCGACATTTACGTACAGCCGGCCGGTCCGGACTCGAGCCACCCGCTCGATCCCATGACCGCGCGACCGCTGCTGTATCGGCTGCCCGAGTTCGACCTGACGTTGCGCTTCGGGCCGAACGACTTCACCCAGGTCAACTTCGCTGTCAACCGTGTCCTGGTGCGACGGGCGATCGCGCTGCTCGAGCTGCGAGGCGGCGTGCGTGTCGCCGACCTGTTCTGCGGGCTGGGCAATTTCAGCCTCGCCATCGCACGCCGAGGCGCCTCTGTGGTCGGCGTGGACGTCAGTGCAGAGCTGCTGGCGCGTGCCGCAGACAACGCGAAGACCAACGGACTCGCGCATAGGACGCAGTTCATTGCAGCCAACCTGTTCGAGACTCCGGCGGCGCTGCTCGCGCGGCTGGGCTGCTTCGACCAGATGCTGATCGATCCTCCGCGCAACGGGGCGCACGCCTTGGTCCAGGCTCTGGACCCGGACGGACCGCGACGGATCGTATACGTCTCCTGCAATCCTGCCACGCTGGCACGTGATGCGGGCATCCTGGTGCACGATAAGGGCTACCGACTGTGCGCTGCGGGGGTGGTGAACATGTTCCCGCACACTTCCCACGTCGAGTCGATCGCCCTTTTCGCCCGGCCGGAATGAAAACGGGGCTGCCGCCGCAGCCCCGCTCAGGCACCGAACGCCCTGCCGCTAGTCGCGATTGCCGGCGAAGGCAAGCAGCAGGTTCAACAGGTTCACGAAGATGTTGTAGATATCGATGTAGATCCTGAGTGTCGCCATCACGTAGTTGGTCTCGCCTCCGTTCACGACCTGGCTCACGTCATAAAGGATATAGCCTGCGAACAGGACCACGGCCACAGCCGAGATAGTGAGTGACGCCGCTGGCACCTGGAAGAAGAGGTTGGCGATTGCACCCAGCACCAGCAGGATCAGGCCCACGAACAGGAACTTCCCCAGGAAGCTGAAGTCCCGCTTGGTCACCGTGACGTAGCTGGCCAAGCCGAAGAAGATTGCGCCCGTCCCTCCGGCCGCCAGTCCGATCAACTGCGCGCCGTTGCGGAAGTGCAGCGCGTATTGCAGCATGGGCCCGAGGAACCAGCCCATCAGGAACGTGAACGCCAGCATCGCGACCACGCCCCATATGCTGTTGCGCAGTGCGCTGACGGCGAACAGCGTCCCGAAGATCACCGCGAGCATGATCAGCGGGCCGGCAATCGGGTGCTGCGCCATCCAGGCGAAGCTCGTGTTCACCCCCACCCAGGCGCCGATTACCGTCGGGATCATGGACAGTCCCAGCAGCATGTAGGTGTTGCGCAGGACCTTGTTCTGTTCGGCCGCCAATACGGGCGACTGGGCCGGTATTCGAAGTTCGGGTTGCATAGTAGTCAGGCCTCCGTGCCTCAACCAATCAGGGATTGAGAGTAGGTCAGCTGCGTGAAAGTTTCAACCCCGGGTTGGTTGAAGGAGACCCAAAGCGGTATTATTCGGCCCGTTCTCGGAGGGTTGGCAGAGCGGTCTAATGCGGCGGTCTTGAAAACCGTTGTGGGGCGACCCACCGGGGGTTCGAATCCCTCACCCTCCGCCAGATATGCTTCTTTCCTGAGTG